>JBIQJZ010000040.1:0-21045 GCA_044507115.1 Flammeovirgaceae bacterium | reverse complement strand
CTTCTTGCCACTGGTGTCATGTGATGGAACGCGAAGTGTTTGAAAAAGACGATATCGCGAATGTGATGAATGAAACGCTGGTCTGCATAAAGGTCGACCGGGAAGAACGGCCAGACATTGACCAGATCTATATGGACGCGGTCCAGGCAATGGGCATGCAGGGTGGCTGGCCGCTCAACGTTTTTCTGACACCGGATCAGAAGCCTTTTTACGGAGGGACGTATTTTCCTCCTGAACAGTGGCTTCAGGTTATCCGCGGTGTGAGCCATGCATTCGCAACGCGGCGGGAGGAGGTGGAGTCTTCTGCCGGCGAGCTGGCGAACCACCTCGCCAACCAAGGTATCGGAAAACTCCAACAGGAACCCCTATCCCGTGCGTTGCGCGAGGCGCTCGACGAAAGTTATGGCAAGCTTCAGCCCTCATTTGATACCGCCTGGGGCGGTTTGGCTAAGGCCCCGAAATTTGTGATGCCGTCGCTCTGGCGGTGGCTGCTTCGCTTCTACCGTCTCTCAGGGGAGCAAGACGCGCTTCGCCATTCCGTGTTCACGCTGAAGAAGATTGCGATGGGTGGAATTTTCGATCATATCGGAGGGGGATTTGCTCGCTACTCCGTAGATCAATATTGGTTTGTACCGCATTTTGAGAAAATGCTCTATGACAATGCGCAACTTATGACGTTGTATTCGGAGGCATATGCGATTACGCAGGACCCCGAATTCAAGGCTGTTGTTGTAGAGACGTTCGAGTGGCTTCAGGGAGAGATGATGAATTCATCAGGAGGTTTTTATTCAGCTCTTGACGCGGATAGCGAGGGGGAGGAGGGAAAATTCTATATATGGAGTAAACCCGAACTCGACACGATTCTCAGCGACGATGCCGCGCTTCTAAACGACTACTACTCGGTCAGAGAGGAAGGGAACTGGGAACCTGGAAAAAACGTGTTGATCCGTGTTCAGCCTGAAGAAGATTTTCTGAAAAAGCACTCACTCACGCCTGAAGCCTGGAATGAAAGACTGAGAAAGCTCAAAGACAAGCTGCTGGCAGAACGAGATAAACGTGTCCGACCCGGACTTGACGACAAAGTCATTACAAGTTGGAATGCCATGACAGTGATCGGACTTGTAGACGCGTACCGCGCGCTCGGTGATGAGCGCTTCCTGGAGGCCGCATTAAAGAATATGCGATTTCTGGAAAATGAGCTGATGGAAGGTTTGACGCTTTTCAGATCATTTAAGGAGAAGCGCTCGCATGTTAAGGCGTTCCTCGACGACTACGCTTACGTGATTCAGGCTTGCACCAACCTGTACCAGGTGACGTTTGATGAATACTGGATCCATCGCGCGCAGGCGTTCCTGCGACACACCATCGAGCATTTCTATGACTCCGAAGACGGTTACTTTCAGTACACAAGCCGTGACGCTGAAAAGCTGATCGCTTCACGCAAGGAGATATTCGACAATGTGATTCCGGCATCCAACTCAGTGATGGCACAAAACCTCTTCCATATGGGTACGATGTTCGACGACGAGAGCTGGAAATCCATGGCCCAAAAGATGGTTTTCCCAATGGAGCACTTGATCATTTCGGAGCCAAATTACATGTCAAACTGGGGAATCGTGTATGCCGAGATGAAGCATGGAATAGCGGAGGTAGCTTTTGTCGGAACGGGTGCAGCACGTGCTGGCCGAGAATTCTTTGCCGGCTATCAGCCTTTTGCACTGGCAATGGGGGGAGAGATGTCAGGAACGCTCCCGCTGCTGGATGGAAAAACTGCGATTGACGACCGGCTCACGATCTACGTATGCTACAACAAGACCTGTCAGCGGCCCGTCCACACCGTAACAGAAGCGTTGGATCAGTTGCTGAAATGAGTGTTACAGCGCAACAACGGTTGATCCTTGGTGGCATTGACGGTTTTGATTTACTTTGATTGTGGAAATGTTTGAAACCGACACCCCGAGGAAGACGCTCTTCGCAGAGTTGCTTTTGCCCGTGCCGGTGCCGCGCTTGTTTACGTATCGGGTCCCTTTCGATATGAATGAGAATGTTCGCCCGGGTCAGCGGGCGATCGTTCAATTTGGCGATCGGAAGATCATCACGGGACTGATTCTCGATGTTCACGGTGATCCGCCAAAGGATTTTGAAGCAAAATACATTCTGGAGGTCCTGGACGAGTTTCCGTCGGTCAGCGAGACACAACTGAAGTTGTTTCAGTGGATAGCCGACTACTACATGTGTACCCTCGGGGAAGTGATGAACGCAGCTCTTCCGGCGGGTCTCAAACTCTCGAGCGAATCAATGGTACAACTTCACCCGGCTTTTAGTCTGGAGGAGAGTACACTCGATTTTTCAGAGAAGGAGGTCATGCTGATCCAGCGACTCGGGAACGGAACGATGACGTACTCGGAGATATCGAAATTCCTCGGGGTGAAGTATATCTTCAGCATTCTCAAATCACTTTCAGCGAAGGAGGCGATTATTCTCTTCGAAGAGGTGAAGGAGAAGTTCCGGCCCCGGACGGAAAAAAGAGTCCGACTAGTCGAGAGTATGAACGACCGCCGTCTTCTGGAGCAACTTTTTGAAAAGATTTCGTCACGACCCGGGCAGGAAGCTATTATGTTGAAGTATCTTCAGGATGTGCCGGTGCTGCAGCATCCCGAGTCCAACAAAGCGGGGATATCGAAAAAGTCGCTGCTCCAAGGAGGTGCTTCCGAGTCGTCGCTGGCAACGCTTGTGCGCAATGGTGTTTTGGAAGAGTTCGAAACTGTTGTTCCCCGGTTTGGATTCGAAGACGCAAGCCATCCGCCGGTCATCGTCCTGAGCGAGCACCAGGAGCGAGCCCTGCAGGAGATCGTCAAACTTTTTGATACACAGCCAGCCGTTTTGCTGCACGGTGTTACCGGTAGCGGAAAGACCGAAATCTATATTAGTCTGATTCGGAAGGCACTTGAGAGCGACACGCAGGTTTTATTGTTGCTCCCGGAAATCGCGCTTACCACCCAGATTGTACAGCGATTGAAAAAGATATTCGGAAGTACCATGGGGGTTTACCACTCGCGGTTTTCCGATAACGAGCGCGTAGAGGTGTGGAACGGAGTACTCAGTGGAAAGTTCCGGTTTGTCGTGGGAGTCCGATCATCCGTATTGCTTCCATTCGATAACCTTGGACTCATCATTGTGGATGAGGAGCACGAAGCATCGTACAAACAACAGGAGCCTGCACCGCGCTATCACGCGCGTGACGTAGCGATGGTGTTGGGCCAGCTGCATCACGCAAAAGTACTTCTGGGTTCCGCTACTCCTTCGATCGAAACGTATTATCACGCCCGGCAAAACCGATATGGTCTTGTAACACTGGACAAGCGATTCGGAGAAGTGGCGTTACCGCAGATCGTGCTCGCGAATATGAGCGCCGAACGAAAGAAGAAGTCTCTTAAAGGTGAATTTTCGCAGGTGCTCTTTCAACATATCGACAACGCTTTGCAGCGGAAGGAACAGGTGATCATCTTTCAGAATCGACGCGGCTATTCGCCGATGATGACATGTGAAGATTGCGGATGGGTTCAGAAGTGCGTAAACTGTGCCGTCAGCCTGACGTATCACCAGTTCCGGCGCGCCTTGGTTTGTCACTATTGCGGATACCGTGAAACGGTTCCTCATAATTGCCCGACCTGCACGTCGCCGCGGCTGCGGACGATCGGATACGGCACTGAGAAGCTTGAGGAAGAATTGACAAGTTTTTTTCCCGACGCGAGGATACAGCGCATGGATCTCGATACCACGCGCAACAGAAGTGGCTATGAGAAAATTCTTACAGCATTCGAGAATGGAGAAACGGATATTCTCGTAGGCACTCAAATGGTAACCAAGGGTCTGGACTTCGACCGCGTTAGTCTCGTGGGCGTATTCAACGCGGACAGGATGATGCATTTTCCAGACTTTCGTTCGCACGAGCGCGCTTATCAGCTGATCACGCAGGTTAGCGGGCGGGCGGGCAGGCGGGCCAAGCAGGGGCAGGTAGTGATTCAGACGTCAAGCCCGGACCACCCTGTGCTCAGGTTCGTGCTGGAGAATAACTTCGAAGCTTTTTACAACACACAACTTGCTGATCGCCGGCAGCATGACTATCCTCCTTTTACCCGGTTGATCGAAATTACCATCAAGCATTCAGACAAGAAGGTTTGTCATGATGCCGCACGTCTGTTGGCAGAAGCGCTTCGCGAACGTTTGTCGATAGTGAAGATATTCGGGCCTGGAGAGCCTATGATCGCCCGGATACGGAACCAGTATCTGATGACTGTCCTTCTAAAGATTGTTCGCGGAAAGGCAGATCTTTCCAAGGTGAAGGAAATCGTTCAGGAAAATATCAGCCTTCTTTCGAAGAAGACAGCGTTCCGAAACGCCCGATTCATAGCCGACGTTGATCCCGTCTGAGACAGCTAATTTACCTTCATCAGTTCTACTTCGAAGATCAGCGTAGAGAACGGCGGGATTTGTGGAGGAGATCCGCGTTCGCCATAACCAAGCGTGTAGGGGATGTAGAGCAACCACTTGTCGCCCTCCTTCATCATTTGAAGCGCTTCCGTCCAGCCGGGTATTACCTGATTGACTCGGAAAGTAGCCGGTTGTCCGCGCTGCACGGAACTGTCGAACACTGTCCCATCGATCAGTTTCCCTGTGTAATGGACTGTCACGCGGTCTGCCGGAGTGGGCGATTTTCCGGCACCATTTTCCAAGACCTGGTATTGCAACCCTGATTCCGTAGTCTTTACACCCTCCTTGGCTTTGTTTTCGTCAAGAAATTCCTGGCTTTGGGCTTTTGCGACTGCACTGCGCTTCATCATCGCGGCCTGCATGTACCGATGCATGACTGCTTCCGCCTCGCGCGGGAGAACCTTCGGTTGTCGCCCGGCGATCACATCCCGCATGGCCACTTGAAACGCTTCTAAGTCGAGTGAGTCGAGGCCTGTGTCTTTGAAATTCTTGCCAAGCACAACGCCGAAACAATAGCTGACATGTTCTGTGGAGTCGCTCAGGTTTACTTCGAATGGCTTCTTGAGCTCGGTATTCTCCGCTTGCAACGCATTGAGCTGCGAGCGAAGAGCTGCGACCTCAGCCAGAAGGTCTTTCTTGGATTGGGGGAATGCTGGTGTAGCCGCGCCGGCGAACACACACAACAGGAGAAATGTCATCTTTCGCATCAGGCCCTAAAGAAAGGGAATTGGCCGGTAAGATGAAACTTTCTTTATAAGTGCGGTCATCGTGCGCGTACCCTTTTCTGGGAGAGAGCTTTTTGGGCGAAGTAGAATGAAAAAAGTCCGACGCGTTCATCGCGACGGACTTTTTCGTTATACGTTGTATACTCAGGATTAATCCTCGGCAGAAACAACTACTTTGATCTCGTGTTTTACTTCCTTGTGAAGGTCGAGAATTGCCGAGTAGGTACCGATCTGCTTGGGGGACTCCTTCAAGACCACCTTCTTGCGGTCGATATCGAAACCCTTCGCCTTTAGCGTGTCGGAGATCTGGAGTGCAGTAATCGCGCCGAAGATCTTACCAGACTCACCTGCTTTCGTTTTGATCTCGGCGACGAAATCACCGATCTTGCTGGCGAGAGCCTCTGCGTCCTGCTTCAGTTTCGCCGCTTTGTGTGCCATTTGTCGCACATTCTCCTCTACCTGGCGGCGGTTCGAATCATTAGCGATTGAAGCGTACCCATTCGGGATCAGATAATTCCTTCCGTAGCCGTCTTTTACTTTGACGATGTCGTTCTTGTAGCCAAGACCCGAAATGTCTTGTTTTAATATTACTTCCATGTTCGTACTCTTTATCAGTTAGCGATTACTTCAGTGAGTCACCCACATACGGAAGGATGGCCAGATGACGCGCGCGTTTAACCGCCTGCGCCACCTTCTTCTGAAACTTCAGACTCGTGCCGGTCAGACGGCGAGGAAGGATTTTTCCCTGCTCGTTGATGAATTTGAGCAAGAAATCCGGGTCCTTGTAATCGATATACTTGATACCATTTTTCTTAAAGCGGCAGTACTTCGGTTTAACCTCAGCACGCTTTATCGGTTCGTTCATTAATGTCATCGCCTAGCTTCCTCCTCAGCTTTTTTTGCAGGTTTTTTGTTTTCCTTGTTCTTGAATTCGCCTTTGCGTCTCCGTTCGTTGTAGACAACAGCGTGCTTGTCAAGTACTGTGGTCAAAAAGCGCATGACTGATTCGTCGCGCCTGTACTCCGTTTCCAGGGTGTTGATCACCTGAGGATCTGCCTGAAATTCGATAAGGTTGTAAAAACCGGTGGACTTCTTGTTGATCGGATACGCCAACTTTCTCAAGCCCCAGTTTTCATTGTTGATGATCTCGGCTTTTGCCTTGGTCAGAACCTTGACGAACTTCTCGACAGTATCCTTTGCCTGTTCTTCAGACAAAACGGGATTTAAGATGAATACCGTCTCATAATTGTTCATACTTCTCTTTTTTGGTTTTGAGCCTGCAAAAGTAGGGAAAGAGGCGGTATTTTAAAAGCCGGACCCGAAAATTCACCTTTTTCGACCTGTGTGTAATCTACCGAAAGGTTTTACAACGCCGTATTTTGCTCTATTTTAGGGAAATGCAATGGATTTCTCGTTCCATATGCCGGGTTTTGCTCCTTGTGGGCACAATGGCTGCCTGTACACCTGAAAAGGTTGACTTCAGCACGCAGGTCAAACCTATTTTGAACAAGCGCTGTATCAGCTGCCACGGGGGTGTAAAACAGAACGGCGGGTTCAGCGTACTCTTCCCGGAAGACGCGCTGGTTGCGGCAGAATCCGGGAAGTTCCCAATCGTCCCGGGCGATGCAGGGCGGAGTGAAATGATCCGGAGAATCCGGGAAACCGACCCCGAATTGCGCATGCCTTACCGGGGGGAACCCCTTACACCCGAGGAGATCAGCATACTAAGTAATTGGATCGATCAGGGGGCCGAGTGGGGAGATCACTGGGCCTATGATCCCCCCCGCCCGGTGGAGGTGCCGCGGTCTGTGTCGCGACTTGCTGTTGCGGGAAGTCCTGTCGCGGATTGGGCGCAAAACGATATTGACTATTTTATTTTGGAAAAACTCCAACCATTAGGATTGAAGCCATCGCCGGAGGCAGGCAAACCGACGCTGATGAGGCGCGTTTATCTCGACCTGATCGGACTGCCGCCGACGCCGGAACAAGCGGATGCATTTCTGAAAGATACTACCTCCACGGCTTATGAAAAGCTCGTCGACAACCTGCTGTCTTCCCCTCACTTTGGCGAGAAGTGGGCTTCGTGGTGGCTCGATCTCGCGCGGTACGCTGACACCAAGGGGTACGAGGCCGATCCCTCGCGTGTGATCTGGCGATATCGCGACTACGTGATCAAGAGCTTCAATGCGGATATGCCATTTGATCAGTTTGCGGTCGAACAACTGGCCGGAGACATGTTACCCAATCCCACAGATGACCAAATGATTGCCACTGCGTTTCATCGTAACACGATGAACAACGATGAGGGTGGCACGGATGATGAAGAGTTTCGCACTGCAGCAGTGATCGACCGGGTGGGCACGACATGGGAGATCTTTCAGAGCACGACCATGAGTTGCGTGCAATGCCACAGCCATCCGTATGACCCGATCCGTTTTGAGGAGTATTATAAATCCTTTGCCTTTTTTAACAATACGCGCGACGAAGACGTAGCAGGAGAACATCCGCTGCTCAGAATGTATGAGGAAGACGATCAACAGCGGCTCGACAATGTAGTCGCGTGGGTCCGGGAGAATGTCGACAGCGATCGCTCAGTGGCGATCGCGCGTTTCCTGAAGACTCTGGAACCGAAGATACACGCTCACCACTGTGATGATTTTGAAAACGGTGAGCTAAACGGGTACAAGTGGTTGAGCGTCCGACCCAATGGATATGCTCGTCTTAGTCAAGTGGATCTCGACAACAAGCGCCACCTCTTTATCAACTACTCAATGCGGCGGCCGGGCGGATCATTTTCGATTCATCTTGACGGTCCCACCGGAAAGGTTATCGGCAGCCTTGCACCCGACTTGACCAACGGAAGCCGTATTGCAGACATTCCGTTAGCCCCCGTTTCCGGTGTGCATGATCTTTACTTTGTCTTCCGCAATCCCGCACTGCAGAGAGACCAAACTGTCTGCTCAATCGAGTGGTTTTCATTCCAGGAAGCGTTGCCGTCGACATCGGTGCACAGGGATATTCTCCAATTGTTAAACACGCAGGTCGATAATACGCCGGTATTCGTCGAGGGAACCGGCGACTTTGCGCGGGAAACCCGGGTTTTTGAACGCGGTAATTGGCTCGTGAAAGGTGCCCTCGTCGAACCCGGCGTACCAGAGTCGCTGAACCCGAAAGGTCTTACTATAAGTGATCGCCTTTCCTTTGCCCGCTGGCTGGTGAGTAAAGATAATCCGCTGACTGCGCGAGTGATGGCCAATCGTTTCTGGGAACAGATTTTCGGATACGGTCTTATCGAGACCCTGGAGGACTTCGGTACACAAGGCGCGTCGCCTACACACCCTGAATTACTCGATTGGTTAGCGCTGCGTCTTATGGATCATCACCGGTGGAGCATAAAAAAGTTCTTACGCGAGATTTTGCTGTCAGCTACCTATCGACAGGATTCGCGAGTGACGCCAGAGGCGCTGGCAACAGACTCCCGAAATGTATGGCTTGCCCGTGCTCCAAGAGTCCGGTTGTCGGCCGAGCAAGTGCGCGACCAGGCGCTGGCGGCGAGCGGTATTCTCAGTAACCGAATGTATGGGAAGAGTGTAATGCCGCATCAGCCGGAGGGCATTTGGATGTCGGTCTACAACGGGGAGCAATGGACCCTGAGCGAGGGCGAAGATCGCCATCGACGTGGTGTCTATACATTTATCAAACGCACTAGTCCATACCCGTCGATGATCACGTTCGATGGATCAAGTCGCGAGGTGTGTGTGGGCAGACGAATCCGTACAAACACCCCGTTGCAAGCGCTCGTAACGCTGAACGATCCTGTGTTCGTCGAGTCGGCCCGGGCTCTGGCGTTGCGCATGATGGAGTATGCTCCGGAGTCGCGAGAGAAGGCGATAGCGCGGGGGTATTGGTTGCTGAAGTTTCAGGAGATATCCGGTGCGAAGCTCAGCACCCTGGTTGCACTACACGATGAAGCGATGACGACATATCGTGAGAACTCCGACGCCGTTCGCTCCATCACGGCGAGCGATGCCGGTAGCGTCGAACAGGCCGCGATGGTTGTTGTCGCGAATGCATTGTTGAACCTCGATGAAGTGATTATGAAGGAATGAAAAACGTTCCTCGCTGTAAGTGAACTCATATCCGCGGTATTAGTTATCTTTCGGTACTGCACGTGAGAAACCCGTAGACGGGCAGTTAGACTTGAACTGCAATTGTCGGAAGGTGCACGGACGATATACCTGAATTACATGGATTTTTTGATGACTTTCTTTGGGCGCTTTCACCCTTTATTCGTCCATCTTCCTATTGGAATTCTTTTTCTCGCGTTTCTTTTCGAATGCCTGTCGTTTTCCAAAGGGTTCAAGCGACTGCGAAAAGCGGTCCAACCCGCCCTGTTCTGGGGCGCTGTATTTGCCGCCGCCGCGGCAATCACCGGATTTTTCCTCCGTAAGGAGGGGGGGTACGAGCAGGTTATAGCCGACCGTCACCAGAACTTTGGAATTATCACCGCCGTACTGGCATTCGTCGTATACGTCGTCCGGCCGAAAGTAAAATATTGGGTGGACTCTGCCCAAAATCGCAGACGAGTGAAGTTAGCGCTTTCGGTGCCCCTAATGTTGTCGCTCGTGATCACGGGACATTGGGGGGGATCGCTCACACACGGCGAAGATTATTTGTCCGTGGCGTTATTGATGAACCGCAACAGCGAGCAGGATCCCGTGGAAAAAATCCGCGCAATCAACGACGTGAGTCAGGCGGTTTATTACACAGATGTAATTCAACCGATCCTCGCATCGCGCTGTTACGATTGCCACAGTTCGGCTGGTCAGAAGGGTGACTTGCGACTTGATCGGGCGGAGTACATCATGAAAGGAGGGAAGAACGGCCCCGTGTTGCGGGAGGGCCCCGCTGACTCGAGCTCACTCTACCACCGGCTGACACTTCCCATCGAACATGACGATCACATGCCCCCGCGCGAGAAGACGCAACTTTCATCTTCGGAGATAGCACTGATTCAGTATTGGGTCGAAGGAAATGCAAGTTTTGACAAGCCGGTGAACGCATTTACCAGCAGTGGAAAGATCGAAACCATTATCAAAGCCATGCAGGAGCCTCCGCAGAAGTCCTGGATACCCGAGGGACAGGTCAGTGCTATTAGCGCGACGTCGCTGGACATACTTCGCAAAGCTGCGATCAACGCGATGCCGCTCGCCACAGGGAGTAATTATGTGGTCGTGAACCTCACGGGTGTCCGAACGATCACTGACGAGCAAGTCGAGGCGCTCATACGCATTAGTGAACAGCTGGTCTCCCTCAATTTCAGTCATACACCGATTGACGATCGGCAGTTGCAGTCCCTGGCTAAGCTTACCAACCTTCGGGTTCTCAATCTGAATAGTACTTCGATCACAGATGCGGGGCTCGCCACGCTTCGGCCATTGAAAGAACTTCGACGGTTAAGTATTGTTGGCACGCGCATCTCCGATGCGTCCATCGCCACGTTTCGGGACCTGAAGAATCTCGACCATTTGTATCTGTACGGAACTGATGTAACCAGCGAAGGAGTCGCAAGTCTCGTGCAGGGGAATGAACAACTACGAGTTGACACCGGTAACTACAGACTGGAGAAACTCCCGACTGACACAATCGTCTTCAAGCGCGTGCGGAGTGAATAGAAGCCGGACGCGTTTCAATCAACGCACCACAAACTCACCGCGGCCCATTCGGTAGTCGTCTGTGTAGATTTCGAGGGTATACGCTCCTGGCGCGTAGTCCGACCCCTTCTCGTAGAAGAAGGTCAGCTTTTGACGCGTGTTGTCGAACAGTACCTCCTGTGACGCGGTGTAGAATTCCTCTTTGCCATTGAAGATAAATGTACCAGATCCGCGGGCGACATCGAACAGCACCTGATCGTTTTCGTCTATGATTCTGATCATGATCTTCTTGCCCTCAATCGGAGCTACGCTGTTCTCCGCCAGATTGAACTCGATCTTGAGCTGGTCGAGTTGCTTCGTTCGAAACGGGGAATTGCGTTCGCGACCGCGGTCGTTAACCGAAACGATACGGATGTTTTCCGCCTTCAGTTGTGAAGCAATAGCGACCTTGGTTGCGAGTTCTTCCTTGGATTGAGAGAGGCGATTGATGGAATCGCCAAGGCGATTTTGTGTTGTTTTCAGTGTCCGGTTTTCCGTCAGCAATTCTTTGTTCACGGATTCCAGTTTGGCGATCTCTTCGTCCTTGTTGCGCAGCAGGAGTTCGTATCCCTCCACACGATCCTTGAGTGCCTTGATCTCCTTGCCTGTAGCGCGTTTTGTTCTCCGCAGTTCCTCCTCAATCTCCTCCTTTGCCTGTTCCAGATCAGACACGTCGCCGCCGAGTTTGGCCACCTGCGCGATCTTCTCGTCGAGCTCCTGACTGATCTCCGTCAACCTTTGCATCGTCGTTGCCAACTCTTCCTCTGTAGTGATCAGCTGTGTCCTTACCTCTTGTTTTTCCTTGGTATCGAGGTAGATCTTGATACCCTGGATGATGATCACGATCGCCATCAGGGCAATAATCACCGGCAGCCGGTTGCTTTTCCTGGGCGACGGGTCAGGGGTCTGGTTTTCGGCAGTCTCAGTCATATCGTGGTAATGATCAGGTTACTCGTTGGATTTCAAACGGATAGTGCCGGCAAAAATAGGGCATTAATCGCTGTATTTCAACGGCTACACCTGTAAGATAACGTGTTGTTTGTTTAGTGATGGATCAAAAAAAACAATCCCGCAGCGGTAGAGGTCCACTGACGCGTGTACAAGTCGGTGACTCCGAACAGTCTGCCAGGCACGGACCATCTCCGGCGAGTGATGGATGTCGTCCAACACAATTACACTCTGCTCGCCTGTCTTTTCGAGCAACCACTCAAAATAGCGTATCGTGGGGTCAAAGCGGTGGTTAGCATCAATGAAGGCAAGATCAATTTTTTCTTTGCGCTGCAAAAATTGGGGCAATGTGTGATCAATGTTGCCGACGATTAACTCAACAGGCGCATTGACAAACTCGAATGTCAGAGAGGCCAGGTCGGCAACGGCTGGCGAACCTTCAAAGGTAGTCACCTTCGCATCGCGACTGTTTGCGAGATAAAGCGTATTGATTCCAAGAGATGTTCCCAATTCAACAATATTTTTCGCTTGGATATACCTGGCCAGGCGATCATAGATAGCTGAGAATTTCGGCGTGCTGAGACTTACGCGTGCAATTTCCGCGATCGTTCGAGTGGGTTTTCGGCCCGAGCCGCTACCGAAGTCGACGATTTGGATTGACCGATGGTCCCGAAGGAGCTCTTGGCGAAGACGTTCGATGTCTGAATACTGAGAGGGGAGGGAACGGGCTTTAATGACCGACGTGTAGAAGTCGAAGAGAAACGGTGAGTGAAGTGAGTGCTCGTCGACGGCATTCAGCCAATACGATAGAAACGACCTGACCCGGAAGAGATACACACGAATCAGTTCAGCCGGAGGGGCACAATCATCGTGAACTCAGGAATATTTACCTGCATCGTCGTGCCATCAACCACGCGTTCCATGAGATAGGAACCCGACATTTTACCAATCCCCGATTTCAGATTGCATCCCGAAACATACTGATGTGTCTGCCCGGGTTCTATCACGGGTTGTTGCCCGACGACTCCTTCGCCTTCAACCTCGCGCATGGTGAAGCCTGCATCATAAATATGCCAATGCCTGCGCATGAGTTGGATGGTGTTTTCACTTTGATTCTCAATGGTAATGCGGTATGTGAAAACATAGTGGAACTGCGTTGGACTGGAGTACGCTGGTTGGTACTCCGACTCCACTGTTACCTTTATTCCCTGTGTGATTTCCGTTACCATACAGTTCAAAAATATTAATTTTTTGCAATTCCAAGCCCTCCCTTGTAAACTTCTTTCCACCGCGGAGAATCCCCCGTGAAAATCACGGTTTCAACCGCCTTATTCGGCGATCGGTTGCGGTCCATTGGTTAACTTCGCGTCCATGGACGTACGAATTGCCTCTTCGTGGAAGGCTCTGCTGTCAGAAGAGTTTGAGCAGCCCTATTTCCAACAACTGACGGCCTTTGTCAGAGATGAGTACAAAAGCCGGACCATCTATCCGAGAGGTGCCGATATTTTCAAGGCTTTCGACAGTTGTGATTTTTCTGATATAAAAGTCGTGATCATCGGACAGGACCCGTATCACGGTCCCGGACAGGCGAACGGCCTTTGTTTCTCCGTCGCTGAAGGGCAACGTTTTCCACCCTCGCTGTTGAATATCTTCAAAGAAATACGCGCTGATCTTGGAAAGCCGATTCCGGCATCGGGTGATCTGGAACGTTGGGCACGACAGGGTGTGCTGCTGCTCAATGCCACGCTAACTGTACGGGAGAATACACCCGGCTCACATCAGAATCGGGGATGGGAAACATTTACCGATGCGGTTATCCGTAAAATATCCGATGAGAAGGAAGGTGTGGTATTCCTGCTTTGGGGCGCGTACGCACAAAAGAAGGGAATGGTGATCGACCGCAACAAGCACCTCGTACTCATGTCGGCGCATCCCTCACCATTTTCAGCGGACCGAGGCTTTTTTGGGTGCAAACATTTCAGCAAAGCGAATGCTTTCCTGAGAAGTCAGGGCAAGGAAGAGATCAACTGGTAAGGCCTATTCGATCAGCTGAAAGAATCGGTTCCATCTGATCTTCTCCAGGAAGCTGGCTTCGCGATCAATGGATAGCCAGATGAAGAACGCCTTACCGACGATGTGATCTTCGGGGACAAAACCCCAGTACCGCGAGTCAAGCGAGTTGTGCCGATTGTCGCCCATCATGAAGTAGTAGTTCTGCTTAAATGTGTACTCCGTGATGTGCTGGCCGTCGATATAGAGTTTTCCTTCCCTGATCTCCACATTCTCATTGAAATCGTAGTCAGCGATCGTGCTGCCGTACATCGCGACCATTTTTTCGTCCAGGGTGATAGTCATCCCTTCGCTGGGAATAACCAGCGGTCCGTAGAAATCGCCGTTCCATGGAAACATTTTTGCGTCCGGAAAGATGGTATCCTCAACCATCTCCGCTGTTCTCGGGCCGACAGGATATTGACCGTTTATTGTTCCGATCTTCACATCCTGAATGAAATTCAGTGCGCGAAGTTCCGCGGCCGTCTCTTCGGTGATATTCATCAGGTAGATCACTGAGTTGGATGTCCGTCCGATGACTTGCGCATCGTATATCTTGTAGCGTTTTAATACGCGATCATTGATATCGTTGTTTGCTGTAACGACGTAGCTGAACTGCATCAGCGGCGGGTTTTCAGATGGAGTGCCATTGACGTACACCTGGCGATCGACGATCTTCAGCGTATCACCAGGGATCGCGACGCATCGTTTGATGTAGTTGGTTTTGAGGTCGACGGGATACGAAACATTGTCATTCAGGCTGATGGGAGGGACGTTGAATACCACCACATCGTTGCGTTTTACCTTGCTGAGACCCGGCAGCCGGTACTGCGGCAACTGGATCAGCGTAGAATAAGACGGAATATCCGTGAACCAGATCTTCTGGTGTGTGAGCGGGATCTGCAAAGGTGTTGTTGTTGTCCGGCTGCCGTAATGGAACTTGCTTACAAAAAGGAAGTCACCGACCAGCAGGGATTTTTCCATAGAAGGGGTCGGGATGGTGTAGGCCTCCATGATCAGCCACCGAATCAATGTCGCTGCAATGACGGCAAACAAGATGGCATCGCCCCACTCTCTGAGTTTCGATTTGGGCTTTACTTCTGTGGTTTTACGAGTTGCAGATTTCTTCCAAAACTTCCAGTTCATACTTGTTCACGTAGGTGTCAAAGCTTGCAAATAAAACGAAAATTACCGGTAATCGGTACAATCTCGAAGGTAGTGTATATCAACGTCGAATCCCGCTGTAGGTTCGAAACGGTACGATCCGTGTGGTTTTTCGAGGATTTGTCACCGGATACCATCAGAATTTAAGGAAGTCATCCATATTCAGGATGCCTTTCTTCCCGACGAGCCATTCTGCCACCATCACAGCGCCGAGCGCGAACCCTTCGCGGGTATGAGCAGTATGCGTTATTTCGATATCATCGACTGCGGACGTGTATTTGACGATATGGGTTCCGGGGACATCGTCGCGTCGGAAGGATTGAATTTGCAGATCTTCGGGTGCCCCTTCGCCTGCTTTTACCCACCTGTGCTTGCGATCGAGTTGACCCATGACGCCCTCTGCCAGCGTGATGGCAGTGCCACTCGGTGCATCCTTCTTCTCAATATGGTGCACTTCGTCAATAGCGACGTCGTACGCGGGAAACTGATTCATCATCGCGGCCAGGCGCTCATTCAGTTTGAAGAACAGATTGACACCAAGGCTATAATTTGAGGCGTAGAAGAAAGTCGCATCTTTCTCCAGCGTGAGTTTTTCGATCTCCTCCTTTTTGTCCAGCCAACCCGTTGTCCCACATACGACCGGAATACCGCGCTCAAGGCACCTTCTGACATTTTGATAAGCTGCGTCGGGATGGGAGAATTCAATTGCCACGTCCGCATTCGCCGTGTCGAGATCACCCGTGTTGTCGATATCAATCCTACCCGCGATCTCATGCCCGCGCTGAATTGCGATACGTTCTATCGTCTTGCCCATCTTGCCGTAGCCGATCAGTACTATGTTCATGGTTAACTGTTTTTGCCGGTAAGGTACGGCTTTTTTCGTGAGCGGTGAATCGTGAGGCGTGAGGCGTGAGGCGTCAGTCGTGAGTCGTGAGTGGTGAGTGGTGCATTGTTCTGAAGTTGTCTGGTTTATTTGGGATTGATCCGGTATCTCCGCTCGTGAATTGAATTATGCGCAGGTGAGTGTGACCCACGACGAACAAAGCAAGTCACGCCGAGCCGCACGCCCTAACTCACGACTCACCACTCACCACTCACGCCTCAGAATCGCACCACAAGGGCTACTCCCGTGGTCCTGCCGGTCAGTTGGTTTGCTTCTATTGAAGGCTCCAGACTCACCTGTAGGCGGGGGTTTAGGTCGAATTCCTTGAGATGGGCGTCGACATGGGCATCGATCATTTGAAGAATGTACATGCCGCCCATAAGGATGATCATGAAATCGCGCTCACGCCGGAGTCGGTCAACCTGGTTGCGTAGTGTCGCCGTGGTGATGTTGCGCATTTTGTGTGGCAGGTTGGGATTGGTCGAGTTCTCTCCGATCCGCTCTTCGAGGTTTTGGAAGAGATAGCCGCGATATTCCGTGTGCAGGTCGCTGTAGAAATTCAGTCCGTAGCCGATCGCGTAGAATCCACCGTACACCAAAGGCAGTTTCCAGTACTTTTTGTTATATACCTGTCCGAGTCCCGGCAGGACCGCCGCGTAGAGGATTGCCTTACCGGGATCGTAGCGTTTGGCGTACGATTCGATGAGGACTGTGTCCGGCCCTCCCGTGAACGCTGGTGCTTTTTCGATGATGACTGTGTCGGCTTGCACCGATGTGGTATCCTGTGCCCGCAGCGGCGAGAACCCGATGACCGCCAGCAGGATCGCCAACATTCCGACTGCGCCCGGTAATTGGCGACCGTGTGCTGTCAGATGCGAATGGTAACCGGTGCTCATGAATGTGCAAGGTAGCAGTTGTCGTCACGAAGACATTTTGAGGATATCAATGATCCTGTTCAGGTCTTCAACGGAAAAGAAGGGAACTTTGATTTCCCCTTTTGAACCGTCACTCTTGACAACAACGCGAGTGCCAAAGTGCGAAGAAAGTCGCGATTGCAGTTGCGAAATTTCCCGGTTTGGCGGCGTGGAGGAGCCTGCTTCCTGATTTTCCTGTTTTTCTGCCTTGCGATGAGACATTTCGCGAACCAGTTCCTCAACCTTGCGAACGGACAGGTCCTCGTCCAGCGTCTTCTTGAAGATGTAAAGTTGCTTTTCCGGGTTTTCTACGTTGATTATCGCACGCGCATGTCCCATAGACAGTCGGTTGTCGCGGACAGCGATCTGTATATCGGGCGGCAGACGGAGCAAACGCAGGTAATTTGTCACCGTTGCGCGATTCTTGCCGACGCGTTCGCCGAGTACGTCCTGCTTCAGGTTGCATTCGGAGATGAGCCGCTGGTAGCTCAACGCGATCTCGATGGCATTCAGATTTTCGCGCTGGATGTTCTCAATCAATGCCATTTCCAGCATTTGCTGGTCGTCCGCAGAGCGGATATATGCCGGTATGGACTTGAGGCCCGCGAGGCGCGACGCCTGAAAGCGGCGCTCCCCGGAGATCAGTTGGTACTGGTTACCTGAGAGGCGTCGGACGGTAATTGGCTGGATAATGCCATGGACCTTGATCGATTCAGCAAGTTCCTGGAGGGCAGCCTCGTCGAAGTGAGTGCGAGGCTGAAACGGATTCACTTCGATTTGGTCCACCGGTATCTCGGCGATTGCTCCCGTCGCCACTGTTTTGCTCGCGGTTGTCGTCTGGGGCTGAATATCAACCTCCAACTTGTCATCCGTGCGACTGTCGCTCAACAAGGCGCTCAGCCCTCTGCCTAATGCTTTTTTCTTACTCATTTCGATACGCCGTTTTTGTCAAGGATTTCATGGGCAAGGTTGAGGTAGGCGATCGCCCCTTTGCTTTCTGCATCGTGCACAATAGCGGGTAATCCGAAACTGGGCGACTCGCTCAACTTCACATTTCGCGGTATAATCGTTTTGAACGTCATTTTCTGAAAATGGGTCCGCACTTCTTCAACTACCTGGTTGCCCAGGCTTGTCCGGGAATCATACAACGTCAGAAGGATCCCTTCTATTTCAAGCCGGGGATTTAAGCGCGTCTGGATGATCTTGATCGTATTCAGCAACTTGCCGAGTCCTTCGAGTGCGAAGTATTCACACTGAACCGGAATAATAACTGAATCAGCTGCGGTCAGCGCATTAATCGTGATCAGGCCCAATGAAGGGGAACAGTCGATGATAATGTAGTCGTACTTGTCTTTGATCTTGCCAAGTGCGTCGCGCATTTTTTCCTCTCGCTGTTCGATGCTGACCATCTCAACTTCAGCACCTACGAGGTCGATGTGCGACGGCAGTATATCGAGGTACTTCAGCTCATTTGGCACAATCGCGTCAAGCGGATCGACGCCGTCGACCATGCATTCGTAGATGCTCTGCTGTATATCTTTCGGATTCAATCCAAGACCGGACGTAGAGTTGGCCTGCGGATCAGCATCTACCAGAAGCGTCTTTCTCTCCAGAACGGCCAGGCTCGCCGCGAGGTTGATGGCCGATGTCGTCTTTCCTACACCCCCCTTTTGATTTGCAATCGCAATGATTTTTCCCATTCGAAGAAGTATTAAAAAATGCCCCTTCCGATTGAAAGGAAGGGGCTACAAATATACCCGAAATAACTTTGGGCCGTGGAACACCGTGGAACGTGTTATCCACAATCGCTACACAAATCCAGTGGAATCGGGATCGTATAGGTTGACAACCTGTGGACTAAATGTCGAAAAAACCGGAATTCATCCCTCGCGGGAAAATAGTACTCCGCGTTGCTTTTACTTTTTCTTCCGCTTCTTGCGCTCCTCTTCGGCTTTTCGGCGTGTTTCTTCGCTGGCTTTCATAGCTTCCTCGAGGCGCGACATGAAACGCGATTTCTTACCGCCGCCCGCAGCGATCCGCTTGCGATTCTCTTCCAGCACTAACTTGATCTTGTCTTCGTCGACAAACCGGCGTATGATCGCCTGTTGTGCGAACGTGACAAGGTTGGAAATAAAGTAATAGAACGTCAGGCCAGCCGGGAATGAGTTCAACACGAACAGGAAAATGAGCGGCATGATGTAAGACATCGACTTCATTGGACCTGTAACAGAAGTCAGCTGGTTGTTCTGCCAGGTATAGATCAGCGTGGAGATCGTCATGAGCAGCGTGAACAAGCTGATGTGATCACCAACGCCGAATGGCAGCGCGAAGGGTAAATTGATTACAGAGTCATACGTTGACAGATCTTCTGCCCACAGAAACGGCTGTTGCCGGAGTTCAATACTGGCCGGAAACAGATAGAACATCGCGAAAAGAATCGGCATTTGCAGTAGTACAGGAATACATCCGCTGATTGGGTTGACACCAACCTGCTGGTACAGCTTGAGTTGCTCCTGCTGCACCTTCTGCATGTCGTCGCCGTTCTTCTGTTTGATCTCATCGAGTTCCGGTTTCAGTACCCGCATTTTTGCCATACTGAGGTACGATTTGTATGACAACGGGGCAAGCACCAGCTTCAGGAGCAGCACCAACACGATGATGATTACACCGTAGTTGGATATGACCGAGGTGAGAAACTGGAACACCGGGAAGATGACAAACTTGTTAATCCAGAAAATAGGAGGGAAGCCGAGGTATACGTTTTTCTCGAAATCATCAGCAACGTCTCCCAGTGTCTTGTAGTCGTTTGGTCCGATGTAGTAACGGAAGTCGGTCTCTCCCGCGATAAGGGATGTCTTTGGAATAAACAGTTTTACTTTCGCATGCTCCACGAGGGATGTATCCTGCTCATTCGTGACTGACGAGACCTCACCGCCCGAGAAATGATGCTCGGCAATGATGCTGGAAAGGAAGAACTTTTGTTTGATGGCAACCCACTTAAGCGGTTGGACCAGCGTTTCAAGTTCAGTGCCGGATGATCGTTCAGTCAGGTGATCGTAGCCATCATTCACTTCATAATATCCGATTCCGGAGTTATTGCGCGTGTCGTGGATATCCTTCTCCATCGGCGGGATTTTATTATCCCACTGGAATGTCAGGTGGCTTCCGGCAAACTGTTCACCGAATCCGCGCTGTTCCAGCCTGTATCTTATTTCATAACCCGATGGGGGAATGGAGTAGATGTGTTTCAGAGACGAGCCATTTGCAAGTTGAATGGCGAATGTTACGACGGTTGTATCGCCATTACGGGATTGACTCCCGGTGTAATACAAGTCGTAGAGATCGATATCTTTCCCTTGGTAGTGAGTCAGCAGGTCGAACCGGGATCGCTCTGGAGTGATAAGCTTCAGCGGCTTCCCATGGTAGGTTTTGTATCGCAGTAACTCCGTTTCGCGAATGATTCCGCCTTTGTTGGTAAAGACGACGCGAAGGTCTTCTGTCGTCACCTCAATCGCTTGCTCCGCGCCACGCGCGAACGCGGAGAGATCTCCGAAAGACGACGCGAGAAGGCTATCAGCGACGGGAGCCTGATCCGGTGCCGCCGGGGTAGGTGCCTGCACGGTAGGTTGCTCGGTCACTGGGGCTGGCGGCTGGGGCTTCGGCGAGAACCAGTAGAAGTACACCAGTAACAACGCTGCAATTAAGGTCAGGCCTATCGCCGAATTTCTGTCCATTTTGTCTCAATAACTATTAATAAAATATAAGTGGGGTGCAATATTAAGAAATTGATCGCTTATGGCTGAGTGCCGCACCCACAAACTTCACGAACAGCGGATGTGGGTTGAGTACGGTGCTGCGCAGTTCAGGGTGATACTGAACGCCGACAAACCATGGATGATCTTTCAATTCGACGATCTCGACAAGTCCCGAATCTGGGTTAATACCGGCGGCTTTCATGCCTGCGGCCTCCATTTGCTCGAGGTATTTGTTGTTGAACTCGTACCGGTGGCGATGCCTTTCCTGGATAAGTGTTTCGCCATAGGCATTGTGCGCCTTCGTGCCTTTCCGGATGCGGCAATCATACGATCCGAGTCGCATGGTACCGCCTTTCATGGTGATCTTTTTCTGCACTTGCATCATATCGATCACCGGATGTTTAGCCTTTGCATACAATT
>JBIQJZ010000316.1:273-3051 GCA_044507115.1 Flammeovirgaceae bacterium | reverse complement strand
TGTGACCTTTGGGTTATGAGCCCAACGAGCTACCAACTGCTCCACCCCGCGATATATTTTTTAAGAACTTCTTTCTTCTCGCTCCCTGCTGAACTCGAACTTGTGTCCGCCGTTTGGCGGATATGAGCCCAACGAGTTACTGCTCCACCCCGCGATATATCTTCAGTATATACAACTGCCTTCTTCGCAGCTTAGTTCCTGTACTTTTTCAAAGTGGAGGCACAAAAGTAGGACCCCTAGTGGTAAAAAACAAGTAACTTTGCCCTTTCTATGGAACAAAAGCCTTTTAAGTCGGGGTTCGTCAGTATTGTCGGTAAACCCAACGTCGGTAAATCGTCGCTTATGAACAAGCTCATGGGCGAGAACTTATCGATTATAACGGCGAAGGCGCAAACGACGCGGCATCGTATCATGGGAATTCTGAATGGGGAGGACTACCAGATCGTCTACTCAGACACTCCCGGCATTCTGGAGCCGCGGTATTCGCTCCACGACGCGATGATGAGCTTCGTTAAAGTTTCGCTCGAGGACGCTGATGTCATTTTGCTCGTTGTTGAGCTTCAGGATAAGTACGAAGAGGATCTCTTCAAACGGTTTCTGAAGTTGACAACTCCTATTGTGCTGGTGGTTAACAAGGTAGATCTGGCAAAAGGCTCCCAGGCGGAAGACAAGATTACCTATTGGCGCGAACACTTGCCCAACGTCCGGGAGATCATTCCCGTCTCGGCCGTATCCGGGGTGAACGTCGTTCGTCTGCTGGATGTGGTCAAATCGCTACTACCCGTGCATCCACCGTTCTTTCCGCAGGACGAATTCACAGACCGACCGGAACGATTTTTTGCTTCGGAAATCATCCGTGAAAAGATCTTCCTCAACTACGAAGAAGAGATTCCGTACAGCTCCGAGGTGGCGATTAATTCTTTTAAAGACGAACCGGATATCCTCCGGATAAGCGCGCAGATATATGTTGAGCGTGATTCGCAAAAAGGCATCATCATCGGCAAGGGCGGGGCATCACTGAAGAAAGTAGGTACGGAAGCGCGCCGCGACCTCGAAGCGTTCTTCGGAAAGAAAGTGTTCCTGGAAACGCACGTCAAAGTAGCGGGTAACTGGCGTAAGGAAAAAAACCGTCTCAGACAGTTTGGGTACTTTGAATAACCCGACAATAATCTTCTGAATTTCACATGGCAAACATCGTAGCAATTGTTGGCAGGCCTAATGTCGGAAAATCAACTCTCTTCAATCGTCTCGTTGAAAAGCGCCAGGCGATTATGGATGACGTTCCCGGTGTAACTCGTGACCGCCATTACGGTTACGCGGAATGGGTAGGTAAGTATTTCACAGTGATCGATACGGGTGGCTACGTGGTTGGTTCGGAAGACAAGTTTGAATCGGAGATACGGAAGCAAGTTGAACTCGCGATCGATGAGGCGTCGGCTGTTATCTTCGTTGTGGACTGCCGGGATGGTCTTACGGGCTTCGACAAAGATTTCGCGAACGTCCTCCGCACATCAAAAAAGCCCGTCCTCATCGCAGCCAACAAAGCGGATACCCCCGACAAGACAAGCCTTGCTGCTGAATTTTACGGCCTGGGATTGAAAGCTGAGGTGTTCCCCATCTCCGCTGAGAACGGTAGTGGTACAGGTGAACTGCTTGACGAACTGGTGGAAGTATTTCCTTCAGAAGGCACGGAAGACCCCGATGCCGGCATCCCCAAGATTGCCATACTCGGACGGCCTAACGTCGGCAAGTCTTCCTTCGTCAATGCTTTACTTGGTGTCGAACGAAGCATCGTCACGGACGAAGCAGGAACAACACGGGATGCAATCCATTCCTATTACAAGTCTTTCGGAAAAAATTTTATCCTGATCGATACCGCCGGGGTGCGCAAGAAGGGGAAAGTTCGAGACGACATCGAGTTCTACTCCGTGCTGCGTTCATTGAAAGCACTGGAGGAATGCGATGTGTGTATTGTCATCGTTGACGCTGAACGCGGAGTCGAGGCGCAGGATGTAAACTTGCTCAGCCTGGCACAACGTCAGGGGAAAGGCATGGTGCTCATGGTCAATAAATGGGATCTTATCGAGAAACAAACGGGTACAGCGGAGAATTACCGGAAGGTTATCCTGCAAAAGATCGCTCCCATCGACTATCTGCCGATCATCTTCTCCTCGGTCATTAACAAGCAACGCATCTATCAGGTGATGGAGAAAGCCATTGAAGTTTTCGAAAACAAAACTAAGAAAGTACCGACGTCTAAGCTGAACGACACTCTTCTTCCCATTATCGAACGCAATCCGCCGCCGTCTACCAAGGGAAAGATGATTCAAATCAAGTACATTACACAGGTCAACGCACGATTTCCATCGTTTGCATTCTTCTGTAACCTGCCACAGTACATTCAACCATCATATCAGCGCTTCCTCGAAAACCGCATTCGAGAGAACTTCGAGTTCGAAGGTGTTCCTGTCCGACTCATTTTCAGAAAAAAGTAATATTTTATTACGCGATCCAGCTGTTTGTGTCAATCCTATTATATTTGTTGACAAACAAAACCTGTAAACTATGAAAAAATTGATCGCATTATTAATGGTATGCGGATTTGCATTGACCCTTATTGCATGCGGCGGAGGTGGAACTCAGACCGAAGCTGAAACCGTTGACTCAGTTACCAACGAAGCTCCTGCAATGGAGCCCGCTCCTGTCGAAGCAGACTCCGTAGACGCTGATACAACTGCAGCGCAATAAATCTGCGAGATCTGTTTTAATGAAAGAGGC
>JBIQJZ010000316.1:0-263 GCA_044507115.1 Flammeovirgaceae bacterium | reverse complement strand
CCCGATTTGTTTCCTTGTCACGACATCTGAAAATTGGACAATCAAAAACGCGAGGTTAGAATCTCTAACTTTACGATCTGCCCGCTCGAACAGCCTGTAGCCTATCGGTCCATTGATCCTTTTCTATGGAATTTTATATTTAATCTTATCAAGATTAGGCTTAATTAAGGATATTTATAATTAATTTTATGGAATTTACATTAAACAAACGATGAAAGTTGAGCAGTTTAAGGCTGGATACTATCTGCAGCAGCCAACCGGCT
>JBIQJZ010000039.1:0-21160 GCA_044507115.1 Flammeovirgaceae bacterium | reverse complement strand
CCTCAGGAACTCGTGGCCGTGCCGCATCATTTTATCGATACGCTCAGTGTGACAGATGATTATGATGCAGCGGCGTACACTACGGATGCGCTGAAGAAACTCGAGCAGCTGTTTGTTGCGCACAGTGTAGTCATCCTCTGCGGAGGGTCGGGTCTTTACATCCGGGCGGTTTGTGAGGGGTTTGATGAAATCCCGGAGATTCCGGCAGATGTACGACAACAAATTATTGAGAACTACGAATCCAAGGGACTCGGATGGCTTCAGGAAGAAGTTCAGGCCAGGGATCCCGAACTGTTCGAATCGATCGATCAACAGAATCCCCATCGTCTGATTCGAGCGTTGGAAGTGAGCCTGCACACAGGCCAGTCGATTCGTTCGTTCCGGAAAAACAGCCCTCAACCTCGTGATTTTGATATCGTCAAGATTGGTCTCGATTTGCCAAGGAATGAACTGTACCAGCGAATTGATGAGCGCATGGACCAGATGATCGCGCGCGGATTGTTTGACGAGGCCAGGCTACTGTACCCGTTGCGTCATCACCAGGCGTTGCAGACAGTCGGATACCAGGAAATATTTGGATATCTCGACAATCTTTACGACTACGACGAATGCGTGCGCTTACTAAAACGCAACTCCCGGAGATATGCAAAGCGCCAACTAACGTGGTTTCGCAAGGACCCTGACTTTACCTGGTTTAGTCCGCATGAAACAGACGCCATTATTAACCATATTCGCAAAGAATAACTTTACGACCCTGGCGGAAAAAACAAGTATCATGAGCGAGGCGCACTCACCACTCACCACTGATCATACATCACTGACTGACGAGTCTCCGCGTGCTTTCTCAAAAAAGGTATTAATCATCACGTACTACTGGCCCCCTAGCGGAGGTAGTGGCGTGCAAAGGTGGTTGAAGTTTGTGAAATATCTACCTACATACGGGTGGGAGCCACACGTATTGACACCTGAGAATCCGGCGTTTCCCCTGCGCGACCCGTCGCTGGAAGACGACGTGCCGCCGGAGGCGGAAGTGCTGCGGCTTCCGATATGGGAACCGTACAACGCTTTCGCCCGTTTATCGAGGCTATTCGGCGCAGGCGGCAAGACGAAGTCTGTTGGGAGTGTTCCCTCGGCGAAAGGGTCACTTTTCCAGCGCGTCAGCGCCTGGATACGCGGTAATTTTTTCGTGCCGGATCCGCGCGTATTCTGGGTCAAACCTTCGGTGAGATTTTTGGGCGATTATCTCAAGGATAATGGTATTCAAATCGTGATCACAACGGGTCCTCCGCACAGTATGCACCTTATCGGCATGGGGTTAAAGAGAAAGTATCCACATCTGCGCTGGTTGGCTGACTTCCGCGATCCCTGGACGGAGTGGGGAATTTGGGATAGCCTCCGCGTTACACAACTGGTACGAGGTTTTCACAAGCGAATGGAGCGACGCGTACTGGCGACCGCCGATGAGATCATCACGATCACTCCGTTTTATCAGAAACGCTTTGAGTCCCTCTCCGGACGACGTGTACGATTGCTGACAAATGGTTTTGATGAAGACGATTTTCGGGACCTCGTTTGGCAGCGGCCAGACAAGTTCGTCATACGGCATGTGGGAATCGTGAACGAGCGGTGTGATCCGCGCGTTTTCTTGCGGGCGCTTGCAAACGAGGTGGCGTTGTCGAAGGAATTTGCCAATGACATCGTACTGGAGTTCAATGGTGAGGTGCACGGTGAGGTGCTGCGATTTGTGCATCAGGATGACATACTTCGGAGAGTCACTGTCTTTACAGGGAACGTCCCCCACCGCGACTTGCTGAAGTTATATGGAAGGTCTTCACTTCTTCTGCTCATTCTAAGCGGCTACAAGGACGCAGCGGGATTCTTGCCAGGCAAGCTGTTTGAGTATTTCGCGACAGGTTTGCCGGTGCTTGGTGTTGGTCCTTTGGATGGAGATGCCGCATTCGTGCTGAATCGCTACGAAGCGGGAACGATGGTGGCTGACGATGATGTGGAAGGAATGCGGCGCGTTATCCGCGATACGTACCGCCAATGGCGGAGTCCGGGCGAACAACACCCGCGTGTGCCTGTCGGCGATTTCTCGAGACAAGCAATCGCCGGTCAGCTCGCAACCATTCTCGGTCAACACCTTAGCCAATCAACTTAGCACCGATTCGATCACGCGATGGAATAGCAGACCGTTGTTCTCCGCGTTCAACTCCCCCGCTGCGATCGCACTCTGTTCCTTGAAATGTATGATGTCTTCACGCGTGAGGGCATTGAGTTTCCCGGCAAGATCCGCCGGGTCAAATGTGTCAGCCACGATGCCGTTTGCGTACTGCGTTACGATCGCTGCCATTTCAGGGCTGGGGCCGATGGCAACGCCGAGTCTGGCTTGAATGTACTCAAAGAGTTTGTTGGGCAGCGTATTCGCGTAGTTGAAGTTCACCGGTGGAATCAGGAATACACCAATATCATGCTCGCTGATGTGCGTGACGACCTGTTCGCTTGGGACGGGAGGAAGAAACCTGATCCGTGGATCAGCCTCGGCGCGACGCCGGAATTCATCGATATACAGTCTTGTCTGCGGTGCGGCAAAATCCGAGACCATCAGGATCAGGTCCAACGTAAACCGCTCGTCCAGATGCTTCATCATGTCGACCATTAGTTCAAGTCGGCGCGAGGGATTCGCGATGCCATGGTGGACCAGTCTGATCTTATCAGCGCTGACACGGGAAGGAACCAGCGAATGAAACGGGCTTGCATTGGTAATGATCACCGGGGCGACCGCGAAATTTTTTTCGTACTCGCGCGCCAACCCCTCGCCGACAGTAAGCATTGCCGATACACGTGGTATGTACTGCTTACAAAGCTCGATGTAGAATCGCTGAAAAAAGATTCTCCAGGTTCTGTTGTTTTCGAAGTGGCGCGGTGCATATTCATGCGCGTCGAACACCACCCTGGCGACGGCCTGTATTTCAAATGCGAGGGGAAGGGTGTCGATGTCGTTGGCAATGATCGCGTCGTATGGTGCGTTCAATTCACGTGCTACGTGCGCGTAGTCATGGAACAGGTGGTACGCTGTGCGGTATGCCCTAAACGTGAGTGAAAGGGCAAGCAACGCCTTGCGAACGATTCCGAGCTTTGTCTGTTTGATGCGGACGAATCTGACACCCGGCATGTCATCGGCGTCGAAACACACAACCGTCACTTCGTATTTCTCCCTAAGCCAATTCACCTGGCGCTTGACGCGGGCATCGTGACGTAAGTTGGAAAAGACCAGTACCAGGACTTTTTTCATGAAGTCAAAACTACAGATATTTTCACGCGTATACCTTCAATTCATTCAAAACCATAGTAATTTGCACAGTAAAGTAATCGGGTGCGCATCAGCAAGAAGTTTTTAAGAAGCTCGCTAATCTATTCGTTGGCCGGTACGTTGCCTGTGGCCAGTGCGATTATCCTCCTTCCGTTCTATGTGACGCATCTGTCGACATCTGACTTTGGGGCGCTGGCGATTTACTTTGGCTTCTCATTTTTTGTTCAGCTTCTGACGACGTATAGCTTTGACACATCCCTGTACATTCATTATCACGAATTAAAATCCGACAAAGCAAAACTTTCAGCGTTTGTGAGTTCTGCATTTGTATTTATGCTACTCCTCGGAGGAGTGATGGGAGTCGTGTCGAGTATTTTCGGGGAACTCGCCTTTCGGAATATTTTCACCGAGCAGAATATTGCCTTCCGCCCCTACGGATTCATGGCCGCGGCGACCGGCATCTTCCAGGCGCTGTTCAAAGTGCATAACAACCTGCTGCAAAGTCGGGAAAGGCCAGACTTGTACCTCTGGTCGAATGTCCTTTCGTTCGGGATCATTGCGAGTGCTACGATCATTGGGCTGGAACTGTATCCTGAAACGTTGATTGGGCCAGTAGGCGGAAGGTTGTTGGCAGCCGTGTTGTCGGGGTCATGGGCGCTTTTCCGCATATTCCGGGAGTTCGGGATAGCTTTTGACTTTCCTTTACTCCGGAGTTCATTCAGTTTCAATTTCTATACGTTTATTTACCAGCTACTTCAGTGGGTAATCAACTATTTCGACCGAATTTTTATGGTCTTTTTCCTGGCGCTGTCAGATGTCGGGGTCTATGACTTTGCGGTGAAATGTTTGCTTGTCATTGAATTCATTCTCAACGGTCTGCACAATTCGTTTTACCCCAGGTTGGTAAGCACTGTGATGGCGCAGGAAAGAAAGCGTTCGACGCCGGAGTTTAACCGCTATTACCACGGGCTCATTGCAGTCACACTTGTGCTTATTTGTGGTTGTATCTTGACATATCCGTATGCAATCGAATGGTTTGTGCGGAAGCCTGGGTATGACGAGGCGGTGCGGTATGTTCCCTATATCGCGCTGATCTACATTTTCCGGGCTATTCGCTTGTTTTTCGCCGCACCCTATAATATTCTGAAATACGCAAAACCACTTTCAGCCATTTATCTGGGTATTTCCGTCCTGAAAATATCTGTGATGTGGGCGGCTATCGATCGCTTTGGATTGTTCGGCGTGATAGCTGCCTCGATGATTGCCGCCGTGGCTGAAATCGGAATGCTCCGCTGGGGCCTGCAGGGCAAATTTGAGTTCAGATACAATGCCTTTAAGGTTTTGGTGGCTCCTGCGCTGATGTTCGCGATTATCATCATTTGCGAGCCGCTGTTTGGATCGCGCGCCCCGCTGATGCTACATTCCTTCTACCTGATTATTTGTCTCGCGCTGTTGGCGTGGGTATATCGCAGAGAGATCGCCGCTCAGGGAACCGGAAATTCGGTCCGAAACTAGCGACTTCCGTTGCGAGGAAGCTGCTTGACCCGGGTGGGGTTTGCTTTAAGGAAGGCCTCCCATGATTTGCCGGGACCTCGCGTGACGCGTTTCTGGTAGTAGTGACAGACTGCGACGGCCAGCGCGTCCGTGGCATCCAGCAGTTTCGGAAGTTCCTGAATGGAAAGAAGTGCCATGAGCATTCTGGCGACCTGTTCTTTGGAGGCGTTTCCGTTTCCGGTTACAGACTGTTTCACTTTCCTCGGGGCATACTCCATGATTGGTATCTCCCGGGCTAGTGCCGCCGACATGGCCACCCCCTGTGCCCGCCCGAGTTTCAGCATCGATTGCACGTTCTTACCAAAAAAAGGTGCCTCCAGCGCCACTTCATCGGGGTGGAATTCGTCCACCAGTCCAAGAACCCGTTCAAAAATCTTTTTTAATCTGAGTTCGTGTCCGGTGTACTTGCTGAGGTGAATAACTCCATATTGAAGCAGGTGAATACTGCTGCCTTTTATAGAAATTATTCCGTAGCCCATTATGTTTGTGCCCGGATCAAGCCCCAGTATGATCTTTTCCTTGACTGCTTTTCCCACGGTGACAAGATAGGCAGGCTGGATAAATTTCTGAAATCGCACGGATGATAATACTGACGGTCATTTTTGTTATCTATTTTCTTCTGTTCATCGTCCTGCTCGTCGGCTGGAAGATGACCGTACGCGCCGCATCGATCGCACGTGGCGGGAAGGATCCCTTGATTTCGGTAATTGTCGCGGTGCGAAATGAAGAGGCGGTAATCGGAAGATTACTCGAAAGCTTATCCCGGCAGAGTTATCACGCGTTTGAAATCGTGATCGTCAACGACCATTCGGAAGACGATACACTTGGAGCGATTGCCCGGTCGGGAGCCAGGAACGTCCGTGTCGTCGGCAATCTGGGAATGGGTAAGAAAGATGCCATTACTGCCGGCGTGCGCGCAGCCCGCGGGTCTATCATAGCCATGACTGACGCGGATTGCACCGTTTTACCGGATTGGCTCAAACACATCCGCTATGAATTTCGCGATCCCCGGTCCATGTTTGTCTTCGGCGGTGTGCGAATGGAGGGAGATAGATCTTTCTTCGCCGTGCTGCAAGGCCTCGAGTTTGCGAGTCTCGTCGGTACCGGAGCTGCTACAGCTTCATTGGGACTTCCGACCATGTGCAACGGGGCTAACCTTGCCTTCCGGAAGAAGGCGTTTTCGGAGGTCCGCGGCTACGTCGGAAATTCTGATATCCCGTCGGGAGATGATGAATTTCTTATGAGAAAGATTCAGGCGCGCTACCCCGAGGGCGTTCGATTCCTGTCGTCACCCGAGGCATTGGTCACCACGGTCACACAGCCGGACGTGCGGGCGTTCCTGGATCAACGTATTCGCTGGGCTTCAAAATGGCGATTTAATACTTCGCGGGTTGCCCGACTAAGTGCCGTAGCGGTAGTGCTCTTTCAGGTTGCCTTTGTCGCCAATTGGGTGTGCCTTTTGACACCGTCAATCCTCCAGGCCATCTTCCTCTGCTCGCTCAAGATGATCTTTGAAGCAGCCTTTCTGCTACAGGTGTGTCGATTCCTGAGTGTGCGCTGGACATGGAAAGGATTCTTTGCCCTTCAGGTCTTGTATCCTCTCTATGTTATTGGTGTGGCGACTGCGTCGTTCGTCCGCCCGTATTCGTGGAAGAATCGCGTATTCAGTCCCCGTTAAACCCCCATCCACCTTACCGGATGTCTTTGTTTAATTTTTTACCTTTGTCGGGATCATGACTCAGGAAGATTTACGGAAACAGGTTGAAATCAAGGAGCTCGAGCTAAATGCGCTTCTGGAGATTACGCAGGCTATTAACAGCAACCTGCCCGCTTCTTCTTTGTATAAGATCTATAATTTCACACTGAGGTCAAACCTCCAGATCAAGAAGCTTGCGCTTTTTGTTCTGGATGATGAGTGGAACTGCAAAGCGAGCTTCGGCACCGATCACCAGTTTCAGTCAGTGAAGTTGTTGCCGGCGTTCAAGACCATCCAGGATATTACTCATCTCAAGGAGTTTGAACAATGTGAATTCACAGAGTTTGATATCGTCATACCGGTTACACACAAAAGCAACACTCTGGCCCTGGTGTTTGTCGGAGGGGTCGATAAGGACGAGTACGGACAGGTTGAGGAATCGGGATTGCGATTTATCCAGGCGCTGAGTAACATTATCATCGTTGCGATTGAAAATAAGAAGCTGGCCAACAAGCAGCTGGCACAAGAGGCGTTCAGAAAGGAGTTGGAGATCGCAAGTGACGTACAGCAGTTTATGTTCCCCGAATCACTTCCAAATACGGAAGTGCTCAAAGTCGAGGCGAGTTATCTACCGCACGATATGGTGGGAGGGGACTACTACGACTACATTCCTATCAACAAGAATCAGTTTCTTATCTGCATCGCGGATGTAAGTGGAAAGGGCATCGCCGCTGCGTTGATGATGTCTAACTTCCAGGCATCGCTGCGAACGCTTCTGCGCCAGACACCTAATCTCACGGATATCGTCGAGGCGTTGAACTTTCAAGTGCTAGAAAATACGAAGGGGGAAAAATTTATTACCTGCTTTGCCGCGATTTACGACATTCATCTGAAGACGATGGTCTACGTGAATGCGGGACATAATCCGCCCATTCTTTGGGATAAACGCGCAGGCATTCGTCTTCTCGAGGATGGTTCAACTGTTCTTGGAGCGATGCATCCGCTGCCGTTTGTCAACGAAGGCTTCATAACAGATCTTGACGACTTCTTCCTGTTCTGTTATACGGATGGGCTCACCGAGACAGTCAATGAATCGGGACAGGAGTTTGGCGTCGACCGGATCATACAGTATTTCAATCAGGACCATACCTACAATAAGGATCTGAAAACGATTCACCAGGATATCATCGTCGCACTTGATGCCTTTAAAGGAAAGAAGGGGTACCAGGATGACATCACGATTCTTTCCTGCCGGGTAGGATGATCCCGCATCGAGCACCATTTATTCTTCCGCTATTGTATCCCTCGCTGGAGTGGCGTGTGGCGACAGATGAGAAAGAACTTTACCTGACATTCGATGATGGACCCGTTTCAGGCCCGACTGACTTTGTGTTGGAGGTTTTGGCGCGACAGGGTGTTCAGGCCACGTTCTTTTGTATCGGTGATAATGTGCGAAAGCATCCTGCGATTTTCGGGAGGGTTATTGCGCATGGTCATACCGTTGGTAATCACACCATGAATCATCTCAACGGATGGAGCAATCGCACGGATGCTTATCTGGAAAATACCCTAGCGTTCGACCCGGTAGCTACCGCAGCAGGGCTGGAAAAGCGCACGAATCTCTTCCGGCCACCGTACGGCCGAATTACCCGGGCGCAGATCCGTGCACTGAGCGACTACCGGATTATCATGTGGGATGTATTGTCGCGCGATTACAATGATCGGCTGCCGGCTGATAGGTGTTTGCGGAATACAATCCGGGTGTGCCGGCCTGGATCAATCGTGGTTTTCCACGACAGCCAAAAAGCATGGAAGAACCTGGAGTATTCCTTGCCGCGCGTTCTGGATCATTTTGGCGGAATGGGTTATCGATTCAGATCGATGTAGCCCGAGAATTTGCGAAAGCGAAGTAATAGCAACGGGAGCTTATGAAGCGTGTTCTGATAACTCCGATGGATTGGGGCCTCGGCCACGCGACGCGGTGTATTCCCATCGCCCGCGAGTTTGAAGCGCGCGGATGTGAAGTGCTGATCGCCGGAAGCGGAGAGTCGCTCGCACTGCTTAGAAAGGAATTGCCGGGTAATCGTTTCTTTTCGCTACCGGGGTATACGCCCACGTACCCCGTCACCAGTTCGATGGCGGCTGCCATGGTGAAACAGATTCCTCGTTTCATGCGTGTCATCAGAAGCGAGCACTTAGCGGTTGAATCACTGGTCACATCTGAGTCAGTAGATCTCATCGTTTCGGATAATCGGTACGGCTGCTGGTCGCGACAAGTGCGGTCTGTACTGGTAACACACCAGAGCAATGTTCTCATGCCGCAGCGATTCGGGTTTCTGTCGGGGATGGTTAGAAGTATCACGGCGGGTCTGATCAATAAATTTGATCAATGTTGGATCCCGGATTTTCCAGCAAGTCACTCCCTGGCCGGCGCTTTGATTTCATTCGGTCAGTTCAGTTTCAAGACTCCGATCGAATATGTCGGATGGTTGTCGCGGTTCAAAGCGCGCACCCAGCGAGAAGAGCCCGTGCTGGACGTGGTCGCTATACTGTCCGGTCCGGAGCCACAGCGATCTGTATTTGAAGAAGTCCTTCTCCCACAACTCCAGTCTTCCGACCTCCGGTTTCGCTTGGTCAGAGGGTTGCCCTCGGCAGTGGACACACCCACCGATGGGCGCGTGGTCAACGCATTGACTTCGTCCGCTCTTCAGGACCTGATTGAGTCCGCGGGAATCATTGTCGCGCGCAGCGGTTACAGCACCGTAATGGACATGCAGGCGCTTGGAAAACGCGCGATCTTCGTTCCAACACCTGGACAAACAGAACAGGAGTATCTCGCGCGCGTGTTGCAGGAACGGAAGATTGCCTTCTCGACCAGCCAGAAGACGTTTGATCTCGCCAATGCGATCCGTGAAAGCAAGCGTTACCACGGCTTCGCGGCAATAGAAGATAGTCCGTTGCTCAGCAAGGCAGTCGCAAAATTATTTGCATAGCTGGTCGGGGTTGTCGCAAGACATCACGTGTCGTGCATGATTTTATAATCTCCATACCTTATTCGATATTTGGGTGCAACTATCAAATGGATTACTGGATCGATACACATGCTCACATCTACGCCGAGGAGTTTTCTGCTGACAGGCAGGAAATGTTAAATCGTGCACACGACAAAGGGGTCACGCAGGTATATATGCCGAACGTCGATAGTACAACGATCGATGACATGATGGAGGTCGAAAGCAGAAACACCGGGTGTTATGCCATGATGGGACTGCACCCTTGTTCCGTGAAGAAGGGGTTCGAGCGAGAACTCTACGTCGTGGAGGAATGGTTGATGAAACGCAAGTTCGCCGCCGTAGGCGAGATCGGTACCGATCGCTATTGGGACACGACGTACTGGGATCATCAATGCGAAGCATTTCGCGTACAGTCGGGATGGGCCCGGAATCTGGATTTGCCCATTGTTATTCATTGCCGTGAAAGCCTCGATCAGACCGTCGAGATGGTTGAAACGCTTCACGAAGGAAGCCTGTCAGGTGTATTCCATTGTTTCACCGGGACAGTTGAACAGGCGGAGCGCATTATTAAATTGGGGTTTTATGTCGGTATCGGCGGTGTTGTGACGTTCAAGAACGGGGGACTGGAGGCGGTGCTACCTTCCGTTTCCATAGACCATATCGTTTTGGAAACGGACAGCCCGTACCTGTCGCCAGTGCCGCACCGCGGTAAGCGAAACGAACCCTCCTACATCCCGCTGATCGCACAGCGCGTAGCCGATATCAAGGGAATGTCGGTGGAGGAGGTGATGAAGCAGACCACCTTGAATGCGCAGAAGCTTTTTGAAAGATCCGGTGAGCGCGCGATTTGAGTCTCCACTTATCTCATGATTATGGACAACAGAATTCCACCGGTGCAGACGAAACGAATAACGATCAATACAGCGTCTCCTTTGCAGGCACGAGCCAGAATACTGATCGTCTACACCGGCGGGACGTTCGGTATGATCCGTGACGAAAATGGTGTTCTGATCCCGTTCGATTTCAATATGATCCTCCACCATCTTCCTGCGCTTCGTAACCTTGCCCTTGAGTTGACGGTGGTATCGTTCGACGATCCGATCGACTCGTCCAATATTGAACCATCGCATTGGCAGACCCTCGCGCGAATTATCAGCGAAAACTATACCGCGCACGACGGTTTTGTCGTGTTACACGGTACCGATACTATGGCGTATACTGCGTCTGCTCTGAGTTTCATGCTCAGCGGGTTAGCGAAGCCCGTTGTTTTTACCGGGGCGCAGCTCCCGATCAGCGAATCGAGATCTGACGCTCGCGAAAATCTCGTCACGGCGCTTGAAGTTGCCTCCGCGAGGAAAGATGGTGTTCCACTTGTTCCCGAGGTGTGCATCTACTTTAATTATGAACTGTTGCGGGGTAACCGGTCCAAGAAAGTGGAGAGCATGCAGTTCGACGCCTTTGATTCCGGAAACTATCCTCTACTTGCGAAAGCCGGTGTGAAGATCGACTACAACTTCGCAGCGATTCATTCGCCGTACGCGGAGCCGCTGAAGGTGTTGTTAACCCTTGACCGCAATATCTCGGTGTTCAAGCTTTTTCCGGGCGTGCAGGATCAAGCACTCGAAGCGGTGCTGGCAACGCCACAACTGAAGGCTTTGATTCTTGAGACGTTCGGCTCCGGCAACGCGCCAACCCGTCCGTCTTTTATCGCGTTGCTGGCGCGCGCTATTGAACGGGGATTACTGGTGCTCAACATATCACAATGCCCAGGGGGCCGGGTTATGCAAGGGCGTTATGAAACGAGCCGGGATCTCCAGCGTATCGGTGTGATCGGGGGAGCGGACCTGACTACCGAAGCTGCGGTTACAAAGCTGATGGTGCTGTTGGGTGAATACGGTGCCGAACGCGCCAGGCAAATGATTACCCAATCACTCGCCGGCGAACTTACATCGTAGTGTAGCGATAGCGTTGTAACGTCAACCGACAGTAATTCAAGGCTGCTGCTCCACGGAATAAGCTTCCCATCGATTTTTCCGCAATAGCTGCTTCGATCCAGCTGCAATTATCATAGCTTAGTTTTCGAAGAACGGCAGTTGTTTGGAAGGAGGAGTAATGATCGACAAGCTTACAACGGCGATTCTGGAGTCACGAAAGGTCCGCCTCCTGCTGGTAGACGGACGTGAAAAGGTAGTGCATCCCCACATCGTCATTCGCAACAGGGAGGGTAGTAAGATTCTCAAGGCGATGCTCGACGATGGTAATTGTTCTGATATTGCTTTCCAGGATATTCGCGCGGTTACAATCCTGTCTCAGAGTTTTGCCATAGACAGCCAATGCCTCAGTTTTGACTACGAGGAATACGAACTGGTTTTTCCGAAGAAGGAAGACTGGTTTCATTTCAAAGCGGATTTCGCATAGCCATCCAACGCGGTTCCGAAGTAGGCCGTCCGTCTGACGATCGCTTTGATGCTATTGGTTTTTAGCGGTTTTTTTCAGTACTTTATTCGCTCCACCTCGTTTAGCCTATGAAAACATATTGCCTCTCTGTTCATCGTTTGATGACTCACCTTGTTCGTTTCACAATTTTATCGCTAATAGTTTCTTTACCTTCGACGCTTGCAGCTCAGACGAGTTCACGCGATCAAAGCCTGTTTGACGGGAAGTCGCTTAACGGGTGGAAAGTCACCGACCCGCGACACGCATCTCTTTGGCGCGTGGTTGATAGCGTGCTCACCGGGGGCGATGGCATTCAGAAGATACCTCAGAATACGTACATTCAGACCGTGCGGGAGTTTGGTGATTTCGAGTTTCGCTGCCTCTTTCGCCTGTCTGGCGATCCCTCGACCGGTATGATCAACAGCGGTATTCAGTACCGCTCCAAGGTCATTGATGGCAACATGGTTGGATACCAGGCTGACATTGGGAACGGATATTGGGGCGATATTTATGATGAGCACCGCCGGGGCAAGCTTGTCGGCGGGGATCTGAGCACGCTGCGGCGAATACTAAAAGAAGACGGCTGGAACAGCTACATCATCCGGGTGAAAGGAAATCACCACACCTTATATATCAATGGTGTCAAAACATGTGAATATGTCGAAGGGGATTCTTCTATTCCGGCGCGCGGCATAATTGCCATTCAGTTGCACAGTGGGGGAGCGGCGCGTATTCAATTCCGCGATATCACCATCACTGAACTATAAATCAAATGAAAAAAGCGTTAGTCCTCGCGGGGCTGATCCTGGCAGGAGCAGTCGTCTATCTTGTTGTTGCAAAGATCGCGAAGGAAGAGCCCACGAGCTCGGATCCCTATCCGGCCCTCGTGCACTCGCCGGAGGAGGAGCTGGCAGGCTTTAGTGTGCCGAGCGGTTTCGTCGTTGAACTCATCGCCAGCGAACGCGAGGGAATCATTAACCCAATCGATCTCACATTCGATGATGCCGGCAGACTCTGGACACAGACCGCGCGGATGTATCCACTCGATCCATTCGCGGATATGGATTGGTGGGGCTTGATGAAGCTGATGGATGACCAGGAAACGCAGCAAAACGATCCTGCCTTCAGGAGGGTTCTCGACTTGTTTCAGGGAAGGAGAAAAGGAACGGATCAGATCCTGGTGTTGACCGATTTCTATGATCGCGGTCGCACAGCGAAGGTCGATGTATGGGCCGACAGCCTCGCGATCCCGATGAGTATTATGCCGTTCCGGAACGGCGCCTATGTTGTGCAGGGTTCGGAACTCTTCTTCCTCGATGACACAGATGGTGATGACAGGGCCGACAAGCGCGTTCCACTAGTCACGGGGTTTGGTTTCACTGACACGCATACCATGGCCCACTCACTGGTGCGTGGACCGGGTAGCTGGATGTATTTCAGTCATGGCGGTTTGAATAAGGGTGAGGTTACCTCTCTGACGAGCGGTGCGAAGCTGCCAGTCAACTACAGCAAGATCGTGCGGTTTTCGATGGATGATGCCTCAGCGTTGGAACTCGTCTCAAGCGGTCTTAACAACATCTGGGGATTCCAGCTGCGGGACAACGGGCAATGGTACGCCACTGAAGCCAACGACCTTGGCTACACGACGGTGCCCCTGGAAGCCGGGGCGGGATTTCCCGGTATCGGCGGGGAGCGCTTACGCGAGTATCAACCCTTCATGCCGGAACTTCACAAGTTTCGGGTCGGAGGTACGGGATTATCCGGGCTGGCGTTTGCCGACGACGTGTCCGGGAGCTTTCCCGAGGAATGGAAAGATGTTGCCTTTCTCGCGAATCCTATCACCAGCACGATCAATGCCGTCCGTGTCCGGCGAAATCCTGACGGCACGGTCTTCAACGAACACCTTCCAGACCTGTTGACTTCCCGGGATAAGTTTTTTCGTCCTGTCAATATCGAATTCGGCCCGGATGGATGCCTTTACATTGCAGACTGGTACAACAAAATTATTTCGCACAACGAGGTCCCTACCAGCCATCCCGAACGCGATCGGACGCATGGCAGGATCTGGCGCATTCGCCATGTCGGTCAAAAACCACGGGAGATTGTGAACTTCAATGACGTCCCGACCGAAACACTTGTTGAATACCTGGAGTCGCCCTCCCTTTGGGAACGTCGCGCGGCGTGGCACCAGATTGCAGACCGCCCGATAGAGGAGACGCGCCAATTGATACCTGCGCTGCTCTCGCTTACCGGGGACGAATCACGTTCGGAGTCGTCGCGGATTCACGCGCTGTGGTGCCTGGAAGAATTGCGCCACTACGATCCGGCGTTGCTTGCCAGGTTGGTGCAAATTCCCGAACACGACTTACGGCGGGAGGCAATCCGATCACTCACAACCTTCAAGCCCGATGGTGCAACGGTAGCAGGACTGCTCAAGAATGCGATTGACGACTCCAATCCGATGGTTCGCTCACAGGCCATTCGCACGCTTTCGGAATTGAAATCGTCAGATGCCGAGACTATTTCATTGTTGGTGCGAGCTTGCAAGCCCGAGATTCCGGGCAACGAAATGGGAGGATCATACGAACGTCGGTTTGAACGATACCTCGCGCTGATGGCCCTTGAGCAACACCCTGCTGCGCTCTATCGCTTTATCACGCAATCACCCGATAGAGATCCCGAACACTTGCTCTGGGCTATCCGTGCACTTCCCCGTGCGCAAATGGAATCACTGTTTCCTGCCTTGTGGGCGGCATCTGGCCTGACGGAATTTGACGAGGCGAATTTCATTACTGCGTCGAAGATGTTGACCAACCCCAGCGTCCTGAAAGTTGTCAGACCCGTCATCGAAAACAGTGGCGCTGCTGAAAACTACCTGCGCTTCGCGATCAGGAACCAGCAGATTGTGCAGTCCGAACAGTTATCGGCGCTGCTGGAGCGTCCCGCTACTACATTGCTCCGCGGCGGTTCTGCCGCAGAGAAGGATCTCGCCCTTGATGCCATCGGTCGCCTGAAGATCAAGACTCCCGCCGGTGATGTGGTGAAGTTGATCACTGATACGGCCACAGACCGCACGGTAGGGCTTGCGTTGAAGGTGCTTGATAATGATATGGCGAAACACGGCGCGGTATATTCCCGCGTTGCGCAGAACGAACGCATCAGTCCGGTCTTGAGAGTCGCCGCCGCGCACAGCCTGGCTCGCTCCGACCAGGGCGCAGCCAGCCGTATCCTGGAAGGGGTCATTCCATCGTTTGATGAGGAACAGAAGCGTCTCCTGACATCCGACCTCTCGTCTTCGGAACACGGTGCGCTGTTGTTGACCAACCTTTTTGACAGGGGTTTGTTGGATGCGGGATCGTTTAGCTACACCGCGGCGGAACGCCTGCAACAATCAACGGGCAACCATCCCTCTGCTACCAGGATCCTCGACGCTGTGAGAGAAAAACGCGAGGAGGAGCAACGCGCCTTCGAGGCGCGGCTGACGAAGTACATGACGATCGCGAACCGGAAAGATGGTAATCCCGCACGAGGCGAAGAGTTATTCAACACGTGCCTGATGTGCCACCGTGTGGGAGAGAAGGGTCACGACATAGCGCCGGCGCTGGATGGATCGGCGGCGCGTGAATCCGAAGCACTGTTGACTGCACTACTCGACCCCGACGCTGCGGTGGAGCGAGGATATGAGTTGTTCCGTGTCACGCGCAAGGACAACACGACGATTGAGGGCTATCTGGCCGGTCGCGATGGCAACGGAACCACCGTGGCGTTGATGGGTGGAAATAAGGTTTTCCTTCCGGTCGCAGATATCAAGAGTCAGGGATTTCTCGGTGGACGTTCGTTCATGCCGCGTGGCCTGATCGACGGATACAGCGACGAGCAGGTCGCGGACTTGCTGGCTTACGTGTCCACCCTGAAATAATCCTACAACCCGAACATGAAGTTATACTATCCAATCGCGGGCGTGTGGCTCGCTTTGACAACGATATGTGCATGTTATCAAAAAGATTCAACAGGTGTTGAACAACATGCGGCAAATGAAGAAGTCGCGGCGTACACGACTGAAAAATAGGGCGTGCTATATCCGGATTACAAGAATCGTCCCGATACCCGAACACCCTTGTAATTCTTGAGCATGATCAGTAAACTTGTTCTTTCGACCCGCGTTGTCGTCATGCATGAAAAATCCGTTACTGAATCAGATATACACTCACCCGATGATCCGGCCAGAGGAGTTGGACCGCCTCATCGACGCACATGAATGTGTTACATACAAGAAGGGCGATTTTGTTTTGAAGCAGGGAGAAACGGCCAACAGCTATCTGATCATTCAGAAAGGTCTCATGCGCTCGTTCGTCTACGATACCGAAGGCAACGATATCACTACTGACTTTTTCTGCGAGTCCGATCTCGCGATCGAAGTACTCTCCCTGTTTAACCGGATACCGACTCCCGAGAATATCCAGGCGCTGACCGACTGCGAGTGCTGGAAGCTCAATTTTACTGTGTTCCAGGAGCTGTTCCATTCGATTGCGGGGTTTACTGAGTGGGGCAGGTTGTGGATGACAAGTAGCTTATTTTATTTCAAACAACGTTCCCTTGAGATGGTAACGACCTCTGCGAAAGAACGATATCTGCAACTTATCAAAGAGAAGCCACAGGTGGTGCTGCAGGCGCCGTTGCGGAACATTGCCAGTTACCTGGGTATTACAGAGACATCGTTCAGCCGTATTCGAAAAGAGATATCGTAGCACTCATTTCTTGCCATAGGACAAGTTCGCTTCCGTTCGTCGCTAATACATTTACTACACGAAGCCAAACAAGAAGGAAATGAACAAAAATGTTGTCTGCTGGTTTGAGATCTATGTCAAGGACATAAATAGAGCCAAGAAATTTTATCACACAGTGCTGGGAACGGTGTTTCACGATATTCCTGTGCCCGACGGTTCCAGTGGCATGAAGATGTCGTTTTTCTCGGCACCGGGAGAGATGGATGACACATCCGTTTCTGGCGCCCTGATTGAAATGCCTGGAACGAAAGAAGGCGATGGGGCGTGCGTTAACACGATGGTTTACTTCCCCTGCATGGATTGCAGTGTGGAAGAAGGTCGCGTAGCAGCAGCAGGTGGGAAGGTTACTCGTAGTAAGTTTTCGATTGGAGAATTTGGATTCAGTTCGATTTGCGTCGATAGCGAAGGCAATCCGTTCGGTCTGTACTCAATGAGTTAGTGACACTGTTAGTCGCACCATGGTCTCTCGGCAGTGTGACTTGAAATACAATCTCATATGGAAAAAAGCATCACAATTGAAGCGGATATTAAAGGAAACGTTCAGGACGTGTGGCAGCGCTACACGGAACCCGCCCACATTGTCAAATGGAACTTTGCTTCCAGTGATTGGCATTGCCCCGACGCCCGCAACGATCTGCGCGTCGGTGGGGAGTACTTCGCTCGCATGGAAGCGAAAGACGGAAGTGGAGGATTTGATTTTACCGCCGTCTACGATGAAGTGATACCTATGAGCAGGATCGCATACACCATGGCCGATGGTCGGAGGGTCATCACATCATTTGAGTCGGTCGGTGATAAAGTACGACTAACGACCGTCTTTGAAGCGGAAGATGAAAATCCGGTGGACATGCAGAAGGCAGGGTGGCAGGCTATTCTCAATCAGTTTAAACAATACACGGAGCATCGCGTCAAATGATAGGCGATAAAATCAACCCCATTAACCTAAGTTATGAGAACCATTAAGATCATTGTTATTGTACTGGCGGTGTTACTGGCGATACCGTTGGTGGCAGCACTTTTTGTACCGAACGACTTCAGAGCGCACGGTACGGTCACCATCGACAAACCTCGTCACGAAGTATTCGACTACGTGAAGTATGTCGGCAACCAGCAGGAGTTCGGCGTATGGTTCAAGATGGATCCGCAGATAAAAGTTATTCCCGCAGGTGCTGATGGCACTGAAGGATTCGTACTACGGTGGGAGAGCGAGGTTGTTGGTAATGGCTCGCAGACGATAACCCGCATTGTAGAATACGATTCTATCCTGTCCAAACTTGATTTTGGTTTCGGAGAGCCGCCGCAAGGCTACTTCGCCTTAAGCGAGGTAGACCCCGGTAAGACCGAAGTAACCTGGGGAATCGCGGGTACGTCTCCATACCCGTGGAACCTGGCAGGTGTGTTCATGGATATGAACAAGGATTTCGAAACCGGTCTCCGGAATCTCAAAGAAGTGCTGGAGTCGGGCGATTCGAACGGTGATAGCACAGCCTTGATTCGCTACTACAATGAGACATACGACGTACTTGAAAAGTCGGTCGCATCACTCAATGCCGCACAATTGAGTTATCGACCTTCGGACAGCGTCTGGTCAGTAGGCGATTGCCTGGAACATATCGTGCTAACCGAGGACATGCTTTTTGATATGATACAAGGTTTTATGGGGAAACCCGCCAACCCCGAACGCCGTGGCGAGATCAAGTATTCCGACAGCGATATCAAGTTCATGATGCAAAATCGCAGCGAGAAGTACAAGGCTATGGATGCGTTGGTAGCAAAGGGCAGATATGAGGATGCTGTAACAGCACTCACTGCGTTGAAGCAGAAGCGGTCGGAGATTCATAACTTTATCACGAGCACGCCGGTTGACGAGATGCGCAACCGCGTGCAGGACTCACCCGGCGGCGCGGTGGACGTCTATCAGTACATGTTGTTCCTGGCAGCTCATACCGCGCGGCATACACTTCAGATCAAAGAAGTGAAGGCGAGCGCGGGCTTTCCAAAATAGTCATGAATACGAAACTCTATCCTTGTATCTGGTTCGACAACAATGCCCGGGAGGCAGCTGAATTCTATTGCTCGGTGTTTGAAGATGCCCGCGTGGCTTCTGCAGGTCCAATGGTTGTCATATTTGAATTGAACGGCACCCGTTTCATGGGGTTGAACGGAGGTGCTCAGTTCAGTCCCTCCCCAGCCGTCTCTTATTTTGCCTATGGTAGTGGTGATGCCGACAAGACCAGGCAATGGTACGCCCGGCTCAGCGAAGGGGGTAAGGTGCGGATGCCGCTTGACAAATACGACTGGAGTCCGCTATACGCCTGGGTTGAAGACAAGTTTGGTGTCAATTGGCAACTCGACGTGGATGCCATCAACAATCCGCAAAAGGTGGTACCCGCATTTCTGTTCGCAAACGAAAAGAGCGGGTTAGTAGACGAGGCGGTTGAGTTCTATACATCGGTATTCAAAGAGAGTACCCGATTAATGGCATATCCTGAAGGAGGTCCGGTGATCTTTGCCCAGTTCAGGGCACATGACTGTATCTTCAATGCAATGAGCGGAGGCGCGGAAAAACACGCTTTTGACTTCACGGAGGGAAACTCTACCGTGATCGAATGCGACAATCAGGAGGAGATCGACTACTACTGGAAGCGTTTTGCTGATGGTGGGAAAGAAAGTCGCTGTGGTTGGATACAAGACCGGTACGGTGTATGGTGGCAGGTGATACCGGCTGAATTATCGAAACTGATGAACGATCCGGCAACCAAAGAAGCTGTCACAGCAGCTATGATGCAGATGGCCAAGTTCGATATAGCCGCATTGCGAAGGGCGGCCAACCGATCCTGAATTGCGCTTGGCGGAGTAGGAGTGACCTTGTAGCGATTTATCGCGTCTTGTTGTCTAATATATCATATTTATATGATATTTGTGAGACTCGTCCTTATTAATGGACATGTACCACGCGATAACTCCAAAATCATGCATGAAGCGCTTACTCCAGTGACCAGTATTACGATGACGGACCAGGTGGAAGAGCGATTGCTGGAATTTTTCAAGCAGCGCAATCTCAAACCGGGCGATCCGATTCCAAAGGAAGTAGAACTCGTTGAAGCTCTGGGTGTTAGTCGAAGTGTAGTGCGCGAGGCGATGAGTCGCTTGAGAATGTTGGGTCTCATTGATGTGCGGAAGAGAAGAGGAACGGTGATGTCAGAACCGGATATATTCAGCGGCATGGAGCGCCTGCTGAAACCGCAGTTCCTCGCCCACGAGTCCATTATTCAATTGTTCCAGCTTCGCCTGATGCTAGAGGTCGGCCTGGGAGATTTCCTGTTTCCGCGGTTGACAGAGAAAGACCTACGCAAGTTGGGGGACATAGTAGAAGAAGAGAAGAAGGCGCAGTCCAAGATGGAACGTGTACAGGCCGATTCCCGATTTCATTCCGAACTCTACCGAATTACCAGAAATGAGACCTTAATCCGGTTTCAAAAGATGCTGCTCCCGTTGTTTCAATACATTACAGACTACAACGCGCATCTGAAGCAACCTTTTCCACCGTCGTCGGTGACCCATACCGATCTGATCGAAGTGCTGAGGCGGGGAAACCCTGAAGAATTCCGGGTGGCGATGCAGAAGCATTTTGAGCCACACTATAACATCGTAGCCTGACCAGGGGGGCATCATTAGCATCTTTTAAGAGAAATACTACGAACCCGCTTGACATGAATGTGTAGATTTTCTAATTTCATCCTATATATCAGACATATATGCCCTAAAGGGGTGTGAGTTCTGGGTATTCTTAAAAGACCCCTCTAGCAGGTCCGGAATACGGACGCGCCACAATAAATCAGACATATCTACTTTAGAACAATTTAAACCATCATCTATGAAACCTAACTTTACACGAAATGTTTTACGAAGAGCGGGCATAGCTGCGCTATGCCTGTTTTGCTGGCTCAGTGCCGCCGCACAGTCGGAAAGGCTTGTGCATGGAGAGGTCACGGGGGAAGATCGCGTTCCACTTCCAGGCGTCAACATCCTGATAAAGGGAACAACAACCGGTACGACCACAGACGTCGAAGGGCGATTCGAACTGCGCGTGGCAGACCCGAACGCAGTGTTGGTGTTTTCATTTATCGGCTACCTAAGCCAGGAGATCCAACCCGGAAGTCAAACTTCTCTGTCAATTACTCTGAAACAAGACCTCAAGACACTGGAGGAAGTAGTTGTCGTCGGATACGGAACACAGAAGAAGAGCGATCTCACCGGATCAGTCGCATCAATTTCTCCTAAGCAGTTCGAGAATCAGCCCGTGACAACCCTGGCTGAAATGTTGCAGGGTCGGGTCCCCGGCGTAGCCGTTACCAAC
>JBIQJZ010000315.1:0-3069 GCA_044507115.1 Flammeovirgaceae bacterium | reverse complement strand
GGCACTACTTCCCCTCCTGCGCTTAGCCGCTCAAGCGTTGAGAAGAAATGCGCCATCTCGCCCGCGTCGTAACCTATCTTCGTTGAGTACTCCACTCCCAACTTATCTGATTGACTCTCGGCATCGCGGCCGAACTTCAGGAAAAGCAGTTGAAGACCTGTTTGTGCAACGTCCGCCATCTCCGCAAACTCTGGAGAAATGATCGACCCTGCAATCAACCCCACCTGCCCAAGCATCGCGTTGGTGTATTGCTTAGCGGAGTGACGCGCGGTGATATGTCCAATCTCATGTCCGAGTACTCCGGCAAACTCAGCTTCATTGTTAAAATGTGCCATGATACCCCTCGTGAAGTACACATAGCCGCCCGGCACTGCGAATGCATTTACCACCGGCGAATCCACGATCTTAAACTCGAAAGGCAATTCCTTGCGGTGCGAGATGGCTGCCATTTGTTTGCCCTTTTCATCAATGAAACGCTGCAGCTTCTCATCCGGATAGATTCCGAAGAATGCGACAATCTCCGGGTCTGATTGCCGACCCATGGCAATCTCCTGGTCGCGCGACATCAGCATCAATTCGCTTTTTCCTGTTACCGGATTCTTCGCGCAGGAATCCAGCAGCAGAAGAGAGACTGCAACGAGGAGTCCCACACCTAACCTTTTCATATCCTGACAGTTATTTTAGTTCTTCAACCAAAAGAACCGTTCCCGCACGCACGGAAAGGCGCACGAGTGGGGAACTCATTCCCCATATCAGCAGTACAGCATACCAATTTGCATTAAATCGAGGTCGCAAAGTCGGCTCCAGCACCTGGCACAGTATTTTTTTAATGTAATCCGACTATAACAGTCAACCTTCAGGTATAGGTTAGGTAAATAAAATCCCCCGGAAGTCGTCCGGGGGTTTTGTTTTTTCAGCCAGTCAGACGTTCCTTCTCTGTCACTTCTCTGATACTTCGCGCAAGCGATTCTCAAGGAACTGAAGATGAAAAAGCGTCATAGGATCATCCGCTTTGCGCTTCGCCTTCCTCACTGTGGTCTGTAACTCCGATAGTCTATTTTTCGCAAGCGGTATCGCATCACGGTATTCTCTCCCTGTTTTCGTAGAAAGGCCAATCAGCGACTCCACGTAAGCGCGCTGCAGATTTCTGCGGTAGATCGGAATCGGTTGCTCCTCCACAAGTTCGGTCCAGATAAACCGGTCAATATCATTGAAGTAGTCAATCAATCGATATGCCCCATCGCCGTAGAGCGCTTCCTGTTCAATCATGCGACGTAGTGTATTTGTATTGAACAAGGAATTAAGAACCCGATCTTGCATCCGCGTGATGACTTGAGTTGCAGAATGTCCGGAGCGTGCGAGGATAGTTGTGTCGAGAAGCCACGTCGGGGGTGTCAGGACGTGTTCTCCGATAAAGTCCAGTGCATCGCGCTGCAAACTGACGGGCACACCTTGATATACGGGTTCCGGTTGACTCGCCAGCCTGGGTGTCTGGTATACGCCACCAATATTCGCGAGGACATGGCCGACATAATAATCGAATTGGCGAAGAACACCTGTATACAGTTCAGTGAGGTCACCATACCCCTCGTTTTCACGGTAGGTCCATTCCATCAAGTCAGCAACGACGCGTTTCAGGTTCTTGATGCCGTACCGCCCTGCTTGCATGGCGTTGTCACCGAGATCCTCGGTTTGCGTGCGCGGATCGTCTGAAGAGAACTCAGATCCGAACCAGAGTGAGCGATCGTCCGACATCTTCTCCACGATCCATCTATTTAGTACCGGTCGCTCTTGTTCCGGGCTTAAATCGGGGTACCACCGGTAGCCCCACTCGATAGCCCAAAGATCATACGCTCCGATCCGGCTGATGAGCCCCCGTTCACCAACACTGTCTTCCGGTTGGGCAACATAGTTAAACCGTGCGTAGTCCATGATCGAAGGCGTGTGACCGTGCTCTTCGAGCCAGTCGCGATCGCGAAGCTTCTCAACCGGTACTGTCGAGCTGGCGCCAAAGTTATGCGTTAACCCCAGGGTATGACCAACTTCGTGTGCTGCCACAGAACGAATCAGCTCTCCCATGAGGCTATCATCAAACGTCATCTGTTGCGCTCTCACATCGACGGGACCGCATTGAATAACATACCAGTTGCGCAGAATGGACATGAGGTTGTGATGCCAGTGTATATGGCTCTCCAGAATCTCACCGCTTCTCGGATCTGTGACAATGGGTCCCGCGGCGTTCGCAATCGATGAGGGCTTATAGACAATACCGGAGTGACGGGCATCTTCCAGGCTCCAGATAGACCTGTTGTCTCCAGGCGAAAAACGCGCGTGAATAGCGTCTTTAAATCCAGCTCTCTCAAAGGCTACTCGCCAGTCCTCGATACCTTTGATAAGAAACGGAACCCATTTCCTCGGCGTCGCGGGATCGATATAATAAACAATTGGCTTCTTCGGTTCGACCAATTCGCCACGGAGATATCGCTCCACATCTTCCTCCCGCGGTTCCAGTCTCCATCGTTTGATAAAGCTAACAACCTTTACGCCATGCGGATTCGCGTCGTAGTCTGTATACCGCTCCGTGAAATAACCCACACGCTTGTCGGAGAAACGTTTCTTCATCGGTTTTTCCGGAAGTAAAACGATCGACGTGTTCAACTCCATTGTAAATGTCGCTCGTGAGTTTGTCTGGGTATACGTCTTAATTGTCCGGATCTCGACGTTCATAGGATATGAATTGATATCCTTGATGTAGCACATGTTGCTTTGCAGGGTTCCGACCAGCATTGATTTTCGCGCCGTAGCGCTGAAGAACAGAATATCGTTGTCACCGTTGACATAAGATGTTACATCGATAACACTCCCATCGCGACTCGGGGAATAGGCTCCAATCCCGAAGGCTGCTACCAGCGGCTGAAGATTCGATCGCACGACCGCGTGATACATCGCATCGGTTGTGTCTCCAGCCTGATCTTCGTATGTGATCCGGCGAAGAAAGAGTTTATGACCCGGCCCTTTCTCAAACCGGATGATCGTACTGCCTATCTGATCTCCGGCGAACCCGGTGTG
>JBIQJZ010000314.1:0-3076 GCA_044507115.1 Flammeovirgaceae bacterium | reverse complement strand
GTACCACCAAACGTGAAATTCTCAGCGGAGTTCGTCGAACTACAGCGGAAAGCACGTGAGAACCACCGCGGACTGTGGGATACCAGATGACATAACCTGCCTTTGGGGAGGCAGACTCCGCAAGTATTGGTATATTGTGACTACCCATGTCTCGTTTAGGAATACTGCTCGTCGTTCTGCTAGCACTTGCATCAGTCGCATGCCGTGACGATGCGCGCGGAGCATTGCCTCTTCCGACGATCGATGTCGATACCATTGCGGTAAATGATCTCATCGAACAGGCTAAGACGTATGTCGGGACTGATATCCCGCGCGCCGACAGTCTCGCCCGCAGTGCCCTCACACTACTGGACAGCGTGAATCACCCCGAGGGTCTCGCCTCGTGCCTGATAGTAATGTCGTACATCAAGTTAAAGACGGGTGATCTCGATACCGGATTTGAATATGAATCCCGGGCTACTCGCATCAGCGAGGAACTGGGCGATCCGAAGCTGCTCGCTGAGTGCTACAACCAACGCTACCTGCTATACTTTCAGAGAGGGGATTACGACAGCGCTACCATTGCAGCCGAGAAATCCTTCGCGATGGCAGAATCCATCGCATACCAATCGATGATCGCACGCGGTCACCAAAATTTCGGAATACTCAACAGCGTTAGAGGGAATCACTCAAAAGCGATCGAGCATTTCCTTGAGTCGGAGAAATATTACCAATTGCTAGGCGATACACTAGCGCTGGCCTTCTTATTGGGGAACCTCGGAGTAACTTTTGAAGAAGCCGGCAACCTTGACAAGGCCTTGGAATACATGCACAAGGAACGTTCTATCAGCACGAAAATCAAGAACAAAAATCTCCAGGCTTGGTCCCTGACCAATATCGGTTCCGTTCATAGCATGTTGGGCCATCGCGACTCTGCCCTTCACTACTACTCAAAGTCATTGAGAATATCGGAAGCCACCAAAAATCCCGATCTGCTCATTACAAACTACGACAACATCGGAAGCTACTGGTCTGCTACGGGCCAATTTGACAGCGCCACGCACTATCTCATGGCCGCGTTGAATCTCGCGAAGGAAGCTGGCTTCAGTTACCAGGAAGTGTACGTGATCGGCCATATCGCGGAGAACTATTTCGCCATGGGAAAACTCGACTCTGCCTTGATCTACGGAGAAATGCAGTTGGAATTGGCGCGGGACCAAGGACTGCAAGTCGACCAGAAGCTTGCGTATGCATTTATCGCTAAGACGCGGCAGCACCGTCATGAATACCGAAATGCGCTGGAAGCAATGACAAACTATGTAGCGCTAAATGACTCACTATACAACGAAGAAAAGGCACGACTTGTTGAAGAACTGCGGGAAAACTATGAGGCCGAGAAGAAGGATCAACAGATCTCGGCTCTCAAACAACAGCAAGAGGCGGAAGCGTTCAAACGGAACACCTACGTGTTCTCAGGCATTGTGATAATCATCTTTCTCGTCCTCCTTTACAACCGGCAGCGTCTCGTTGCACGAAAGAATCGCCAGTTGGTTCAAAAAGGACAAGAGGTGGAACGGATGAAATCTCGCTTCTTTGCAAATATTTCGCACGAGTTCAGGACGCCATTGACACTTATCCTGGGTCCTATCGAAACCCTGAACGCATCGGTCAACGACGTCCAGCTGAAATCGCAGCTGGAGATCATGCGAAAGAATGCCAGCCGAATGCTGACGCTGACCAATCAACTACTGGATCTTTCCAAACTCGAGGCCGGCAGTCTACGGCTAGCTGCATCGCAGCGCGACATCGTTCCCCTGGTAAAGGGGGTCGTTATGTCGTTTGACACAATGGCTGAAATCAAAAACATTTCACTCGTTACAGCATTTAAGGACAATCATTTGGAGGTCTGCTTTGACGTTGAAAAAATCGAAACCGTTGTTATCAACCTTCTCTCGAATGCCCTGAAATTTACCCCTGGCGGAGGAACGGTCACTGTATCGCAGGAATCCGATGACCGGTGTTGCCTAATTGCCGTGTCCGATACCGGCGAGGGTATATCAGAACATGACATCGCGCACGTCTTCGACCGCTTCTATCAGGGTACACAACAGAAGGACAATGTTTCTCAAGGAGGAGCAACAGGCATAGGTCTTGCACTGGCTAAGGAACTTGTTGAGTTGCATTGCGGGGAAATTGAAGTGAAGAGTGTACCGGACAGCGGGACAACCGTGTCATTCGTTCTTCCGCTCGGAACTGCTCACTTGGCTACCGATGATATCGTCCATGATATACCAGATCAGGAAAGCAACGACTACCATTCTCCCAGTCCGGCAGAGGGCTATGACTCACACGAACTTCTTTCACCCGTGTCGCCTGGAAAACCGCTGTTGCTGCTGATTGAGGACAATAATGACGTGATGACCTATATCAAAACCATCCTGCGCGACCAGTATGAGATCGCCGAGGCATATGATGGCGAACATGGCATACGCCTCGCAATCGAAATCATCCCTGACTTGATTGTGTGTGATGTAATGATGCCCCTCAAGAACGGATATGAGGTTTGCGCTGCACTAAAGCACGATGAGAAGACAAGTCACATTCCTTTGATCCTGCTCACAGCTCGGTCATCCTCCGAAGACAGGGTTCAAGGCTTGCGCCAAGCCGCGGATGACTACGTAACCAAACCGTTTGTCCCACAAGAACTAGAAGCGAGAATCGCCAACCTAATCTATTCCAGGCAACAGCTACGGGAAAAGTTTAATCGCCACGTGCTGCTGATGCCGGAAGAAACGGAACTCACCTCCATAGACGAGCACTTCCTAACGCGCGTCAAGAACGCGATCGAAGCAAACATCGGGAACGAGCAGTTCAGTGTCGACCAGTTAGGCAGGGAAGTGGGCATGAGTCGCTCTCAGATTCATCGTAAGCTACGCGCATTAACCAACCAGTCGGCTTCTCAGTTCATCCGGTCGTTTCGACTGGCCCGCGCGAAATCAATGATCGAACAGGATGCCGGTACCATTTCCGAAATCGCCTATTCCGTCGGCTTTGCCAGTCCTTCTTACTTTAGTCGGTGCTTCCTTCAGCACTTCGG
>JBIQJZ010000313.1:0-3139 GCA_044507115.1 Flammeovirgaceae bacterium | reverse complement strand
TCTTCAAGCGCCTGCGCGAGACTTGAAGGACATTCGGCTGCTGTAAAATGGTGTTCCGGATTTACCTGTATTAAGAATCAGCTTTTTTTCGCCATCAATCGAATTTTATCGGTGGTTTTGCGGTTGTATATTTGACTGCTTTTATAATCTTCAAACTAAAACAATTTGAATTATGGCTTTTACACTTCCTGCACTTCCCTATGCGTTTAATGCTCTTGAGCCCCATATCGATGCCCGGACCATGGAAATCCACCATGGCAAACACCATAACGCCTATGTCACGAACCTGAATAATGCGATCGCCGGTTCTGATGCCGAAAAGCTGAGCATAGAAGAGATTTGCACGAATGTGTCAAAGTACCCCGCCGCCGTGAGAAATAACGGCGGTGGTCATTATAACCACAGCCTGTTCTGGACGATTCTTGGGCCCAATGCCGGTGGAAGCCCTTCCGGGGAGTTAGCCGACGCGATTAATGCCGCGTTTGGAAGTTTCGATGAATTCAAGACCAAGTTTGCGGCCGCTGCTGCTGGCAGGTTCGGTTCAGGCTGGGCTTGGCTTATTGTTGACGGCGGCAAGAAGCTGCAGATCACGTCAACGCCGAACCAAGACAATCCGCTCATGGACGTAGCCGAAGTCAAAGGGACACCCATTCTGGGTCTCGATGTATGGGAGCACGCCTACTACCTGAATTATCAGAACAGGAGACCCGATTATATCACCGCTTTCTGGAACGTGGTCAACTGGGACGAGGTGGCGAAACGTTTCTCGGCTGCAAAATAATTGAGAAGGGCTTTGCCCTACGCATGAAACGGAAGATGCAGGCCAAGAGCCTGCATTTTCTGTTTAGTCTGATGGTCGTAGTTTATAACTGACTCCGCCTCGGATAGATATATTGCCGTCGAAGTAGAAGTCGGTGATAGCCTCTATGGATAGGTTTCCGGAAAGAGGTTTTGCGAATCCTGCCCCGATAGAAGCATCCTTGTTGATCAGCCACCGGGCTCTGATAAATGCCTCGTCGATCGGTTGGACACGCGCTCCGACAATCGCGATCGGTTGGCTTTCCGACGTCCACCACTCGGCGGCAACGGTGGCGGCGAATCGCATATCCGGGTAAAACGCGGCCTCAATTCCGCTCTGCATCTTCTTGACCAGGCCGTCGTTGTCACTCTTGATCAGGTCGGCATGTACCGCGACCATCATCTGGGTCGTCTCCTGAGAATATACCGCAGGAGAAGCAAACATGAGGAAAATGACGACGGCAACACGAAGGATCATCAACAAGGTCGCGGTAAAAAGCTGTTCCCATGGGCTGCTAGCTGGCGATCCTGATGTTATTCTTATCCTGAATCGCTAGTTTTTGATCCCCCGATCTTCGATCATCTTTTGAACTGCGAGGAATTCATCGCGAAGGCGAGCCGCTTCCATGAATTCAAGTTCCTTCGCAGCTTTTTCCATCGCCCTGCGCGTTCGGTCGCGCATTTTCAGGAGTTCATCATTCGACAGGTAGGCCACCACGGGGTCGGCGGCAAGAGTGGTCTCCTCGTTTTCCACGTAGTAGCGTTTGTCACCCTTGCGTGAGTCAGCTACTTTGGTCTGGCCGAGAATTGATTGCGTTGTTTTAAGGATCGTTTGCGGCGTGATGCCATGCGCTTCGTTATAATCCAGCTGAATCTTTCTGCGTCGGTTTGTCTCATCGATCGCTTGTTGCATCGATTCCGTAATCGAGTCTGCATACATGATCACGCGACCGTTGACGTTTCGTGCCGCGCGGCCGATTGTCTGGACTAGCGATCGTTGATTCCTGAGGAAACCCTCCTTGTCCGCATCGAGGATCGCAACGAGTGATACTTCCGGAAGGTCAAGTCCCTCGCGCAAAAGGTTTACGCCGACGAGTACGTCGTACACACCCAGTCGCAATTCGCGCAATATCTCCACGCGCTCAAGGGTTGGCACTTCCGAGTGAATGTACCGGCATTTCACCCCAGCACGGTCCATGAACTTCGTCAGCTCCTCTGCCATGCGCTTCGTCAGGGTGGTAACCAGCACGCGCTCTCTGCGTTTTACGCGTTCGTCAATTTCTTCCAACAGATCGTCAATCTGATTCTTGCTCGGTCGTACGTCGATTTCAGGATCCAGCAATCCGGTTGGCCGAATAATCTGCTCAACAACAACTCCTTCAGACTTCCGGAGTTCGTATTCACCCGGAGTGGCGCTGACGTAGATGGTCTGGTTGATTAGTGATTCAAATTCATTGAATGTAAGCGGTCGGTTATCCAGTGCTGATGGAAGCCGGAATCCATAGTCTACCAGGTTGACCTTGCGCGAGCGGTCACCGCCCCACATCGCCCGAATCTGCGGGATCGTCACGTGGCTCTCGTCAACCACCAGCAGGAAATCATCGGGGAAGTAATCGATCAGACAGAATGGACGCGCTCCTGGCCGTCGCCTGTCGAAATAGCGCGAATAGTTTTCGATCCCGGAACAATATCCGAGTTCGCGCATCATTTCAAGATCAAACTCCGTGCGTTCCTTGAGTCGCTTGGCTTCAAGGTGACGGCGTTCGGTCTCAAACATTCCAACTTGCGTGACCATGTCGTCCTGGATTTCGCGCATCGCTACGTGCAACGATTCCTTGCCTGTGACGAAAAGGTTTGCCGGGTAAATGGTGACAGCTTTTTCATCGGATATTTTTTTCCCCGACTGAGGATCGATCCGGTGAATCGACTCGATTTCGTCACCGAAGAAATAGATTCTCAATGCGTAATCAGCATAGGCGAGAAAGATGTCCACTGTGTCACCCTTGACGCGGAAAGTCCCGCGTTTGAACTCGGCCTCCGTTCTATTGTAGAGTATATCCACGAGCCCGAACAGCAGCCTGTTACGTGCGATCAGTTCACCGGTTTTTAATTTGATGACGTTCTTGCCGAATTCCTCGGGGTTGCCGATGCCATAGATGCACGATACTGACGCAACCACAATAACATCCCTTCTGCCCGTGAGCAGGGAGGACGTCGCGCTCAGGCGAAGTTTCTCGATCTCCTCATTGATCGAAAGGTCTTTTTCTATGTAGAGATTGGATGAAGGAATATATGCCTCGGGCTGATAATAATCGTAGTAGGAGATAAAGTACTCAACGGC
>JBIQJZ010000038.1:0-21769 GCA_044507115.1 Flammeovirgaceae bacterium | reverse complement strand
CGTCAGAGATGATGACGTTGATAGGCTGCAGGTGTAAAGTCAGAAATGACAAAGCCGAGCAGTACTAATTACCCGAACGCTTCCGGTGAAGTAGAGCTGCTGCTCACTTTACCAAAGGGGGGTGAGGCAGAGCTATCGCTCACTTCACCCCCAAGGCAAGACGACACTTTATGTGCTCGCTTTTACCCGCCGCTGGCCGCAGAGGCCGAGCGCGGGCACCACTTGCTTTTTTTTCCTATTCTTTCATCAAATGTCATTAACACATTTAGTCCGGCGCCCTTCGAGCAAGTTGCTCGAAGGGCGCGAGAGACTCAAAAGGTGATCCCGAAGGGTCGGGACGGCGGGAGGAAGTCCCGGTCGAAAAAATCACATATGATCTTAAGGTGACTATTGCGGCGGGGATCACCTCTTCCCATTCCGAACAGAGAAGTTAAGCCCGCCAGCGCTGATGGTACTGGGATAATACCTGGGAGAGTAAGTCGTTGCCTTTCTTTAACAGAAGCCTCGTGTTTTTACACGGGGCTTTTTTTTGGTCAACAGTCCACGGCTGCGGACCTACTTCGAAAGTTTTGGAGTAGAAATCGAAAGCCAATTGAGCGGCGAATTTCGGCTATATGCCCGTACACATCGCCTAAAACCGCCACCTTCGAAAAAATGATTTTTCGAAATATCAAGATTTTATATGTGGGAGGTCACAAAAAAATATGAGTGACGTACCCGGAGTTGTGCTGTTTTTTAGCTACATTCCGTAATCGTTTACGTACCCAGCAACCGTCGTCTTTCCTTAAAGGCCTGGATACTGGTAGGGGTTGGTTTCCGCTCACGGGTCATCAGATGACCCGATCCTTCCGGAAACAGAGTAGTAGTAGTTTGTCATCAGGTGCGGTGTGGATGCTCGAAAGAGCTATCTGCCCGTGAGTAGTCGCGCAGTGATCATGATACTTAATCTATCGACTCGGACTTTAACAAAGGACAATGACTATGGACTCCAGCTAGACCGGAAGCAGGTTACCAGGTAGCCTGCTTCCCCGTTCACGTGTGCCAATCCGCATACGTCGAACCACCTCACACTTTATATCTCATCCAAACTAAAATCACCGTATGAATTTAACATTACTAAGGCAACGACTGCCCGCATTGCGCTATGCTTTATGTGGAGTACTCGTCTTCGCATTTTGTTTATGTGTGCACATTGCGCCAGCCGAGATACTTCAGGCTACTACCGTGACCGGTAAAGTGACTGACGACAAAGGCGATGGAATCCCCGGTGTCAACGTGCTCGTGAAGGGAACCACCATGGGGACAGTGACAGACACTGAAGGTGTATATAACCTCCAGGTAGATAACGCAAATGCTATACTCGTCTTCAGTTCAATAGGCTTCGTTTCGCAGGAAATAGCGGTTGGGAATCGCCGCACTATCGACGTCGGCCTCCAGGTTGACGTTACTCAACTCAGCGAGATCGTGGTGGTCGGGTATGGTACGCAGAAACGACAGGATCTCACCGGCGCGATCGCCTCGGTGAATGGCGAAGATCTCAAGAAGGTATTCATCACGACTCCAGACCAGGCAATGCAAGGACGAGTGGCCGGTGTTCAAGTCCGCACAACATCGCATGAACCAGGAGGGGGTGTCTCCGTCCAGATTCGGGGCACTTCGTCTCTCTCCGCCAGTAGCCAACCGCTTTACGTAATCGATGGTTTCCCGATTTCCAATGACTACGAAAGTGTCGCGGCGGAGAAAGGAGCTACGGTTCCGAATCAGTTGAATTCTATTGACCCTTCGACTATCGAGTCTATAGAGATACTCAAGGACGCGTCGGCGACGGCCATCTATGGTTCCCGCGCGACGAACGGGGTTGTACTCATCACGACCAAACGCGGAAAAACAGGAGTTGCACAAGTCGACTACTCCTCTTCAGTTTCGTTTCAGCAGGTAGCGAAGAAGTTTGACCTGCTTAACGCTACTGAGTGGGCGATGCTCGTCAATGAAGCTGACGATTTGAATGCACGGCCACATACATTCTCCGATCAACAGATCGCCGAAATGGGAGTCGGCACAGACTGGCAGGATGTGATGTATAGAACAGCGGTAACGCAACGGCACATGCTTTCTCTTTCCGGCGGTACTGAGAATATTCGATACATGGTGTCTGGAAATTATACGGATCAGCAGGGCGTCATCATAGAGACAGGACTTAAGCGCTATTCGACTAACATCAACCTCGATGCGAATATCGGCAAGAAGCTTACGTTCGGAACTAGCCTGATGTACAGCCACACAGACAACCAGCGGGCACTGAACGATACGAAGAGCTATTCCAACGAACCCAGTATGATTGTGAGTATCTTTTATGCGCGACCTAACGTGCCGGCGTATGATGCCGATGGCAACATTACCCGCACTGGTGCTGGCTTTCCAGGTGCGCTAGCGGAAGATACACCCCTCTGGATGGCGAAGAATTACAAGCGCGATTCACGGACGATCCGCACTGTCGGAAGCATGTTTGTCAACTATGAGATTCTTGATGGCTTGAATTTCAGGACACGGGTAGGTATGGATTTCTCGCAGTTTTCCAACAATACCTATTACCCTATCGGCTCCCGGATTGCCGGAAGCACAGGTGGGCAGGCTGCCCGGACCAATCAGCAGCTCATCAACTTCCTGAACGAAAACACACTTGAGTACAAGCGGACGTTTGGTGGTATGCATCAGCTGACCGCGCTGGTCGGTTACACCAGTCAGAACGAAAAGAATGAAACAACGACCGCGAGCGCATTCGGATTCCCTTCAGATTATTATGGATACCGCAACCTGGGCATCGCATCTAATCCACAACCGCCGAGTTCGTACGAATCGAAATGGGTGTTGCTCTCTTACCTCGGTCGGATCAACTACATCCTTAACGACAAATATCTGTTTACGGCGACGGCGCGATATGATGGATCTTCGAAGTTCGGTAAGAACAACAAATACGGTTTCTTCCCTTCCGGAGCGGTAGCCTGGAGGTTGAGCGAAGAAGACTTCATCAAGAACATGAATCTCTTTGACCAGTTGAAACTTCGCGTCGGATATGGCCTTACCGGTAATGAGCGCATTGGTCTCTACAAATCAATGTCGACTATTGCAGCGTATAACAACTTCAGCAACGGTTATGGATTCAATGGACAGTTGAATCCGGTAGCCTGGCCGGAAAATATCGAGAATCCCGACCTAAGCTGGGAAAAAGCCCAGGATTTCAACGTCGGTCTCGATATGTCATTCCTCCGCAATCGCATCAACGTTACACTTGATGTTTATAAGAAGAAGACAACAGACCTGTTGATGAATACTCCGCTTCCCCGGGAAAGTGGTTACGCCAGTGTCCTTCAGAACGTAGGTTCGATGGAGAACAAAGGTTTCGAGATTACTCTCAACACAATCAATACCACCGGATTACTTGGTTGGAGTTCAAACGTCAACTTCTCTATTAACAGGAACAAGGTTCTCGACCTCGGTGGGGCTGAGTTCTACTTCACTGGATGGACCGGAGGTGGCAACAACAACCACAACGGAACGCATATCGTGCGGATCGCTCCAGGCCAACCTGTCGGGGCGTTCTGGGGTGCCATCTATGAGGGTATTTACAACAGCCAGGCCGAAATCGATGAAGCCGGACACCAGCCCAATAACCGGCCGGGATCTGAGCGTTACAAAGATCTCAACGGCGACGGTGTCTTCACAGAGGCGGATGACACCTATATCGGTGATCCGAACCCTGACTTTATTTTTGGTTTCAACAACGACTTCCGTTGGAAACAATTCAGTCTGAATGTTTTCATGTACGGTGAGATCGGACAGGAGGTAGCCAACTTTGCGGTAGGTAACAAACTCACAGGTTCAACGAACCTGCTGCGGGAGGATCGCGAAGCCCGTTGGACACCTGAAAATCCGAATGGTACAACTCCCGCAGCCAACCAGGGTATCGCCAGTATCATCAGCACCCGCAGCGTAGTGGATGGTAGCTTTGTCAGGATCAGAACGATCTCCCTGGCGTACGATTTACCGGTGTCGAAGTTGAACGCGAAGTGGCTGCGTTCACTACAGCTGGGTGTCGCAGCTGACAATCTCTTTTTGTTCACCGACTACAAAGGGTACGATCCGGAAGTCAATTCGTATGGAACGGTTAACGATGTAAAAGGTGTGGACCGGTTCTCGTATCCTTCGCTCAAAGGGTTCCGCGCTTCACTGAACGTCGGGTTCTAAGTCATTGTCAACAATTAAGACAGAAATTATGAGAAAATATATTGCATCTATATTCTTGACACTTGTGATGAGTCTTGTGTCGTGTACCGGACCTCTTGAAGAAGAGTTGTTCAGTAATCCCGGTATTAACGACTTCTACAAAAGCGCAGCGGATGCTGAACTGGCTATCGCAGGAGTGTACGCGGTTTTACTCACCGAGCAAGGTCTCTATAAGGATATCGCCTATTTTATCATGGGTGATTTTACGACGGATATCATGCATAACAGAAACGGATCCGTCAATCCGGACGAGTGGGCGAGTTTCACCTGGAATGAAAGCACGCAGTTGTTTGACTTCATGTGGACGGGTTGCTATCTCGGTATCAACCGCGCCAACACGTTGATCGATAAACTGGAGGCCTCCAACCTCAGTGACCAGGTCAAGAACGAGTACATCGGTCAGGCGAAGTTCCTCCGGGCGTTACTTTATTTTAATCTCGTGAAAAACTTTGGAGGTGTACCGCTCCACACCAGTGGAACGTTCGATCTTTCCAACGTAGCACTTCCGAGAAGTACTGAGGAGCAAACCTATCAGCAAATCATTGATGATCTCAAGGACGCGGAAATCAGACTGGCACCTTTCAATGCTACGCATCAAAAGGCAGGTAAGGCTACCGTGGGCTCTGCAAAAGGACTGCTAGCAAAGGTTTATCTTCAGAAAAGAGACTGGGTCAACGCAGCTGCTAAAGCAAAAGAGGTGATGGATATGGGAGTCTATGAACTTTACAAGGATTACAAGGATATCTGGGACCCGGATCCTTCATTGGAGAATGGGTCGGAGCATCTTTTCTCCGCCCAGCATATCAACGGAGGTGATAACACCACCAACCTTGGAAACCACACCGTGTTCCGCTTTACGCCCCAAGCACAGAAGCACCCGGTCACGAACATCGATATACGCTGGTCGTCGGAAGGAGGATCTTCAATGGGCGAGGTCGTGCAAGAGTTCTTCGATGCGACCCCGGACACCTATCGCAAATGGTGGAGCATGCGGGATAGAATGCCCTTTTACTGGAAGGTCTCCAACGGGGAGTTTGTGCAGGAGGAAGTGGAGTTGATACAACCCCTTGTCATCAAACACTACCAGATCGACTTGGGTACTGGCTTCCTAAAAACGGGCCTGAATACCACTATCCTTCGTTTTTCCGATATCCTTTTGACCTATGCGGAAGCAGTTAACGAAAGTCCTGGCGGAGCTACTGCAGATGCATATGAAGCATTGAACAGGGTTCGCAGAAGGGCGCGCGCGGTTGGCACTCCTGAGGAACAGGACGAATCGGTTTACCCTGACATCGCCCCTGGTTCCTTGACGCAAGCGGAGTTCAGGGATGTTATCCTCGACGAACGGGCGCGGGAATTTGTCGGTGAAGGCGAACGCAGAAATGACCTTAACCGGCACGGACGGTTCCTAAGCAACGCAGTTGAGCGGGGGTTGAATCCGCCGGCGGGCTACGAACTATATCCGATCCACTTTGGTCACATCCTGCAGAATCCTCTGATCGAGCAGAACAATCCCTATTAATCGGGTGACATGACCATCTCAGACCCCGTTTACGTTAAGTAAACGGGGTCTTTTTTATGGCAGCGTTTGCCTTGGGACTGTAATGATCACACGCGTGCCGCAGGGTACTCCATTGTCTTCCAGGTCAGTGATTTCCAGCCTCGCTGGCGTCGGCCCGGGGATAAGGCGTAAGCGCTCTGTCGCGAGTTTCAGGCCGAGGGGTTCCCGATCGGGAGAATTGCGCCGTTTCAGGGTCAATCCCTTCTTACGTCCGACGCCGTTATCTTCGATCTGGAATACAATGGAGTGATCCGCCTCATATACATTGATCAACAATTTTCCTTTCTGGCTCATGTTGTACAGTCCGTGTAGGATGGCATTTTCGACAAATGGTTGAATCAACAGCGGGGGGATCCGGACTGCTTCCATGTCGGTTTCGGGATCGATCTCCAGCACGAAATCGAAGGTATCTTCGAACCGGGTCATTTCCATCTCCACATAATTCTGCAGCATCGCCATCTCATCACTGACAGAAATGGACGTGGCAATCGCGTGCGTCAGGATGCTTCTGATAAATCTGGAGAAAATCGAAAGGAATCGTATCGCATTGATCTTCTCGCTCCGCGCAATGAAGAACTGTATGGAACTGAGGGCGTTGAATATGAAATGGGAGTTGAGTATGGATCGCAGGGTCATCAACCTAAGTTCTGCAGTCTTTTCGCTAGCCTCTCCCATGCTGGCGTCCTGCGGAAGTACCGACTCGTCTGCCTTCTGTGCCAGGACCATTACCCCGACAATATCCTCTTCTTCCGTGATTGGACTTAGTGAGTATCGGAGTGTTTCCCCCGAGTGATCTTCCTCTAGTAGGATACTCTCTCCCTTCAACACGCGTTTGTATTGTGCTGTCCATTTTGCACGCAGGTCTGCTAGTTCAGACCCGCTGCAATCTCCCAGGACCGTCTTGCCAACTGCCAGCTTGATTCCGTACCGTTTTTCCATGTGGCGAGCGAACGGCTCGTTGAACGTCAGCAGTTCGAAATTCTTGCCGACGGACCATATGTAGATTTCGGTAGTGATGTTCACAAGAGGGTTTTATGGGTTACCGCTTCTCTGTCATAGTGCCTGGAGTTTACGAGCCGAAGTGCCAGGAACCAATCCGCAGCTCAAATCCGGGTGTCTCCAAGCGCTGCGGGGCTTGATCCGGAGGTTGTGGTGTTCTGGCAAAGACGACGGCAAGGGTTATTAGAAGCGCGATGAGTAGGAGGATGAACCGTTTCATATGATATTGATAATCGTGGTGCAAAGATCAACACCAGATGAGCCGGCTGGAAGGTCGAATGATTAACTGGTCGTGATTTCTGAGTAAGTGGAAAGCCGATTTTACACCTTTATTCTGGAAAGAAAGCCTTCTTTTCGGCGTTTAGACACGTCAAGGGGCTTGTCGTTACTCATGATCACATATCCCCCCTCGCCCCGGACGTATTTCTTGATACCGTTCAGATTGATAAGATAGGAGTGGTGAATGCGATAGAAGTTTTGTTCGCCGAGCATGTCGTCGTACTCTTTCAGAGTACGGCTGACGATGTATCGCTTGTTGTCGGCCATTACGATCTCCGTGTAGTTGCTCGAGGCCTGACAGTAGAGAATGTCATGGACTTTCACAAATACAAGGCCATCTGACGTAGGCAGTGCCAGCTTGTAATTTTCTGGTGATCCACTCCTGAGGTTCTGCAGAAGCTGTTGGAGCCGATCGGTGACTGCAGTGTCTTTGTTTTTCGCAACCTTCTCAATGGCTTTACGCAGATCTCCGATGTCAATGGGCTTCAGTAGGTAATCAATGGCTGAGAACTTAAACGCCTTAATCGCATATTCGGTGTATGCGGTCGTAAAGATGACGTCGAACTCAAAATTCCCGAATCGAGTGAGCAGATCGAATCCGGTTTCACCTTGTAGCTGTATGTCGAGGAAGACCACGTCGGGTCTGAAGTCGTTGATTGCCTGTACGGCCTCGTCTACATTCTGGCACGTCGCATTTACAGTAATGCCTTCACAGTAGTCCTCTACAAGGATTTTGAGGCTTTCCCTGCTTTTGAGTTCGTCATCTACGATAATACTTCGGATCATTGGGATGGGTTTTCGTACTATAAATTAGGATAGTTCTCTATAGTATCCAAGTCCTTGTGCCGTCAGCTACCTATGAGCTCACCCTACAACGTCCGCGACGGGGGATGTGCGTTATGGTAACCGACGGCATCTGGACTCATTTCTTAAAGCCTAGGGCACTTCCGCCACACCGCTGGGACGACCCTTCAAACGTGTACTGAATGTAGTAGATACCCGTGGCGTTGCAGGGGTATACCAGGCCAGTGAGCAGGGATCCTTTCACTTTGTTCGTTGCAACCTTGTTGCGCTCTGAGTCATAGAGTGTGACCATGATCGTGCCCTCGTCTTCTCCACAGAGGGCAATCATATACTGGGTGCCTTTTGTAAACACATAGGAATATTCAACCTTCGTCAGATCCTTTTCGCCATCAATCTTGTATGTCTTCAGAAAGTTGAATCCGCTCGCGGCGAGTTTGGGCACACATGAGTTGCTCAGTTCCTCGCTCTTGCATTGCGCCAGGGATTGAAGTGAAATGATTGTTGTTAACAGGAGATGTACAAATATGGATTTTTTCATGGCTAATTAGCTTACAATTTTGTTTCTTATTGAGTTGATTTTCTTCTTGATGTCAAGTACGTCTTGTTCCGTAATACTTATGGTAGTCGAACTGTTATCCTTGATGACAGCTACGCCATCCACAATTTCGATGGACGACTCTACGTACGTATAGGTGATTTCGATACCGTCGAAAATTGCTTTCAACTGTTCGAGATCATGGTAGAGGTTTTTCATATTCGGATCGCCTTTATAGAAGGACAGCAGCAGTGTGAGCTGCTCCAGGATGATCTTTTGTTCTCCGATGCGTTCGACGAGAGGACGGTTGTTCAGATTCTTGGATGCCGCATCGCAAATAATTTCCATAGCTTCCAACCAACCACCGACAAGCAGTAACACACTAAGATTCGATCGGTTTTGTTGCTGCAAGTAGCTGTTGATCGAGTTGAAATTCTGGGTCGTGACCAGTAGCAGCGAATCGAGATTGTTGCTGTTAAGGGCCAGCTTGCTGATCGTTTTCAGGTCAAAGAACTGGCCGATGTTCAAATCGTTGGCGAGGGTCTTTATCGAGCTGAGGTAGCGGATGCCCTCTGCGTTCTGATTGTAGATATTGGTATAACCAAGATCGGCTCCGTAAATCCCCAGATTCAGCGCTTTTTGATATATGCTGTGATACCGCGCGATGTTTGAAGGTGAATTAATGACCTGGTCGTTGTAGCCAACTCCGGATTCTTTTAGTAGAACAGAGATTTCAAGGGGGCTTGGAATCTGCTCGAGGATACTGCTCACAACCTCCTGGTTGATGAACGCATTTGGGTTTTTCAGCGAATCCAGCGCGCTTTTCAACTCCAATTCATCGATAGTGTTCTTTGGAGTACACGCTGCCAGAAAGGCAAGGGATAGAACAAAAAGGACTGTTTTCATTTTGGTTGTTTTTGGATTTTCAATTGTTTGTTTTTGGTTTTGGGGATAATCAAATGGAACTTGGCCGACAGATCGATCAGCTTTCGGAGAGCCAGTGTAGACAGTGTCAGATACAGCACGGCACACATGGTCCATAGTACAATGATGTTAAAGACGAATGTGTCAATCGATATACCGAACAGATTCTTTTCAGAAGCAAAGTACGGCGCGCGATAGTCCAGTATATGCGATGGTGTAATGCGCTGAAAAATCGGATCGGTAAGCTGAATGAGCTGGCCATCATATTCGATCAGGCGGTCCAAGGTGTTTACGTTCCGCACCAGATCTGAGAGGCTTTGGTTGAAATACCTGTCTTTATGCCAGTTTACATCCCAGCCGTGAGATTGATAATACTGCATCTTCTTTTCCTGCAGTGCCACATTTTGATTGTAACGCTCCTGGTTCTTTCTTTTAAACTCCTGAAGCAATGCTATTGTATCCTTTCCATCTGTTCCAATGGAGTGTTCTCGCATGGTACGCTGCAGGAGACGAGTGTTTGCTGCTAGGGTCGCCTGCGTGGTGGGGTCATCTGCGTTTTTATTTTCGTCGATAAACCTGGCACGTTCAATCAGTTCTGCAACGAGATGTGCCGCCTGGAAGTCGGCAAGTGCTTTTTCTCGTTCGTACTCAAAGAATGGCTTTTGAAACTCGTTTGCCTTGAACGCGTGCACGGCGAGCGCCTCGTATGCCCAGCGAGATGCCATGAGATCGGCTACAATGGGTGTCTTGCCTTTTGTGCTGATCACATCGTTCAGTTTGTCAAAGCTGAAGAGAGTCCCGCTGAGGATCATCTGGGGTATAAGTAAGAGAGGGATAATGATGTATACAGTAACAGCAGAATTGAACGCGGATGAAATATTTAGTCCGAGTATGTTTGCAAAACACGAAGTGCTGAACAGAACGAGCCAAAAAGCTGGTGTCATGCCGTGAATCTCCAGAACGAAATGTCCTACGAGCACGAATAGCAGTGTCTGTACCGCGGAGAGAGCAAATAGAATTGATATTTTGGAAACCAGATAGCTGTTCCAACTGAGGTTCAGGAACGCTTCGCGTTTCAGAATTTTCCGATCCCGGATGATCTCTTCAGCGCTGACAGTTAATCCCATGAACAGTGCGACGATAATACTCATCAGCAGGAACGCGGGTATGTTATCGTTGTAGCGATAGCTGTACGCTGTTCCGTCGGGGGAGTTATTATATCGGATTACAAAGGATAGCATGGCGGCGAGTACCGGTGCTTCCAGTAGGTTGATCAGTAGATATTGCTTGTTGCTAATCTTTGCCAGTACGTCGCGGGCTGCGAAAATAATACTCTGCCTGAATCGGGAGGGAATGCTAAGTGAATGCGCGGGATGCTCCTTGATTTGTTCGATTTTTGCGGGTTCAAAGGAGTTTTGGTACATGTCATGCCATTGCAATGGCGTTACCTTGCGCTTTGTCGTTGCTTGTCCGTATTCGTCTACTACTTTGGCTTCGACGATGTTGAAGATTTGCTCCGGGTTTACGTTTCCGCAAGTTTCGCATTGGCCTCGGTTGCTGTCGACTTGATGTGTGGCCTTTTTGAAATACGTTATCGCTTCGACCGGGCTCCCGTTGTATATCGGATACCCCCCGGTATCCATGATGATCATCTTGTCGAACATCTTATAGATTTCGGAGGATGGCTGGTGGATGACGACGAAGATCAGCTTGCCTTTGATTGACAGCTCCTTAAGCAGGTCGATGACGTTTTCGGAGTCACGGGATGACAGGCCCGAGGTTGGTTCATCCAGAAACAAGATCGCTGGTTCCCGGATGAGTTCGAGTGCAATGTTGAGTCTTTTTCGCTGCCCCCCGCTAATCGTCTTCTCCAAGGCGTTTCCGACCCTGAGATCCTTTCGCTGATCCAGTCCAAGATTCCTCAATACCTCTAGCACGCGTTCGTGAAGCTTTTCTTCCGGAAGGTCTGCGAAGCAAAGCTTTGCGTTGAAGTATAAGTTTTGATACACGGTCAGCTCTTCAATGAGCAAATCATCTTGCGCGACATATCCGATGACGCCATGGATCTTGCCTTTGTCGGAATGCAGGTCTAAACCGTTGATTCGGATTTCTCCTTTTTTCGGTTGCTCGAGTCCCGCGAGGACATTCAGGAGGGTCGTCTTTCCCGCGCCGCTGGCACCCATAATGCCGATGAGTTTTCCCGGACCCTCCGATAATTCAATGTTGCGCAGTCCGGTAGCTCCGTTTGCGAATGCATACTCTTCGATGCTTGCCTGAAAAGAGAGTTTGATCGATTGCAGGTCTTTGTTGAAGTGAGCGACGAGATCGCTGTAGTAGACGGCTTCTCCCGTTGTCGTCTTCAGGCTGCTTCCGTGTGAAAACAGATAGATACGTCGGGGTTGCATGATGAATCCGTTGAGGACATTGGATTCTCGGCCGATGTACTTTACGAAATATGTCGAGACACTTCGGATTGCCAAGAAGATGAGCCTGTTTTCACCCGGCCGGTCAGCTTCTGTTGAGGGTAGAGTTTGGATGACTCGCAGGTCAGAAGATTCCTCCGACCCGTCGGACTGAACGAACAGTTCGATCAGACGGTATTCGGAAGGGTCAATGTTAAACACCGTTGCAACTGTCGTAATGATCTCCATCGCTTGTGATGAAACAGTAGCCTCCGACATTACCATTTCCAGCAATCGGATGAGTGCAATTACCTTCTGCTTTTGTGTGAGGGTCTTGTTGATCTTGCGACAAATTCCCAGGGTTCGGACAGAGTCCTTTACGGATGTCAACCGATTGTTGTCGTCTGCAAGCTGTTGATTGTAGCCCGATATCTCATCGAAGTATTCGACGTATTCGCGAATGGAATCCTGGTCGAGTTCCTGTTGAAAGAACCGGATTACGTACTCCCTTTCCTGCGCAGTCACGCCATCATCCTGTTTAGAAATGATCGCGAAGAGCTGCGTCAGGGCTTTTAGAATTTCTTCACTCATGTTGTCGAAGGTTTATGACGATGGTCCAGGCGTTTCAGTCTTAGTGAACTTTGTATTCGAAAGGGATCTCGACCAGTTCGGAGAATTCTTTACCAGCTTCTTCCATATCTTCGTCGTCTTCCGGATAGCACCAGTGAATGGTCATTCCGTCGATGTCTTCAAGAGAAGATAGGACGTCGAGAATTAGCTTCGATGACGATGTGTTGAAGTACTCCAGTTTGAATACAAAATCAGTAGATGGGTTTGGTTGCTGTGAATAGCGGCTTATCCATTCCAGGACAGGGCGGTAAAACTCCGCGGAATCCTCAGGCAGCGACCGTCCTGATATTTCGAATATTCCATTCTGTTTGTCGAGAATGATCTTTGGTGTGTCAGCGGTTCCTTCTAATGTTAGAATTTCCATGATGATCATAGTTTATTAATGTTGTTATAGAACTGTTTCTTTTACGCGAGCGATGTTGACTTTCAGGCAGAAGAACGAGTACTCGTGGTCTACCGGTACGAAGGCCCACTCGAGCTTTTCCCCGGACTTCCTGGCCATATCGACGAAACCAAGACCGGCGCCACCCTTGTCAGACAAGGTGGTATTTTTGATGATTTCCTTGTAGAGTTCTTTCAGGCCGTCTTTGTCGAGGCTATTGACGCGTTCCAGTGCCTTCTTCAGGTTTGGCAGGTTTTCGTTTTTCACGCGGTTGCCTGACATGATTGAGTACTTACTGTGGGCATGTCCGATAAGAAATATTGCGGCGTGTGGCGACACTTCGCCGTCGCGTTCCCGGGCTTCGTCGCTGTGCTTGACAATATTCTGCAAGGCTTCTACCATCACGTTGAAGATTTTCTTTTTGATGGTGGATTCCTCTCCGGAAGACTCCAGGTTGCGCTCTGCCATGGTCAGGATCGACTTTGTCGTCTCCTGTGTGAAGTCCCCCTCATATATGAGGATCACTTTGTGTTCAACCATGCGTTGGTGCAGGTCATAGATAAATTCCATGTTTTGTTTCATTTGGTTTTCGTTGAGTTGTGTTTAGTATTTGTTTGTTGTATAGTGTTCTAGAAGTTGATGCCTATCATCAGGACGTCGTCAGTTTGCTTTTGGTCGCCTCGCCAAGATTCCCACTCGGAATCCAGGGCACACTCCAGTTGAGCTACCGGTCGCCCGTGCATTTGCTGAATGAGTTCCCGCGTGCGTTTGGATCCGAACTTTCTGCCTTCGGGGCCTCCGAACTGATCGGGGTAGCCATCAGAGCTGAAGTAGATCCCATCTCCTTTGCTCATTCGCAGTTTTGTGGTGGTGAAGTTTGTCTGATTCTTATACTTACCTCCGCCGACGGCGAATCGGTCACCTTTGATTTCTTCCAGTGTGCCGTTGATGATCGCGTATAAGGGGCGGTGAGCACCGGCGTATTCCACTGTTTGTGTCCGTGTATCGATCCGGCACAGGGCGATATCCATCCCGTCCTTGGTTGCAGCGTCTGCGTTGTCTTGCCGCAGCGTGCTAGTGACTCCGTCGTCCAGCATGTCGAGTATCGTTCCGGGGTCGGTGATGTTACGGCTTCTGACGATGTCATTAAGCAGGAAGTATCCTATCAGAGAGAGCAGTGCTCCTGGCACGCCATGACCCGTGCAGTCAACTGCTGCGATGAATATGTCGTCTTTGCGCTGGACAAACCACGGAAAGTCCCCGCTCACGACATCCCTCGGTTTGTATAAAATGAAGGAGTCAGGCAAGGCAGCAGATATTGCGCCGGAGTCAGGCATTATTGCGTTTTGAATTCGACGGGCATAGTTGATTGAATCATTGATATTCTTGTTTTTATGCTGCACGTCCAGTTCAATAAGTTTGCGTTCGGTGACATCATGTGAGACAACGAGAACAGATTCGAGGACATGCTGCTCGTCGTATTCCGGGATCGCGCTGACCTGCATGACGCGTTCGCCGAGGACCGAAGGGAAGGGCATTTCTGTTGAAATGGCACTTTTGCTTTGACGTACCTCTTCAGTGATGTTGAGCCAGCGCTCAATAACGGTTCCGTCGAGTTGGATTTCATTTGCCTTTTTGTGAAGGAAGGATCCAGGGTCGTGACCTGTGTAGGCCTTGATTATAGGGTTGATGTAGCTGATCACCCCATTCTCCATCCGGGTGATGAGGTCGGTCGAGTTTTCTGAGAGCGCCTGCATTTTACTGCGCATCCGCTGCTCCTGCTCCGCACGCCTGTGCTGGGTGATGTCGCGTGAGTTGAGGATATATCCGTGGATAGCGGGGTTCGACATGACATTCGTTCCGGTTGCTTCCAGCCAGATGTACGCGCCGCTTTTTGTGCGGTATTCGAACTGTGCTGTGGCTTTCGCTTCCGGATGTTCCTTTAGCTGTTGGAATAGCGTGCGGTATGCATCGTGAGCGTCTGGATGCACGTAGACCAGGTCCTTCGTACCTTGAATCTCTGCCGGCGTGTAGCCGAGGATGGGGTAAACAGACGGCGAGATGTAGCGAATGGTGCCATCTTCTTCATAGATGGTTATCACTTCGGAGGCATTCTCCAGAAGTAGCTGCATCCGGTTTTGCGTTCGATTTACTTCCTCAATCTGTTCCTCCAATTTGATGTTCGAACGCGTCAGCTCCTCCTGGGAGGCTTGCATCTCTTCTGCATTCTGTCGGAGGATCTCCTGCTGTTCTTTCAGGTCGTTGCTCATGCTTTGCGACTCTGCCAGCAACGAACGAGTGCGTTCGTTGACGGTAATATTGAAAATGGTCCGTGCCAGCATTACACTGAGCTCGCGCACGAGGCTGACCTCCAGCGTACTGAATCGGTTTAGTCCGGCAAACTCGAGGGCTCCGTAGACCTCGTCGTCGGCTATCAACGGAACGATGAGGATGCAGGTAGGCTTCTTCTCTCCCAGTATTCCAGACGTAATCGTCACGTAGTCGTCCGGTACTTCGGTTCGAATCACGACATCCTTTTCTGCGACGGCCTCGCCGACGAGCCCCTCACCTTTGAGGAAGCTTTTTTGAAGGTATTTTTTTCTATTGTATGCAAACGAGGAAAAGAGTTCGATCCTTTCGTCGCGGGCAATGTAGAAGGCGCCCTGTACAGCTCCGATTTTCTCAATTGTGAATCGAATGATGTCATCGCCAAGTCCTGCCAACGTGTCGTGTGCGCGAAGGATGTTGCCAGCGCCGGTGAGACCGGTGACAATCCAGTTCTGTTCACGTTCCTTACGGTCGTTGGCGAGCAGATTGTCTCGCATGTTCATTAATGCAATACCGAGGGAGTCATTTTCGCTGGCGGGCTGGAATGCGGTGTCGAATTTTCCCTCTCCTACTTCCTGCGCGAAGCGAGCATTGCTTTTCAGCATTTCCACAAGGTCATCGACGCGTTCCTGGATTTTTCCGAATTCGTCAGAGAATCGTTCGTCAGCTCGTTCCGGAAGTTCACCTCGTGATACCATACTCAGGATGAAATGAAGAGAGTCCAACGGCCGGGTAAGATATGCTGTGAAGATTAGAGACGTCAGGAGTGAAAAGACGGCTATGATTGCAGCTGACCAACGGAAAACTTCCGCGCTGTCCGCCAACAACTGGTATCGCTGCCCGTAGTGCGTTGCTGCGACAGCAGTCAGAGACGTTCCGAGAACGAACAGGGTAACCTTCAGACTTATTTTGATATTCTTGAGCGTCATCGTTTTATCCGTTACAAGCCAGCGTCTGCCCACGCTTTGCCAATGGTTTCGAGTTGCTTTATGGTTTCGTGTGTGACGGCCTTGAATAGCGCGAGTTCAAGCACTCCCTTGGTTTCTTGTCCTTGCATCAATGGAATGATCACCAGAAATCGGGGAGAAGCAGAACCCAAGCCGGAATGCACCGTTATATAGCGTTCGGGCAGATCATCGATGCAGAGACTTTGGCCTGCCGATGCAACTCTGCCGATCAGTCCTTCGCCGAATTGGCAAGCATATTTCATCGCGCTGTCCGAGGTGAGACCATATCCTTCAGTCACCTCAAGATTATTTTCGTGAGCCACGTACAAGGCGACTTGCCCCGCCTCGAGCTGACGGGCTAATTCGTTGATGAGAAGACGAGAGCGGTTGGTTCCTGTTTCCAGGAATTTCGTGATGGGATCCAATGCAAGCTGGCCCTGAGCATCTGATGCTGACTGCTTGTGTTGCTCCTCGGTTCTTTTCCTTTCCAGGTAGACGACAGTCTGTTTAATGGACCGTGCGGTGATGTGTATCGATATAAGGCCCGCTAGGAAGGTGAGGCTCATAGTCAATGCTATTTGGGGAATTGTGATCTTTGCGGAGTCATTGTAATACTCAAACAAGGCTCCTGTGGAGATAACGATTCCGGCTATGAATAGAGCGGTCGATACGATCGGAGATTCCAATTTTATGAGCGTACTGAGTTTCATCTTGTTTTATAATCCAGTTCGTTTAAGAGTTCAATAATTTGATCGACCTTTAGTGAATAGTCGATATTTGTGAGTGAGAGTGCGGCCTTGGGCATCGTGTCTATCATACATTCTGAGGGATCCTGAACTATGGTTAGTCCTCCTTTGTCTTTGATAGACTTCATTCCCAGGCCTCCATCTCGATTTGCGCCGGACAAAAGGATTCCGATCAGTCTTTGTCGATACACATAGGCAGCACTGCTGAGCGTGATATCGATTGACGGACGCGAGCTGTTGATCATTTCCTCCGTAGAGAGCGAGAAGTAGTTACCTAGCTCAACCGACATGTGGTAGTTTGCAGGAGCGAGATACACAATGCCTTTCTTGATCGATTCTTTGTCGTCAGGCTCGACAATCCGAAGCCTACTTTTCATCGATACGACCTCCAGGAACCCGTGCCGGACATGCTTCAACCGATGCATCGCCACGATAATCGGCAATGAAAATTCTTCGGATAGGCTTGACAGGATCCTGATGATGCCCTGAAAGCTTCCCGCTGAACCGCCGATCGCGATTGCCTTGTAGTCTGGTTGGAGTTTGTACTTGTCCACGGCGATCTTAGTCCCGTATTTTTTTGAATACTTTTTCTTCCTGGTTCACAGTGATGAAGCGATTTGCGTAGTCGCACCAGATCACCGACTCCTTATTTCCAATGCACAGGTATCCGTAAGTGAATAGACTTGCATGCAGCTTCTTTAGTACCTCGTTCTGTAGTTTCTGATTGAAATAGATCATCACATTTCGGCACAGCACCAGGTCGAATTTGTTGAAGACGTCGCCGGTCACGAGGTCATATTTTCGAAATGACACGTTTCGAAGAAGTCTTGTGTCAAACATGGCCTTTCCGTTTTGCTCGCTGTAGTAGTCTTTTAGACTGGTTCGTCCCTCAAAACGGATGTAGTTTTTTTCATTTAACTCCATGCTTTTGATTGCGTACGCTGCGGACTTCGCCTTGCCAAGTATGACGGTGTCGATGTCTGTCGCGGTAATACTGATGTTCTCATAGATTCCCATCTCGTGCAGGAGGATTGCCATTGAGAGCACTTCCTCACCGGAGGAACATCCTGCGTGCAGTATCCTGAACTGTTGATTGTTGAGAAGAATTGATGGGATTACTTCTTCACGTAATAGTCTCCAGAAACCGGGGTCTCGGAAGAACTCCGTAGTATTTACTGTCACCTCATCGAGGAAGGTTGCTACGAATTCGGGTTGCTCGTTGATCTTCCGAAGCAGCGTTTCGGCAGTGAGGTTGTACAACTGGAATATCCTAAGCAGTCTTCGTTTGAAGGAAGACATGGCGTAGTCCCGGAAGTCATATCCGTACTTTGCGTGCATTTCGGAAGTGATCTTCTTGAGATCGGCTATGTCAATATCGAGTATCACGGTCGTGTGATTAATTTTTGTGAATGAACCTTACCTGTTTACAGGAATGATCTTCTTGCTCCCCGATGGTTTGACTCAAGGGGAGGTTCAGGGGAATCGTCAGACGAAGTAGTTGTTCGTCTGCCTGTGCGAACTCTACACTCAGTACGCCATTCAGGTGCATGACTTCTCGTTGGGCCACGTAGTAGTTGAATAGCGCTGGATAATTTAGGATGTCATTGTACAGTGAGACGGGCTGACCGACGACGTTTCTGATGATTTCACTTGCGATAAATCCCTTCGCACAGATGTGCACACATAGTTTGTTGGAATCCGCTTTGATCGCGAGCGAAATGATGACCTGACCCGCCGTTGGTACGGTCGCGATCGGTAGTCCGACAATATATAATAGCAAGTTGTTCAGCAGTCGTGTGAATCTTGACTCGCTAATATTGGGTACCGCGTGCTCCGGAGCGATGTAATTAAATGTTGTATTATCGATCTGGAAGTTGTTTCGCAGCGTTTTTGTGAGGGTGGTTTTCAACGTGTCAAAATAGAGGACGCCATCGCACGTGTCGTCGTCACTGCTGTTTGCTATGTACAGCAGCCTGAACAGACGGTCGTCGAGCTTGTTGGCATGCAAATCAATGAGGGACGTTAACTCGTCCACTTCCTGTTCGTTCTGGCGCATCTTCAGGAGGTTAACCAGACCTTTGATAGTCGCGATCGGACCTCGGAGATCGTGGGCGGTGCGATAGATAAATGAGTCGAGTTCACGCTTCTTTGTAACGAGCTCATTTTTTAGAAATGAGTTGTCTTCCAGCGGTTTTACTTTCAGAATGATGTATCCGTTGATTTCACTGATCAGGCCCAGGTAGAAGCCTGAAACAGTGATTTTTATCGGTTCGTTTGCGCGGTTTAGCAGGACGGTCGTTACACCGTCAAAGTAGCCGCGACGGATCTCCTGATCGATGACTTCCTTGATTCGATGATCGGTGCAAAGCCTGGAGAAGGGATGGCCGGTGATTTCTTCGGAAGCGAATCCGATGAGAGACTCTACTTCGCTTCCGATCGCTTCAACATCGTAGTTCATTTTCAGAATCACCGAGTCGATGAAGAATGCATTCAGTTTGCAAATGATCTCGTCCATCGGGATGATGAGTCCTGAAAGGTCTTCGCCTTTTTTCGTCTGCGCTGCTTTTGACACGTTTTCTAGGCCGTTAAGACTTCGATATGAGAGATATCCAGGGCTTTGGCCCGGTGGTTGTAAAGCGCCACCGCGAATTCCTCGTCTTCAATCACGTATCCAGAGCTCACGTACCGCACGATTTCTCCGGATTCATTCCTGACGGCGACAATGGTGACATCTACCCAGAAATGTTCACCCGTCTTTGCCTGGTTCTTGACGATTGCTCGGAAAGGGTGACCTTTCCGAATGGTCGTCCAGCAATGCTTAAATAGCTCGGATGGCATGTCTTCATGGCGAATGATATTGTGCGGTTCACCGAGAATTTCTTCGCGTGAGTATTTTGAGACGGAGCAGAAGCGGTCGTTAGCGTAGCGTATGACTCCATTCAGATCGGTTTCTGAGACGATTGTTGTCAGCCCGATCGCTCGTTCTCTTGCTTCGAACTCGGCTTTCACCGCATAGAGGTCTATTTCCTTTGCCTTCATATCCTGCAGGGCTTCCTCGCTCCGTCGCTGGGCGCGGTGCATTTCCTCCTGGGTGGCGGACAGTTCTTCCATGTTTTGGCGCATCTCCTCTTCCTGTGCCCGCATCTGTTCGGCCTGTACCTGTGTTTCTTCGAGGAGCTTCTTCGTGCGGCTGTTGATTTTTACTGACGATATAGTTGAGGCAATGCTTTCACCGAGTTTTTCCACGAACTCGATCTGGTAGGGCTCGATTGCCTGGAAGGAAGCGATTTCTACCACGCCGAAGATGCTTTCGTTTAGTTTCAGCGGAGCGATAAGCAGATGACGCGGAAGTGCTTCTCCGAGGCCTGACGTGATATGCAGGTAGTCGGAAGGGATGTCTGACATGTAGATCGTGTCGCGTTCGAGCACACATTGACCCGCCATGCCTTCACCAAATTCGATCCTCTTGTTGAGGAATTTCTTTCTATTGTAGGCGTGGCATGCAACGAGTTCGATAAATGGGTTTTGAGAATCGTCGTCGTTGATGAGGAAGAGGGCACCCTGGTTGGCTCCCATGTATTTGACGAGGTTGGCGATGATGCTGTCGGAGAGCTCGCTGAGATCGTCGTTACGTGTCTGAAGGATATCTGCGAATTTTGCGAGACCCTCTGTGGCCCAGTTGCGCTTTCTATCGTTGTCGGCAGCCTGTTTGAGGTTGTTGCGCATTTGGATAAGGGCTTCGCCCATTGTATCATCTTCACTAAGCAACTGGAAGTCGCTCTCGTATTGACCTTTTCCTATGTTTTCAGCGAATTCCACTTTTTCTTTCAGGCCGGTGAGCATGTTTTCGATTGCTTCGGCCATGCGTCCGATTTCATCGCGTCCTTTCTTCAAGGTCACAGACACGAATTTGCCTTTTGAAAGCATGGTAATTAGGTCGCTGAGTTCTGCAATTGGCTTTTTGATCGAGGAGATTGAGAACCTGCTTGCGTACACCCCGATACCCAGGAACAACACGATCGTGCACACGTATATACCTGTCAGCATTTTGGCGGTGGCTTCTTTCTGTTCTTTGGCCTCTGCCAATAGCTGATTGGTATGCGCAGACGCCTGGTTGATCAATAGGTCAACTTGTTCGAATGCTGGCGTGATCTTTTTGTCCATCGCCAGAATAGCTTCATCGACTGCGACGTCATCGCTGTATGAGGTGTCATGGCTGAGTTTCGTCATGACCGTCTGTTGCTCCGTTAATAGTAGCTCAAGACCTTTTTGGATACCAGTACTCTGCTCAACGACTGAATTATCGAACTTGTCTGTTATCGCAGCAAGCTTACCGACTATCATGGCTGCCTCCGTCGAATGAATCGCCTTCAGCTTTTCCTTCTCACTCACGTTTGGTTGGTAGATCCAGTTGTTGGTGAGCTTGCTGCTTTCAGATGCGAGCATCTGAGTTTCTTTCAAAGCAAGGATCATCGGGTAGTAAGCATCAGCGACCATCTGGTCGATCCTCCTGTCTTTCCAGGAGGAGTAGATACTGACAAGTGTAGTTGCAAAGGCAAGGGCGATGATGACTACATAGCCTGTCATGATCTTGCCTACTATCGAATGTGTGAATGTCTTAAGCATAGTACTGGTATTTCCGGGTCAGTTTGTGGTCAATTCTATTGGACTATCAACACTACTTTTACCTTTGCTTTGGCGGCATCGGTAATGGATGCGGCATTGACGAATCCGATTGCGCCAGCTTCCTCGCCGATGAAGGCGATGATGTCTGAGTCAGTCGAGAACTTGTCCTGCGGCTTTTCACCGCTTTCATATTGCTTTGCGTTGAAGTATGTGTCGACATCAGCGGCTGACATGCCCAATACCTTTGAATAGAAGGTATCTTGTTCTGCATTTTTTGTTTTCCGGTCGACCGGCTTGATGTTCTTATTTAGTTCAGGCCATC
>JBIQJZ010000312.1:0-3160 GCA_044507115.1 Flammeovirgaceae bacterium | reverse complement strand
CGTATTGGTATACCGCCGCGACCTCATACAGATATTCCTCACTACCCGGAATCTTGTCTATCATCGTTTCGTACATCTGGGCAGCCTTGTCAAAGCGGCCAAGACTGTTGTAGATAGTAGCTGCCAAGAGGTAGAAATACTTGTTGCCTTGTTCCAGTTTTAAGGCTTGCGAGATGCTTACGGACGCTTTAAGCATGTCGTCCGGTCGGGAGCTTTTCGACAGAACTTCCGCAATCTTGTAGTGAATGGTGCCGTTTTCGGGGTTGATGTCGAGCGCGCGCTGGTAGTACACAAGCGCTTTGGAATAGTCTTCCAGAATAAAGAATTTCTCTCCTTCTGTAAAATAGAACTCTGCTTCACGCAACCGGATTCCCTGCGAAGGATCCTCACCTCGCCTCTTCTTCTGGCCGGAAGCAGCATGGGAACCAGCTAATGCCAGCAGTAAGAAAAGCCCAACAACGATATTGCTCCGGATCGATTTCAAGTCACGGCGTTATAATCACCAACACTCAGGACAAACGGCTTTTTCTCAAAATTAACGAAATTCCCCAACATACTATTTTCCACGACAGCGCAAGAAATGCGGCTCTCGGCCTGTAAGATCGAATTTCTCACGCGGCTGTCAATGATCGTCGTGTTCTTGCTAATCGATACATGAGGGCCGATGACCGAGTTCTCGACAACGACGCCGTCGGCCACATAACACGGTGGAATAATCACGGAGTTCACCAACTTTGCTTTTGGTGAGACAAGTTGTTCGTCCCGTATGAACTCGAGGTATCGCTGATTGGTGTTTACCGTTGCATCCTTGTTCCCACAGTCGAGCCATTCAGTGACTTCGACGGGCAGGAATACCGCACCCTTTTTGTTCATGTTCTCCAGCGCTGTGGTGAATTGGAACTCACCTTTTTCCCGGATATCATTGTCGATAAGATACTGCATTTCGTCAGCCAGGTTCTTTCCGTCGCTGAAGAAGTAGATGCCGATGATGGCGAGATCGGAGATGAACGCGGCCGGTTTCTCTACGAAGGCAGTGATCTCGTTGTTTTGGTTGAGTTTGACCACCCCGAACTGCGACGGGTCGGCTACGCGTTGCACCCAGATAATTCCGTCCTGGCTGGTGTCCATCGCAAAGTCTGCTTTGAACAGCGTATCGGCGAACGCCACGATCACTTTGCCTGTGAATAGCTCCCGTGCGAACAGGAGTGCATGCGAAATGCCTAGTGCTTCGGTTTGGTAATATATCTTCCCCGTCGCTCCGACTTCAGCCGCGATCGCCTTGAGGTTTTCTTCAACGTCTTTCCCGAAAGACGGGTGAATGATGAAGCCAATAGTGTCGATCGAATCATTGCAAACCTTCGCGATGTCCTCCACCAGCCTGTGCACTATCGGCTTTCCGGCGATCGGAAGCAAGGGCTTGGGTATGGTAAGTGTATGTGGCCTCATTCTCTTACCGAGGCCGGCCATGGGGATAATGATATTCATGTGTCTTTGGACAAAGTTTGGACTAAGTTAATAATATCGACAGGAACCAACCTTGTCAATAAAAAATCAGACCTGCCCGAATTTCAGGTCGCGCCTTTCGATAAGATACGCGATTGCCAGGAAAAGGAGAACGATTGCGAGGTGAAAGGTGGTGGCCAATAATTGGTTTGAGATAGTTATGGCGGTAGTACCATAGACCAGGACAAGCGCGACGCCGATATAGAAAAGCATCTTGCCGAGGTTATAGGGGATCGGGTAGAAGCGCTGGCCGAGGACGTAGCATGCAAACGTCATTGAGGCATAGCACGCTAAGGCGGCGAACGAACTTCCTTCATATCCCGCCACGGGAATCAGGAAGTAGTTGGCGATGACCGTGATTAACGTACCGCCTATCGTAATTATCGTGCCGTAATACGTTCGATCGGTGAGCTTGAACCACACGGATAAGTTATAGTAAACTCCGAGGAAGAGGTATGCAAGTAGCAGGACCGGTACGATATGTAACCCTTCCCAGTATGCGGGGTTCCCGAGAAAGTATTTGAGAACGTCCAGATTGACGGAGACACCGAGGAGGATAACGCAACAAACAATTACGAAGTAATTGTTTACACGAGCGAAAAGTTGTGGTGAGTTCTTTTCGGGTGCGTTGGAGAAGAAGAAAGGTTCAGCGGCATAGCGGAAAGCTGTTATTGCCAGATTCATCAATACGGCGAGCTTGTAACATGCGCCGAACACACCAAGTGCATATTGCTCGCTTTGATTGCCGTAGAAACCTTCGGGCAACCACTTAATCAGCATGATCCTGGAGAACATTTCGTTAGTCATGCCCGCCAGGCCAGTGATCATGATCGGGTATGCGTAGCGATACATCGCGGGGGAGATGGCGCGATCGAACGATGGACGCCATGTCAGCAACATCGGTGCAAAGAAAATAAGGTAAAAGACGTTCGCCGCCAGATTCGCGAGGATTACGAGAGATACGTCCGGATTGTAACCCGGTGCAAGTTTGAGAAAATAGACGTTAAGCCCGACCAGTATACCGATGTTGAGCAATTTTCCGGTAGCGAATCGCAGGGCTCTTTTCTGAAGGCGAAGGCGTGCAAATGGAATTGCAGCAACAGCGTCGACAAACATGATGACGACTAGCCAGAGAACGAGATCTGTGTGACCAGATACTTCCAGCATGTTGCCGATCGGCCCGGCGAGAAAGGCCAGGAGCAACGAAACGACTGTGCTGACGACCAGTACAACAGTGACGGCGAGATCGAAAATGCGTTTCTCCGATGCCCCGGGCTTGCTCGCAAACCGGAAGTACGCCGTTTCCATTCCGAAAATGAGGACAATGTTGACGACCGCTGCCCACGAATACAGGTTGGTGATGATCCCGTATTCTTCGGGAGCAAAGACATCGGTGTGGAGGCGGACGAGGAGAAAGCTGAGGAATCTCGGCAGGATACTACCGAGGCCATACAGTACTGTTTCGCCTGCAAGTCGCTGGATCTTACCCATCTGTTTTACTAAACCGGAAGCAAAAACTCCGCCTATTCACCTTTGAACTGCGGCTTTCTCTTATTTATAAAGGCGTCAGTTCCCTCTTTGAAGTCGTTGGTTGTGGTACACCTGGCAAAGTTATCCGCTTCCGCATCATAGCCAGCTTTTTCGAAGCCAAATCCAG
>JBIQJZ010000037.1:20801-22033 GCA_044507115.1 Flammeovirgaceae bacterium | reverse complement strand
CTACGATGTTTGGAAAGACCTGGAAACCGGTTATGTCAAAATCGAGAAGTACGCTGGTCACCTCCACGCGATCCAGTGTCCGGAGTGCAACTACCAAACATTCAAGATTGTTAAAGAAGAGATCATCAAACATCCGTCACCTACTGAAGAAGGTGAGTTGATGAAACACTACCAGTGTGGTTACTGTGGTTACAAGGCCAAGAGAAATGTTATCCTCAAGATGTCTCAGAAATTCGAAGAGACAACCACTGCCGCCACTGCCTGATTTTTGTTACCTAAATCTAAAATAGAAAACCCGGCTCATGCCGGGTTTTCTTGTTTTATCAATCTCCTAATCCTAAACAAGATCCGGCAGCTTGATCTGATCTGAATAGAATTTCATCCGCGAATGATTCATATCCAGTGGCTGTATCTTTTCGATGCATGAGAGCTTGTGGTTGACAAAAACCTCCAGGTAGACGCTCCCGAGTAGATACAAGTTAATCTTGTATCCGTAGTACCGGATAGCCATCACGAAGGTCCCGCTCTCATAGAGCAGATTGATCTTCCTTGAAAGCGACAGTCTGTTAAAATCTCCCCACGTCATCATAGGATAAACTTATAAAAAAAGTCACGCCGCCCCAATATTGGCCGGCCGCGATTTCGATCACGTCGATAACTGCAACACGTTGGCGTCTAAAAAGAAAAGGGACCCGGATACCCGGGTCCCTTTCTCCTCTCTTAGGAATGTTTACAAAATACTGGGTGAAAGACGGGACTCGAACCCGCGACCCTCAGAATCACAATCTGATGCTCTAACCAACTGAGCTACATCCACCGTTTGGAAATGCAAATTTAGAGAGTCTCACGTAAATAACCAAAGAGCGACTTTAACTCCGGTCAAACATCAGTCGCTCTCCCCGGGCGCTTTCATCAAATCGCCCTTCGGCAAACGCAAGGTGACCCGAAACGAATGTGTGGGTGACCTGCGACCGGAACGTTCTTCCCTGAAAAGGAGACCACCCACATTTGGAAACAATGTTACCCTTCTCGACCTGCCAGGGGCTGGCCAGATCAACTAACACGAGATCGGCAAAGTAACCTTCCCGAATGTATCCGCGCTTCTGTATCCGAAAAAGGATAGCCGGGTTATGCGCCATCTTCTCGACAATCTTCTCAATTCCCATCACTCCATCGTGATGAAATTCCAGCATCGCGACCAGACTGTGCTGGAGCAAAGGGCCTCCGGACGG
>JBIQJZ010000037.1:0-20791 GCA_044507115.1 Flammeovirgaceae bacterium | reverse complement strand
GTTCTTTTCCGCAAGTGTATGCGGTGCATGGTCGGTGGCAACGACGTCGATGCGACCTTCCAGCAGCGCTGCCATAATAGCTGACCGATCGTTGCTCGTCTTAACTGCCGGATTCCATTTGATCAAGGTCCCGAGTTGTGCATAATCCTCGTCGCTGAACATCAGGTGATGAACACAGGCCTCCGCGGTTACATTCTTTTTCTCCAACGGGATGCCCGCTTCAAAGAGGGTTGTTTCACGCGCTGTCGAAATATGAAGGATATGCAGCCGGGTTCCGTGCTTACGCGCTAATGCAACCGCGAATGATGAGGATTTATAGCAGGCTTCCTCGCTCCGAATCAGGGGGTGGCAACTGACCGGTACGTCCTCACCGTACCTGGCCCGAAAAACTTCTGAATTTCTCCGGATTGTCTCCTCATCCTCACAGTGAGTGGCGATCAACCCCGGAAACCTTGAGAAAAATCCCTCAAGAGTCCGCTCATCATCGACCAACAGATTTCCGGTAGACGACCCCATAAATATCTTGAGTCCGCAGACGTTTGTGATATCGACCTTCATCACTTCCTCCAGGTTGTCATTGGAAGCACCGATGTAAAACGAGTAGTTCGCGAGCGAGTCGTTCGACGCAATGCGATACTTGTCTTCCAGGAGCGCTAAGGTAAATGTTGGAGGCAGGGTATTCGGCATCTCCATAAAACTTGTCACCCCCCCGGCAACCGCCGCTCGCGCCTCCGTCAGGATCGTAGCCTTGTGCGTAAGTCCAGGCTCTCTGAAATGGACCTGGTCGTCGATCGCCCCGGGCAGAAGGTACATGCCTTTGGCATCGATGACACGATCAGCCAGTTTTGAAGACAAATCCTTTCCCACCGCTTCAATGAACCGTCCCTTGATCAGGACATCCCCTTCGACGACCTTACCTTCATTGACTATATTTGCATTTAATATGAGCGTACTGTTCATGACCCTAAATTAGTGCAAAGTGTCAGCAATTACTTCATTCGAAAATCTTAATCTCAATAAGCAATTGCTCACTGCGGTAGCAGATGCAGGGTTCGAGACACCTACGGAGATTCAGCAAAAGTGTATCCCGTTAGTCTTGGGTGGCCAGGAGGTCATTGGAATCGCACAGACAGGTACCGGCAAGACGGCAGCCTATCTGTTGCCGGTGCTCATGAAGATCAAGTACGCCGAAGGAAGCGACCCCCGTGCACTCATTCTCGCACCGACAAAGGAGTTAACGGTACAGATCGCTGACCATGCTACACAGCTAGGGCGTTATACTGACCTCCGTATCGTCGCGCTATTTGGAGGGGTTGGACCAAAGACACAAATTGAAACCCTTAAGAGTGGGGTAGACCTTGTTATTGCGACGCCCGGACGATTTCTCGAGTTATACCTTAAGGGGGAGCTGGTCACAAAACACATCAACATACTAGTGATCGATGAAGCTGACCGGATGATGGATATGGGATTCATGCCCCAGTTGAGAAAGATTTTCGAGATCATCCCCCATAAGCGTCAGAACCTGCTTTTCTCGGCGACATTTCCGGAACGCGTCGAGCGATTGTCCGCAGAGTTCCTCACCTTTCCCGTCAAGGTGGAGACAACACCGCAGGCTACGCCAGCGCGACAGGTAGACCAATCGTTATACCGCGTGCCCAATCTTCGAACGAAGATCAACTTCCTTGACCATCTGCTCCAAGACCGGGATGTCTTCAACCGTGTGCTGATTTTTACACGAACAAAGGCCACCGCTGACAACGTCTTTCGGTTTCTTGATCGGAAAGAGCACGGCCCCGTGCGAGTTATACATTCGAACAAAGGGCAAAACACCCGCATAAACGCGGTGCAGGAATTCAGGGAAGGAAAGATACGTATACTCGTCTCGACCGATGTGACTGCGCGCGGCATCGACATTGTCAGCGTATCACACGTCATTAACTTCGATGTACCGCTCCTGTATGAGGACTACATACACCGGATCGGCAGAACCGGTCGGGCCTTTCAAGACGGCAGCGCGATAACGTTCAGTACACCTGCCGAGGACTACCATGTTCGGAAGATCGAAGACCTGATGCGCGAAAAGATTCCGGTGCTTCCACTACCTCCGGATATTGAGATCGCAGACACGACACGGGACGAAGCACGCGCTATGGCACAAGAAATAGACCGTCAGCGAAAGAAGGAAGATCCTACCTTTCAAGGAGCCTTTCATGAACGAAAAAAAGGGAAGGAAAGGAGGAAGTAACTCCTATCCATTCATAGACAGCAGGAACTCTTCGTTGTTCTTGGTTCCTTTCATCTTTTGCAACAGGAACTCCATCGCCTCGTTCGAGTTCATATCACTCATAAACTTGCGCAGGATCCACACACGCTGGAGTTCGTCTTCGCGCATCAGCAGATCTTCGCGTCGCGTTCCGGATGCCGGCACATCGATCGCCGGATATACGCGCTTGTTCGCGAGCTTGCGGTCGAGCTGCAACTCCATGTTACCTGTACCCTTGAATTCCTCAAAGATCACCTCGTCCATTTTGGAGCCGGTATCGATCAGCGCCGTAGCAATGATTGTGAGCGACCCACCGCCTTCAACATTGCGCGCAGCACCGAAAAAGCGCTTCGGCTTGTGGAGTGCATTCGCATCCACACCTCCTGACAAGATCTTTCCTGAAGAAGGAACGACCGTATTATAAGCACGCGCGAGGCGTGTGATAGAGTCTAGCAAAATAACGACGTCATGGCCGCACTCGACCATGCGTTTCGCTTTCTCCAGGACGATGCTGGATACCTTAACGTGGCGCTCGGCCTGTTCATCAAAAGTTGATGCGACCACTTCCGCGCGCACGCTACGTGCCATATCTGTTACTTCCTCGGGACGCTCATCAATGAGCAGAACGATAAGGTATACTTCAGGGTGGTTCTGCGCTATTGCGTTAGCGATTGCTTTCAGTAAAACGGTCTTACCAGTTTTCGGCTGAGCGACGATCATGCCGCGCTGTCCTTTTCCGATTGGGGCAAACAAGTCCAGGATGCGGGTTGACATATTGTCCGGCGTCGTACTGAGTTTCAGCTTCTCGTCTGGGAAAAGTGGAGTCAGATACTCAAATGCCACACGGTCTCTGATCTCCTCGGTAGTTTTACCGTTAACAGATTCAACCTTGAGCAACGCAAAATATTTTTCACCCTCTTTGGGCGGGCGAATCAAACCTTTGACAGTATCGCCTGTTTTGAGGCCGAAGAGTTTGATCTGCGATGGTGACACATAAATATCATCGGGACTAGCGAGGTAGTTATAGTCAGATGATCGCAGGAAGCCGTAGCCATCCTGCATGATTTCCAGGGCTCCTTCGTTGCTGATGGCACCGTCGAAGTCGCGGATCGAAGGCCGCTGTTGCTGGGGAGCTTTCTCCTCCCGTTCCTGCCGGAACGCAGGCTGAGCCTCTCTCACCGGCTTTTCCTCGAATGGCTCCTTATCTTCAAACTTGGTAATGCTGCTATCAAAATCGAGATTGATGGAATCAAACGAGTCATCCGAAGACGGCTGTTCAGTGTTCTCGCGTGTTGGCTGGACAGGCGCTACATTCTCGCGTCGCCGAGGACGCATCTTTCTTTCGGGGACAACGACATTCGACGTTTCTTCAGTCGTAGTGGTGCTCTCACCGGAAATGGCCTGTTGATCCAGGATCTTATAGACCAGGTCTTGTTTGGAAAGTTTTTTGGCATTTTTTACGCCCATCCCCTCAGCGATTTCTTTCAACTCAGAAAGAAGTCTGACGTTCAAATCATCAATGGTGTACATGCAAGTTTAAAATAGGTGTGGTTTGTGTGCTTGTGCGAAAGGTTGGATACAGAAAAAATCTGACACTAGATCATCAAATAGATAACTACTTTGAGGTTGAAGTAAAAAGTCTGATAGTAAAAATTCGGGATCTATACTCAGAGGCTTAGAGATTAAGCCGTATGACGATGCAATTATAGGGTAAATTACAATATAATCAAATGAATCGATAAATTTATTGTTCCTCTGGCTTCCGGCCTCTCAAAAATTTACTTTTGACATCGCGTTCCGGGACATGCCATTCGCCGGTTAGCAAGTGGGTCACGCGGGCTAGGCTGCGTGGTCACCTATCATAAAACAAACAAATAATGCTTCAGGTTTCAATCATCAGAGAAGACAGGGAGGCGGTCGTTCAGGGCCTCAAAAAGAGACGTATAGCCAATGTTGAGGAGACCCTCGACTCGGTGCTTGCGCTCGACCTTAAACGACGCCAGACACAGCAGCAACAGGATGCGCTGCTATCGGAATCCAACTCCCTTGCACGGGAGATCGGTGGCCTGATGAAGTCCGGAAAGCGGGCTGAGGCCGATGCATTGAAAGTCCGCACAACCGAGATCAAGAAACAAATCGCCGAGCTCGGCCCGGCGCTGACCGAGACCGAGGAAGCACTGCAGAAGCTGCTCTATACGCTTCCGAACGTGCCAGCCGATAAAGTCCCTCACGGTGGCGGACCGGACGACAACGTCCTGGTTCTCGAACGGGGTCGCGTCCCGGAACTCCCGGATGACGCCCAGGCTCACTGGGACCTGATCCGGAAATATGATATCATCGACTTCGACCTCGGAACCAAGATCGCAGGGGCAGGCTTCCCGGTATACAAAGGTAAGGGCGCGAAACTACAGCGCGCATTAATCAACTTCTTCCTCGACCAAGCCGATAAACAAGGATATCGGGAAATGCAGCCACCCATCCTTGTCAATGAAGCATCCGGTTACGGAACCGGGAATCTCCCTGACAAGGAAGGTCAAATGTATCACGTCACCGCCGACGACCTGTATCTTATACCGACAGCGGAGGTCCCGATCACTAACCTCTATCGGGACGTCGTACTTACCGAAGACCAGCTGCCTGTGAAGAACGCCGGTTACACTCCGTGTTTCCGCAGGGAAGCGGGAAGTTGGGGAGCACATGTGCGCGGGCTTAACCGCCTTCACCAGTTCGACAAAGTTGAGATCGTCCACATCACTCGCCCCGAGGATTCGTATGCCGCGCTGGAGGAAATGTGCGCGTACGTCCAGGGGTTGTTGGAACAACTCGAACTCCCTTATCGCAAGTTGTTGCTCTGCGGCGGGGACATGGGATTTACGTCAGCTATGACGTACGATATGGAAGTGTTCTCAGCCGCGCAGCAGCGATGGCTTGAGGTTAGTTCCGTCAGCAACTTCGAGACATACCAGGCGAACAGGCTCAAGTTGCGGTATCGGAACAAGGACGGAAAGACTCAACTGCTTCACACGTTGAATGGCAGCGCTTTGGCCCTACCCCGCATCGTGGCAGCAATACTCGAAAACAATCAGACAAAGGAGGGCATCAGAATCCCGAAAGTACTAACTAACTATACGGGCTTTGACATGATTCACTGACACAGTCCAATTCTGATCACAAAAAAACCCAACTAGTATGAAAAGATCCATTCGACACGCAGGTTTGGGAATAATTTGCTTGACTTTCATGGTAACCTGTAACAAAACCAGCAACGACAAAAGCTCTCTCCGTTACCCAGAGACAGCGAAGAAAGATTCTTCCGATACTTTTTTTGGAGTCGAAGTGAAAGACCCTTTTCGCTGGCTCGAAGATGACCACTCCGAGGAAACAGCTCAGTGGGTCAATGCTCAGAATGAGGTGACAATGGGGTACCTCAACAACATTCCTTATCGCGATCAGATCCGGAAGCGTTTGGAAGAGTTATACGACTACGAGCGGCTCGGGGCGCCCTTTAAGGAAGGGGATTATTACTACTTCTACAAGAACGATGGCCTGCAGAACCACAGTGTTCTGTACCGGAAGAAGGAGTTGGATGGTACGCCAGAAGTGTTTCTCGATCCTAATACCTTCTCCGCAGATGGCACGACAGGGTTATACTCCGTGGCCTTTACCACCGACGGATCAATGGCTGCATACCTGGTTACCGAAGGCGGGTCCGACTGGCGGAAGGGCATCGTCATGCGGGCAACCGACAAGGTTATTCTCGGAGATACGCTGAGGGACATCAAGTTCAGTTCGATCGCATGGAAGGGTAACGATGGTTTCTACTACAGCAGCTACGACAAGCCGAAGGGGAGTGAGCTTTCAGCGCGAACGCAACACCACAAATTGTATTACCACAAGATCGGAACACCGCAAAGCGCTGACAAACTTATCTTCGGAGGTGAAGAGACCCCCCGCCGATACGTCGGCGGTTATGTCACGGAAGACGAACGCTTCCTGATCGTGACGGCAGCAACAAGTACGACTGGAAACGAACTGTATGCCCAGGATCTGAACGATCCTAATGGCAGGCTCATTCGCATTGTCGACAATTTCGAAAACAATCACTACGTAATTGCGAACGACGGCGATCGTCTGCTCGTCCACACCAATCTGGGTGCTCCGAACAACCGGATCGTTGAAGTCAACTTTCGCAACCCGGAGCCGTCGAACTGGCGCGACGTCATACCTGAAACGAGCAGCGTAATGGAGGCCTCCACCTGTGGTGGAAAGATTTTCGCGAGTTACATCGTCGACGTCAAAACCCAGGTAAAACAATACGACTTCTATGGCCGGCTCGAACGGGACATTGCGCTCCCCGCAATCGGAACGGCAATCGGCTTCAGCGGAAAACGCGGCGACAAGGATCTTTACTATTCGTTTACCTCCTTCACGTATCCGACAACTATTTTTCGCTACGATATAGCTTCGGGACAATCAACGTTGTACGAGAAGCCCAATGTCGACTTCGATCCCGCCGATTATGAAACCCGTCAGGTGTTCTACGAAAGTAAGGATGGCACAAAGATCCCGATGTATATAGTTCACAAGAAAGGCATAGAGCTCAACGGCAAGAACCCGACGATGCTATACGGCTACGGCGGGTTCAACATCAGTCTCAACCCGTCGTTCAATACTTCGCGGATCGTATGGCTGGAGAACGGCGGCGTCTATGCACAGCCCAACCTTCGGGGCGGTGGAGAGTATGGCGAAGCATGGCATCTGGCCGGAACAAAAATGAATAAGCAAAACGTATTCGATGACTTCATCGCGGCAGCTGAGTTTTTAATCCGGGAGAAATATACATCAAGTCAGTACCTGGCCATTTCCGGCGGGTCAAACGGAGGACTGCTGGTCGGTGCAACAATGACGCAACGCCCGGATCTCGCAAAAGTAGCGCTACCCGCCGTAGGCGTACTGGACATGTTGCGCTACCACAAGTTCACGGCTGGAGCGGGTTGGGCATACGATTATGGTACACCCGAAGATTCTCCCGAGATGTTCGAGTATCTCCGAAAATACTCGCCACTGCACGCGCTGAAACCCGGCACGTCATATCCCGCGACATTGGTGACGACAGCTGATCACGACGACCGCGTTGTGCCGGCTCACTCATTCAAGTTTGCCGCCGCCTTGCAAGAAAGCCATGTGGGCGATAACCCCGTCCTTATCCGGATCGAAACTAAATCCGGACACCATTCCTCCAATCTTAAAAAGGCACTGGAGGTCGTGGCGGATCAATACGCGTTCACCTGGTACAACATCGGCGTTGTACCTCCACTAGCGAAGCGTGATTTGTAAGGGTGATGAAACAATCTGATATCAGTGTTCGGGAGGGGCGAAAGGAGGATCTACCCAGAGTGTTGGAGTTGATCCACGAGCTTGCTGAATTCGAGCGGGCGCCGCATGAAGTGACGAACACCCTTGATCAACTCGAACAGGACGGATTCGGAGCAAACCCGGTGTACGGATTCTTCGTAGCGCTTATCGATGAGCGCATTATTGGAATTTCATTGTATTACTGGCGTTACTCAACATGGAAAGGTAAGCGTCTCTACCTGGAAGACATTATCGTGACAGCATCCGACCGAGGGAAGGGAGCAGGACAATTGCTATTCCATGCGACGATGAAGAAGGCGCTTGAGGAAAACTGCACGGGTATGATGTGGCAGGTTCTCGACTGGAACGAGCCCGCGATTGGCTTCTACAAGAAATACGGTGCGAGATTCGACAATGGCTGGGTGAACTGCAATCTCGAAGCAGGGCAACTAAAGGCGCTGTTGAAGTAGCGCAGGATCTCGTGTCACTTATTGATTTCTTCCAGCAGGGTCATGAAGGTAACATGCCTGTTGTGAAACTTTTTCCTGTGTTCTTCGACCAATGCCGGGGCAAAGTGTTCGAGGTAATGCTGAATCGCATTGATGTCTTTCGCGAAGTACTGAATACTGTACGAAATCGTACCATCTTCCGAATCATGCAAGACTTTATACATCTTATGGGAAACAAACATCCCGGTATCCATGATAGCCTTAATGTGTGTTTCCTTCATGTACTGAAGCCACTCCTGTTCGCTGTTCTGATCGATACCGACGGTAACGTTATACAATAGCATAAAGCAAAATTAAGAACTCTCCCTCACCCTCCGACATAATCCTGCAGGTAAGAGAAATACTGCGACAGTTCACCGCCTCGAGCGATAGTCGCGCGCTCGATGACACCTTCCCTGTCTTCGATTATCAGATGAGGAAGGACCCGATCAATGAGGTCGCGTCCGAATTCTTCCGATGCATTTCGAGGAAGCTCACAAGGCAGGTTGTCGATAGCCATGACTGTAACATAGCGGTCGTTGCTTAACGGTGGGCGCACACTGTCTGTCACCGGGTCGTAATCATAAATCGGCTCCACAATCGTGCTCGCCTTCTTTGTACTCGGGATGGATCCTTCGATGTCGCAAGTAATGTCGGCAACAACTTTCAGGCGAAATCTCTCCTCCTGCATCTGGGCGGGGGTAAACAGAACCGGTGCCTTTGGATTCCAGTAAGCGCCAGCGATGAGTATGTCCGCAACTGCGGTGTACATATTAAACGTCGAGTCATAGCGCTCCGGATGCCGATGGAACTCATCGCGATTGAAGCTTCCGCCTTCGCGCCGCACATGGTAATCGGAACTGCTCAACTGAACATAGATTGGTTCTTCGAATTCCTTCGTCAGGAAATCGCGGGGACTAACCTTGCGAACATCGGCCGTGTCTAGCGTCTCCATTGCACCACGTCCGACACGTCCTCCCCCTGTCAAAACTATCTTGACCGGGGGAAGTTTCACTTTTCGCAACTCGCGCTTGAGATCGTTGATATCGAAGCACTCAAACGCCCGGCGCAGCGAGTAAGCGTTGAATCGCCGGCCATAAGTCCAAAGCGCGTTGTACGCTCCTACTATGCCGGCATAGCGTCCGAATGCAACTAAACGATTACCATGATGACCCTTGAGTGCTTCGTAGTCGATAAGTGTGATGCGCTTGCGCAGAATCTCACGCAAGAGGGCCCGGTTGTAGGGCTGCTTCTTTTTGGTATGCGAAAAGAAGAGGTACGTCTTCTCCGCGATAAGATCCTCAATCTTGACTTCCTTGACCCCCATCAGTACGTCACAGGACGAAACATCCTCCTTCACTTCGATCCCGCGCTCACGGTACTCATCATCGTGATAGGCACGGATCTCGCTAGTCTGACAAATGACTGTTACACCCGGAAATCGATGTTGTATTTCTTCAGCCTGCGAAGGTGTAAAAGGGACGCGTTTGTCAGGCGGTATTTTCCCTTCGCGAATGAGCCCGATGGAAAGCTTGCGCATATTATCTTTCTAGTAAGCTTCCGAGTAGTGAACTACCTTCCTTGCCGCGGTTCGCACCATACGGTGCCAGCGCCTGGACAAGTTTTCGAATCGGCATAGATTGGAGCCACACCTTACCAGTTCCCGACAACGTTGCGAGAAAAATTCCCTCACCGCCGAAGACCATCGATCGCAGGCCGCCTGCCGCCTGCACATCAAAACGAATCTGCGGTTCAAACGCTACGACGCATCCTGTATCTACACGAAGGGTTTCGTTATTCAAAGTTTTCTCTATGACCGTTCCTCCTGCATGAACAAACGCCTTTCCATCGCCCTGGAGTTTCTGAAGAATAAATCCTTCGCCGCCAACAAGCCCGGACCCCAACCGCTTATTAAAAGTGATGGAGACCTTAGTGCCAAAAGCCGCACAGAGAAACCCGTCCTTCTGCACGATGAGTTGATTGTCGACTGACTTTGCCAAATCGATAGGAATCACAGTACCGGGATAGGGAGCCGAAAAACCGACCTTGGCCTTCTTGCCGCCCCGATTGGTAAAGTGTGTCATAAAAAGCGACTCCCCGGTAAGAATGCGACTACCTGCGGAAAGGAGCTTGTCAAACAAGCCCTGCTTGGGATTCGAGCCGTCTCCCATCTTTGCTTCAAAAGTGATCCCATCTTCCATGAAAAGCATTGCTCCCGCCTCGGCGATAACAGTTTCCATCGGATCCAGCTCAACTTCTACGATCTGAATGCTCTCTCCCTTTATTTGGTAGTCAATCTCGTGAGATGCCATATATGCTGTATACGGGTTATACTGATTTTGTGAGCGGACAACAAATTAAAAAAAGGCCCGGAAACCTTACGACTCCCGGGCAATTCTTTCAAGGCCGCAACGCCTGATCTTTGTCATCTTTCTTTGCCTCTCTTCTTGCCCTTCTTCATCTCGTCGTAATCATCGCGCTCCGCGAGCTTTTTGTCATCAACGTTCTGGTTCAGAAACTCGTTGATCTTCTCGATATTCGTATTGGATTTGATCTCTCCAAAAGAGTCAATCTCAATATCAAAGCCCTGAAGATCCTTGTGGACTTTAGGCTTCGGTGTAGTCTTCTTCGGTTGTTTCGCCATACCCTAATTTACGAAACTTTTGGCTGTAAGGTTCTCAGGGCAGCATCTATTCGGCTCACCACCTCATTCTTTCCGATAATCTCCATGATAACCATCAAATCAGGGCCGCCTCCCATCCCGGTTAGCGCCAGGCGCAGGGCTTGCAAAATCTTGCCGGTCGCAACGCCGAGCTCGGAAGTGACATTCTCCAGCGCCTCTTTTGCTGCAGCTGCATTCAGGTCGTTCATCCTTTCAACGGAATTGCGAAACGACGCCAGGACATTTACTGCATCCGAGTTCCACCTCTTGGCGACAACTGTCGCATCATACTCAACTGGCCGTTGGAAAAAATACCGCCCCTGCTCCCAAAAATCCTTTGGAAAAGTGACGCGCTCTTGCATGATCGTCACGATTGCCAACGCCTTTTCCCGAGTACAGGCAACACCTTCCTTCGCGAGCGACGCGAGAAGGAAGTCCGCCAGTTCCTCTACTGGTTTCTGTCGCAGATAGTGCTGGTTATACCATTGCGCCTTCTGAATATCAAAACGCGCCCCTGCCTTATTGATCCTTTCAAGTGAGAACTCTTGTATCAGTTCATCCATTGAGAATATCTCCTGCGTCGTGCCTGGGTTCCAGCCCAGGAATGCGAGAAAGTTAATGAATGCTTCCGGGAGGTATCCCGCTTCCCGGTAACCCTGAGCTACCTCACCACTTTCAGGGTCCTTCCAGGTCAGTGGAAAGATCGGAAATCCAAGGCGGTCGGCATCCCGCTTGCTCAGTTTGCCGTTACCGTCAGGCTTCAGCAACAGCGGAAGATGCGCGAACTGAGGCATTTCCTTTTCCCACCCAAGAAATTTATACAACAATACGTGCAGTGGAGCGGATGGAAGCCACTCTTCCCCCCGAATCACGTGTGAGATCTTCATCAGGTAGTCATCAACGACGTTTGCCAAGTGGTAAGTCGGCATACCATCAGACTTCATCAAGACCTTGTCATCAATCTGCGACGAGTGCACCATAACCCATCCGCGAATTAGGTCATTCAACCGAACCTCTTCTTTTCGCGGCACTTTAAGCCTGATGACATATGGCGTACCCGCCTCGATCAACGAGCGCACTTCCTCCGGCGGCAGTGTCAACGAATTGCGCATCTCCATCCTGGTGATGCTGTTGTATTGCTGGATCGCCACGCCTGCTGCCTTGAGCCGTTCGCGCATCGCTTCGAGTTCCTGCTCCGTGTCAAATGCATAGTACGCGTGCCCATTCTCTACAAGCTGCGCGGCGTATTGACTATAGATCTCCTTTCGCTCCGACTGGCGGTAAGGCGAGTGCGGACCTCCAACTCCCACGCCCTCGTCGATTTTTATGCCGACCCACTCAAGTGAGCGCAAAATGTACTCCTCAGCCCCCGGCACAAAGCGGGTCTGATCCGTATCCTCAATGCGCAGGATCATTGTTCCCTTTAACCTCCGCGCTAGCAAGTAATTGTACAACGCCGTCCGCACACCACCAATATGCAGCGCGCCGGTAGGACTAGGCGCAAATCGAACACGAACTTCTTTCATTTATTGACAAAGATACGATATGGAATCGTGAGTGGTGAGTCGTGAGTGGTGAGTGGTGAGTGGTGAGTGGGTTCGTGCGACTCAGCGCGTCGTTCCCTGATGTCGGGACAGCACAAGCTTGATGTCATGCGAAAGGCGCTCGACCGCAGACGCCACTCACGACTCACGACTCACGATTCACGATTCACGATTCACGAACCACAATACAAGAAATCTCGACATTCGCATCGAGCGGGAGTCTGCTGACTTGAACGGTTTCTCTCGCTGGCGGTGCTTCGGGGAAGTATTCGCCATACACGGCGTTCATGTCAGCAAAATCGTCCATGCTTTTCAAGAAGATTGTGCATTTGACAACATTCGCAAATTCATATCCCGCAGCCTTAAGTACGGCACCCATATTTTTCATAACCTGTCGGGTCTCCGCCTTAATGTCGCCGGTAACGAGTTTCCCTGCACTCCTGTCAAATCCCACTTGTCCACTCAGAAAAAGCAAGTCACCCACGCGTATCGCCTGACTGTAAGGACCGATTGGTTCTGGTGCTTCTGCCGAATAGATAGTCTTCTTTTCCTTCATTTCTCTTTGGTTAAGTTTATTGTTGGTTAATACTACTACTCAACGGTTACAGACTTCGCAAGGTTCCTGGGCTGGTCGACATTGCAGCCGCGCATGACGGCGATGTGATACGACAGCAGTTGCAAGGGGACAACGGAGACCATTGGCATTAAGGTCTCGTGAACACGCGGAACCTCGATCACAAATTCTGCCATTGCGGGAATCAGTTTGTCACCCTCGGTCACAATGGCGATGACTCGCCCTTTTCGCGCCTTTACTTCCTGGATATTCGAAACGATTTTCTCGTACGAGCTATCATCTGTCGCAATAAAAACAACGGGCATCTCTTTATCAATAAGAGCGATTGGACCGTGTTTCATCTCCGCCGCCGGGTAGCCCTCGGCATGTATGTACGATATTTCTTTCAGCTTCAGAGCACCTTCCAGTGCAACAGGGAAGTTGTATCCGCGACCCAGGTAAATAAAATTGCGAGCATCCTTAAAGATTTCGGCAATCTCTTCGATAAGGCCATTCAACTTTAGCGCCTGTTCGACCTTTGCCGGGACCATTTCCATTTCCGCCAGAAGTTCACGCAGTTTCCCCTCCGTAATAGTGCCCTTCTTCTGCGCCACGATCAGTGCGATCATATTCAGCACCGTCAATTGTGCCGTGAATGCCTTCGTGCTTGCAACACCGATCTCGGGGCCGGCGTGAGTATACGCGCCCGCATGTGTATAGCGCGGAATAGATGACCCAACAACGTTACACACGCCAAAAATGATCGCACCCTTTGCTTTCGCCAGTTCAATGGCGGCAAGCGTATCAGCTGTCTCTCCGGACTGTGAAATCGCGATGACAACATCACCTTCGCGGATAATAGGGTTCCGGTAGCGGAACTCCGATGCGTACTCCACTTCAACCGGGACGCGACAAAATTCCTCGAAGAAGTACTCAGCGACAAGACCCGCATGCCACGAGGTGCCGCAGGCAACGATGATAATTCGCTCTGCGTTGACCAGCTTGTTAACGTAGTCGTGCAATCCGCCGAGTACAAGCCGCCCCGACTGCGCGTCGAGCCTTCCTCGCATGCAATCGCGGATGGACTTGGGCTGCTCGAATATTTCCTTCAGCATGAAATGATCGAAGCCACCTTTTTCAATGGCCTCAAGTTCCATGTCAACATTCTGAATGTACGGTGTCAACGGCAGATTCGCCGTGTTCCTGACGGAGAGTTTATTTCCTTTGATCACCGCCACCTCTTGATCGTTCAGGTAGACCACCTCGTTGGTGTACTCGATAATTGGTGTAGCATCCGAAGCGATAAAGAACTCATCTTTTCCAACGCCGATTACAAGCGGGCTGCCTTTCCGGGCTGCCACCAACATGTCAGGGTCTTCCTCCGATATGATGACGATCGCGTAGGCACCTACCACTTTGGTAAGCGCGAGTCGAACAGCTTCTTCAAGCGAGCAGTCTTCCTGCTCGCGGATATCCTCGATAAAATGAATGAACACCTCCGTGTCTGTGTCGCTCGTAAAAACGTGCCCCTTGTTGCTGAGGTCTTGCTTCAGCGCCGAATAGTTCTCGATTATTCCATTGTGAATGATTGCGAGCTTACCCGATGCGGAATAATGCGGGTGAGCATTCACGTCGTTGGGTTCGCCATGCGTCGCCCAGCGCGTATGTCCGATGCCGATATGGCTATCGAGGTCTTTTGCGCTCAGATGGTTCTCCAGCTCGGAGACCTTTCCGCGTTTCTTGTAGATGTTCAGACCGCCGTTCAGCAGAGCTATACCCGCGCTGTCGTAGCCGCGATACTCGAGGCGTTTGAGGCCTTTGATAATTACATCTTTTGCCTGGCGCTGACCCAGGTAAGCAACAATACCACACATAGAGGAGAGGGTTAAGGTTTACCGGCGATTACGGCATTACCGCTTTCGCGCGCGTATAGTAAATGCGAAGGTTTACGTTGTCCGCGTTGAACAGCGTGCGCGTCACACCACGGTTAGTTGGCGGACTCGACGGCACAAGGGCAACATACCGGAGGCGATTCGTATTGACTCCGTTTGCATCGTTTCGGTTTGCAAAGAGACTCTGTGCAAATCGCGTCATGAATCCGGAGTATCGTTGATCTTCACTTGAATACATCAGCACAGCGGCCGAGCCACCTTCCATTGCGGGAAAATAGTAGGGTTCCATCGACGAACCAATCACATAGTAGTTTTGCGCAATCTCGCGGTCAGCGGCTATCCGACTGTTCAAAAACTGATTGGTAGTGTTATTCATCAAACGAAGGACCAGCGCGTTGTGAGGATTCAACCCCTGCGGGGCGGTTACGTTATTGACTACTAGCTCGGCCGAATTGATAACGATATTGTCGAGCGTGTCGGCAAACGCATAGAAGGGAACCAGATCGACGCGGTTTACAACACCAGCTCCACTTTGGATAAACGCTTTCCCATCGGGAGTAGTAAACGGTTCATACGGTAATAACCCGGCGAGGTCAGTTCCGGTACGATCGACGTCGATTTTTGTATAGCTGGCATACTCAAATCCCAGCGAAGCTGTCAGAGTGTCTTTGACTGCACCATCTGCCATCGTGTGGTAGTGGACGATAACACGACTCAGCTGGCCGAACGAGTTTACAAGATTCATACCCAACATACCCTCCTCGGCATCCGGGACAAGAGTCAAACCTTTGATTTCGTTCTTAAATGCTTTTTGCTGTTCGACATTAGCGAAGCCCTCCTTAAGCAAATTGAATACACGCAGTCCATACTCATCGCTGAGTCTCCCCTGGAGATACAGTGTATCCTGCCGGCTCGGATCCCGCGTAGTTTGCTTGAGCAACGAATCATACCGAACAGTTACCGCAACCTCACCAAGTGGTTCGGCAGCGTACTCCGGCGGAGTGGAGTTTGCATAGTAGCGTTTGCCCCCATAAAGGGAAAGTGTGTCACCGGTGATTTCGTGAACGGGAAAGGTGTAGTCTTTTTGCCCGGTAAAGCCATATCCGTAAAAATTCAAGCGGAATCTTACGGTAACGGAATCAAACACAGCAGTTGAATTCAAGGCCGTGTTGGAGAGTGCATAGACTGCGAGGTAAGGCTGAGCGGAAATGTGGCCAAAATCCGGATCCTGATATTGGCCCGCGATAACACCATCGACAAACTGCGCCTGCCCACCGCTGCTGACGATTGGACGCAAGTCCGTAATCAGCGAGTCGATAACCATTACCTGGCTATTCGCCGCACCGAGCGGAATATCTACATATCGAACGTTAAATTTTGGCGTGGGGAAGCCTAGCAGGCTGGATTCATCTTCACACGAAAAAAAAAAGAAGGCCACTGACAGTATCGTCAGTTGCCTTAGTGTCTTAACCCACAAGTTCATTGTATAGGTTGTAGTAAGATTCGGTGTAGTTTTCGTTCTCGATGGTTTCAATTTTCTTCTCTTTGATCTTTTTAAACAGACCTTCGAGCTTTTTATTGTCTCCTGCAACGATTACTGCGTCAGAAAACTCCACTCCGAGCTTGATGAATCCTTCGAAGTCGGCGGTCTTGAGATTCCCGAGCATATTGTCTTCGATGTCCATCATCTTCACTTTATCAAGCAACGAAGCCTTGAATTTGTGGTTGAAGGCGTTGTTGTAGATCGTGAAGACTGTTTTTGCATTCTTAAACAACGGATCGTTCTTGTAGGTCGTCTTTAGATACAATGGTATAAAGCTTGTGATCCAGTCGTTACAGTGAACGATATCCGGAGCCCACCCCAGTTTGCGGACGGTTTCAATCACTCCCTTACAAAAGAAGATTGCGCGTTCATCATTGTCCTCGTAGAAATTATTTTCCTTGTCGTGGAAAACAGATTTGCGGTGGAAATAGTCTTCATTGTCAATGAAGTAAACCTGAAGCTTGGCGTTCGGAATAGAGGCCACCTTGATAATAAGTGGTTTTTCCTCGTCACCTACAGCGATGTTGATTCCCGAAAGCCTGACAACTTCATGTAACCGGTTCTTCCTTTCATTTATTATTCCAAACCGCGGCACCAGGATCCGTATCTCCATACCCCTCTCCTGCATTGCTTGCGGCAACTTGCGCACAAAATCTGCAACTTCTGAAGTTTGGAGAAATGGATTGATCTCACTGGCTACATAAAGAATTCGGATTTTCGACATATTGTTATATTTTGAGTAGATACGGAATTTAGAGCCACAAAAGTACGAAAATTTACCCCTATTATCAATTAATTTTCGGTTTTCCCTATATCTTTGCGACCTTTTGAAAAAACGGCCTAGAATGCAAATTTTCCAGCAAATTGCCCCGCTAAAGGCCTACTTGAAAGAACTGCAATGCGCAGGAAAATCGATCGGTCTTGTGCCTACAATGGGGGCTCTGCACGCAGGTCATATCGCGCTATTTCAACGATGCAAAACCAACAATGACATTACGGTTGGGAGCATTTTTGTCAACCCCGTTCAGTTCAACAATCCAACCGACCTTCTCAAGTATCCGCGAGATCTGGAACACGACATTGAACTGCTGGAGCGAACCGGCTGCGACGTACTGTTTGCCCCTGAGAATGCAGAAATGTACCCTCACAAGGCAACGCTGGCACTTGACTTCGGCGCGTTAGACAAGGTAATGGAAGGTAAGTTCCGACCCGGCCACTTCAGCGGTGTCGCATTGGTTGTGTCCAAGCTTTTCAACATCGTGCGCCCCGACCGTGCGTACTTTGGTCAAAAGGACTGGCAGCAATTCGCAATTATCAGAAAATTGACGGAGGACCTTAATTTTAACATCGAATTGCATAGCGTGGCGACGCTTCGCGAAGAAGACGGTCTTGCGCTGTCTTCGCGGAACCAGCGATTGACGCCTGGACAACGATCGAAGGCAAATGCGTTTTACAACGGGTTGCTCGCAGGCAAAGCGGCGTTGCTCGATGGTCTGGCCGTATCCGCCGCACGTGACCGCGTCAGAGAGATCGTGGAAGCCACGCCGGATGTATCCCTAGAATACTTCGAGCTAGCCGATAGCGTAAACTTAAACCTGCTCGACGATGTTGAGCAGTCCGAAAGTCCGATCATGTGCATCGCCGGGTATGTCGGGGATATCAGGCTGATCGACAATATGTTTCTCGATGCAGCGTCACCTGTAAAGACAACTCGAAAATGAGGATAGAAGTTCTGAAATCGAAAATCCACCGCGCCCGCGTGACTCAGGCGGAGCTGCACTACGTCGGCAGCATCACTATTGATGAAGACCTGATGGACGCTGCCAATTTGATAGAGGGCGAAAAAGTCCAGGTAGTGAACGTCAACAACGGTGAACGCCTGGAAACATACGTAATCAAAGGTGAGCGCGGCTCCGGCACCATTTGCCTTAACGGTCCGGCTGCACGCAAGGCTCAGGTCGGGGATGTCGTCATTATCATCTCCTACGCCTCGATGAAGTTTGAAAAAGCGAAGTCCTTTAAACCGGCTGTTGTTTTTCCAACTCCGGACAACAAACTTTCATAAACAAGAAAATTCTTTACCGTGTCAGGACCGCTTAAAACCTTCCTCCAGTATACAATTATCTTCACCATTACCGGGGTGCTGATCTGGGTGTCGTTGAAAGGACTAGCCGGTGAGGACAAAGGCGAATTTCTCCTTGCTACATGGCGATCTGCCAATATCTGGTGGTTGCTGGCAATGGGGGTTGTCGCCATGGTCAGCCACCTGCTTCGCGCTCAGCGCTGGCGGCTGTTGCTCGAACCGGCTGGACACAGGAGTACGCTCAAGCACAGTTTTCTCTCATTAATGGTCGGTTATCTCGTCAACCTCGTTATCCCGCGAGGTGGAGAAGTGTCTCGTTGCTACAACCTGTATAAGCTGGATAAAACCCCTGTAGGCGTATCATTCGGAACAGTGGTTGTGGAGCGAATTGTCGACCTGCTTTGCCTTCTGATAATTATCGGTCTTGCCTTTCTGGTTGAATCGCGTCGGCTATTCGCTTTTATCGAGACATTGCCGATCGGTGCTGGAAACTCCACGTCCGGCCTGCTAATCATAGGACTAATACTGGCAGGCCTCATTTTATTGGCGCTAGCGGCTGTATGGATTGTCAAACGGAGTCCAAGACTTAGAGCTTGGGTCGCCAAGGCCTGGAAGGGTTTCCGGGACGGCTTGCTGTCTATCGTCCGGTTAAAAAGCAAGGTGCCGTTCATCGCCTATTCCGTCGCTATCTGGTTTTTGTACTTCGTGATGAGTTACACCGTAATCCTGGCATTTCCAGAGACCCGGCATCTCGGCGCAAATGCAGTTTTGGCCCTTTTCGCGATCGGCTCAATCGCGATGGCCGTACCCCTACCCGGGGGCACCGGATCCTATCACGTCCTGGTACCACAGGGTCTCGTGTTTTTATATGATGTTCCGATGGCCGATGCCGTCGCGTTTACGTTTATCTTTCACGGATGGACGACTGCAATTATGATAGTCGGGGGTGCCATTTCACTGATTGCGACCTCCTTGATTATCAAGAGGCGGCGCTGAAACCGGAACAGAAATCAATCCTCGAGCGTTTTGTTAATGTCGTTTTGGCAGCATCTTTGAGTTTGGTGCAAACATTGATATTCGCCATCTTACGAACTTATTGAACTAACTAAATTGTGAATCGACTATGATCTATGGTGCTTTAGTCATTGGAGTTATCTTTATGATAATCGGGTTTGTGGTAAGCTCCCGGTTGAAGAACAAATTCAGAAAATATTCTCAAATACATCTCAGCAAGGATCTGACTGGCGCGGAGATCGCGAGGTTGATGCTGGCGGACCACGGTCTACACGACGTACAGGTTGTCAGCGTAGACGGTCAGTTGACAGACCATTATAATCCTGCAAACAAAACCGTCAACCTTAGTCAGGAAGTTTTTCACGGAAGGAACGCTGCTGCCGCCGCGGTTGCATCTCATGAGTGCGGCCACGCTGTGCAGCACGCCACAGCCTACAGCATGCTGCAACTTCGCTCCGCGATGGTTCCGGTTCAAAACGTCAGCGCGAAAGTTCTCAACATCATGACCATGATGATGATGTTCGGTGTGTTCTTCGCAGGCGGGTTCTTCTCGTTTGAGACTGCGCTGATGGTAATCGTTGCGTGTTACGGTGTTTTCACACTGTTCGCATTCGTGACGCTTCCCGTCGAATTTGACGCCAGCAAGCGCGCGCTCGCATGGATTGATCGCAGGGGTATCGTCACTTCAGGTGAACACGAAATGGCCAAGGACTCGCTCAAGTGGGCAGCGATGACCTACGTGGTCGCGGCTCTTGGTGCGCTGACCACGCTGCTGTACTACGTGATGCTCCTGTTGGGCAACCGCGACGACTAGGAGGCTTGTATGTACATTCGAAAACCTGAGATTCTGTCTCAGGTTTTTTTGTTTTCATACACATTTTCGAACATCTTTAGGGTAGGAGTACGAATAGCAAGAGAATTAAAGCGCAATGAATTTCGACTACACGGAAGAGCAAAGAGCAGTTCAGGCCGCAGCCCGCGACTTCGCCCGAAACGAGTTGCTTCCCGGAGTGATTGACCGCGACACTCATCAGACGTTTCCGGCTGCCCAGATAAAGATGATGGGCGAACTCGGCTTTATGGGTATGATGGTGGATCCGAAATACAACGGGGGTGGTATGGACACAATTTCTTACGTGCTTGCAATGGAAGAAATCTCAAAGATTGATGCGTCGGCTTCCGTGTGTATGTCAGTCAACAACTCACTGGTGTGCTGGGGTCTTGAAAAGTTTGGAACCGAGGAACAAAAAGAAAAGTATCTCAAACCGCTGGCAACTGGCTCAATTATCGGCGCCTTCTGTCTCTCGGAACCAGAAGCAGGGTCTGATGCAACAAGCCAGCGAACAACGGCTGAAGATAAAGGAGATTACTATGTGCTCAATGGTACCAAA
>JBIQJZ010000311.1:0-3192 GCA_044507115.1 Flammeovirgaceae bacterium | reverse complement strand
CGGCAGCGTGGGTCTGGAACTCCATCTGCCAAAGCCGATGCATGGCCGTCACATATCCTTGCGCGAGATAAAGGTCGTTGTTGTTTTTTGCAAATATGTGCGGAATCAGGAGGCTGTCGTATACGATTGACACTGGCTCCTGAAGACCGGGTATCATCAATTGTTTCTTACCCTGGTAGCCGTTGGGCTCTATATTCTGCCAGAATCCGTGGTAAGGATCGAGGAATTTCCCTAGCGGGGGAATCGGGATACTTCCGATCATCCAACCGCGGTCCATCAGGAATATCAACAACAGGGTGATGGCGAGGCTGGTGAAGAACTTGCGAAGTTTCATTTAGTTACCTAAACGGTTTAAGTGAATAAAGTAAAAAGCTTTTCCTAATTTTCGGCATTATTCGGATAATATTTTATCAGACCATCATCGAGCACTGTGCCACGTTATTCTAAAGACCAGATCAAAAGGGCGTCGCTGATCAAGGCGATATTTTTTGACGTCGACGGTGTCCTAACAGACGGAAAGATCATCTACGATGACAACGGTAGGGAGATCAAGACATTTCATGTACGCGATGGTTTGATTATCGGCTACCTGAAAAAGGCGGGCATTATCACGGGTGGGATTTCAGGTCGCGAGTCAGCGGCAGTTACCAAGCGCTTCGCGGAGTTGAAGATCGACTTCTGTCACCAGGGGATCGTCGACAAGGCAATGGCGTTCAAAAAACTTGTTGAACACTACCAGTTGAAAGCTAAAGAGGTGGCATTCATCGGCGACGATCTCAATGATCTCCCGGTGTTCCGACTTGCTGGCCTTGCTGTCTGTCCGGCTGACTCAAGCGATTACATCAAGGAGCGGGCCGACCTGGTAACGGAGGCCCGGGGCGGGGAAGGAGTGTTGCGGGAGGTTGCGGACCTGGTGCTCGACGCGACGGGTTTCCTCGGAAAATTGCTGAAAGCAGCGGACAAGGATAAATCATCCCACCCGTCCTGACCGGTTATTTAATCATGAAGAATGGATAAATTCAAGGAAGTCGTCAGAATCGCGGACAAAATCACGCTCGGCGGCGACCGGATGGTTTTGTTTGCCGGACCATGTGCCGCGGAGAGTTACGACATCTGTATCCAAACCGGGGCACATGTCAAGGCGATCTGCGACCGGTTGGACATCGACTATGTGTTCAAGTCGTCTTTCGACAAAGCCAACCGGACGTCTTCGGGTTCTTACAGGGGACCTTCGCGTGACGAGGGTCTTGAAATCCTCGCGCGTGTAAAAAGCGAACTTGGCGTTCCGATCGTCACGGATGTTCATGAATCACACCAATGCGCGGAGGTAGCGATGGTTGCGGATGTACTGCAAATTCCGGCGTTCCTCTGCCGGCAGACAGATCTTATCAAAGCGGCGGCGCGGACGGGTAAGGCGGTGAAAATCAAGAAAGGTCAGTTCATGGCCCCGGCGGATATGCAATTTGCGGTGGAAAAGGTGCGACAGGAGGGAAACTCCAATGTCTTCCTGACGGAACGTGGCGTCAGCTTCGGTTATCACACCCTGGTTGTCGACATGCGCTCATTGCCGGTCATGCGCCAGTTTACGCCGGTTGTTTTCGATGTTACCCATTCGGTGCAACAACCTGGGGGACAAGGTGGTTCGTCCGGCGGCCAACGCGAGTTTGCTCCGTATCTGGCGCGAGCCGCCGCCGCAACCGGCGTCGATGGCTTCTTTATTGAGACCCACCCAAACCCTTCAAAAGCCCTCAGCGACGGTCCGAATATGATCCCACTAGCAGAAATGGGGGATTTTCTCACGATGGTGAAGGAATTCTGGAAGTTGGGGACTGGGTACTAGGTTCTGGGCGCCGGGCACCGGGTAGTAGGTACCGGGTACTAGGTACTAGGTGCCGGGTTCTGGGCGCCGGCTCCTGGGACCTAGCACCTGGCACCCAGCACCTGGAGCCCAGCACCTGGAGCCCGGAGCCCAGAACCCTGCCACCCTTAAGCTTTGAACTTTGAACCCTGAAGGTTACATTTGCACCTTAAATCTACCGGATTAGTGGACTTAGGTTTTTCGCAGGGCTACGTACTCGTTGTCGTCATTTTTTTGGTTCTTTCCCTGTATCGTGAGTGGTTCAATCCTGCACTGACGTTCTTCATCGCCGTTGTAGCCTTGTTGCTGGGGCGGGTCGTTTCTCCCGCTGAGATCTTACAAGGCCTCTCTAACCAGCAGATAATCATCATTTTCCTTCTAGTTCTTGCCACTGCCGGTATCCGCGCGGTGGTCGGTACCGAGGTTTTAGCGAAGTTGTTCAACCCGTCTTTGTCGCCGCGCAAGTTTCTGCTGCGCATGATGCTGACGGTGTCGTCGCTGTCATCTGTGCTGAACAACACCCCGATCGTGGCGTTCATGATCCCGTATGTAAAGGACTGGGCGCAGCGGACTGGCCATCCGGCCTCCAAATTTTTGATGCCCCTGTCGTTCGCGACGATTCTCGGCGGCATGATCACGGTCGTCGGAACATCGACAAACCTGGTGCTCAACGGATTGGTCTCGCAGTATGGCTTACCTCTTCTCGGTTTTCGCGACTTCTTCTACCTCGGAGTGGCCGTAACAGTGATGGGATCGGCGTATCTGTATTTTATTGGGTACAAACTGTTACCGTCAAACCCTAATGAGATTGAAGCGCTGCGGGAGAATTTGAAAGAGTATATCATTGAAACCGAGATCGGCAAAGGGTCGAATCTGATCGGAAAGACGGTGAAAGATGCGGGACTGCGCAATCTGAAGGACGTCTTCCTTGTAGAGGTCATTCGCGGTGACCGCGTGATTTCTCCGGTTTCTCCTGACGAGACGCTGGAAGAAATGGATGCCCTCTTTTTCTCGGGTAATCCGCAGTCAATTTACCAGTTGATCAAGGAAGACAACGGATTGAACGTTCCGGAGGATCAGATGGCGGAGTTGCAGGAACATTTCAATTTTGTCGAGGCGGTTATCCCCGCACACTCCGAGCTTATTGGCGTCCGGATACGCGACTCTAACTTCCGGCAGAAATACAATGCATCGATCATTGCTATTCACCGGAATGGAAAGCGCGTTCCAGGAAAGGTCGGGGAGATGCACCTGGCGGGCGGCGACTTCCTCTTGCTCCTCTCGGACGATCAACGCGGCAATGGTCGCAATCACGAAAAGGACTTGTTTTTCGT
>JBIQJZ010000036.1:0-22100 GCA_044507115.1 Flammeovirgaceae bacterium | reverse complement strand
AGGAAAGCGTGTATATCATTATCTTTTTCATAAGATGCTCTTTTAATATCTGATACTGACATTTATCGCGGGGTCGGTGTCATTCCCGCACTGATAACATCCGGCGGGATTTGCAGAGCCCTGCGCGGATCATTCAACGTCAACACGTCTGTTACCCGCACAAACTCATCACCACCCGCAACTTTCTCGATATCCCGGCGATGTATCTCAATACCGAATCGTTTGACGTCATACCACCGTAATCCAAGACTGATCGTTTCGATCCTGCGGAAATGCAGCAGGCAATGGAGGAAATTCTCCTGCTCCTCGCTGGTGATTGTCATGTTCAGTGGATTCAGTCGCTTCTTCGGAGTCGGCGCTTCGGGCTCGAAATACGCCAGGTTGCCGTAGTAGTCATTGATAAGCTCCCGCGTCAATGTCACATTAATACTCGGATCGATTTGATAATCCATCCAAAGCGCTAAATCTGCTGTTGCCTTATCAAATTCCCCTTTTGCAATGTAGGCCTCCGCACGACAGAGCAATGTTTCCTCCGCCCAAAACGTTACGAAGGTCGCATAGTTGACGCCCGTATTGGCAATCGGGTTAGTCGTTCTAAAGGCACCGTAAATATGCGGCTGCGCATTGTAGTTGCTGGACGTAAAACTCGAGGAGTGAATATTGAAAGTATAGGGAACCGAATTCCGGTACGATCCCCATGGTCCCGGACTCCTGGTCGTCTCGTGATCAGCAATAAAATACGTGTGCTGGTACAACTTCGCCGTAGTGTAATTGCCAAAGTAGGTCCTGGCAGTGGATACAGGTGTCAACAACAAGAAGTTTGCCGGTGAAGAAAGACTCGTAAACTCCTGCGCGAATATGGCAAAGTCACGCGTCATTGACTTAAAGTGGTACTTATCTCTCATCAGAGAGGCCGGATTGTTGCCAAAGAGCTGGTTTGCATACGCGATCACCTTATCGTACTTTCCGTAGTACAGGTTAACACGCGCCGCAAAAGCCAGCGAGGCCTGACGGTTGAAACGGTACTTAGGATACTTGTAGATGTCATCCCGGATGAGCGGGAGAGCTTCCTCAATATCGCGTACCAGCTTTCGATAAATCTCGGCTACAGATTCGCGCTCGTAGTGGGGGTTGAGATCAGTTTCAGGAGCTTCCATATACACGATACCGGGATCAGTCTCGGAGGTAACATCATTATAGTGGAGGCCGTAGAGATTCACCAGTAGAAAATGGTTGAACGCCCGCAGCATCAGAGCCTCGCCCTTCAGAGCCGCAAAAGCGACCGGGTTTCCTTGCTCTTCAATCGACTGCAACACCTGGTTTGCCGCAGCTATGGAAGTGTAGGCAGCACCCCAGACATCCTTGGGAGAGTCATTCCCACTTTCATCCTGAATATCTTCCCAGGCGTAGGCTTCATCCTGATACCGTTGTGCTGATGATAATAGTACTCCGGTCTTGTGATCAACATTATCGGAAAGAAATTCGGCAACTACCAACGGTAGATTCCTGGTGTAACTCCCCAGGAGAAGCTGGTTCATCTTTGCTTCGGAATTCAGCTCCACTCGATTATCAGGAATTTCATCCAGAAAATCGTTACACGACGATCCGCAGAGCGAGAGCAGAAGTGTAAGTGTGTAGATATATATTCTGTTCATAATCTGATGCGTTATAGTCCAAGTGATACGGTAAAGGTAACTTGCCGCGGCACGGGAGACGCGACTCCTCCGCTGTTGTAGAATTCCGGATCCTGTCCGTTCAGCTTCTTGTCGGCATACAACAAGAACAGATTGGTTGCCTCTGCTCGCAGTGACAGGGTCTTGAATCCGAGAGGGGCGATCAAACTCTGCGGAAGATCGTATCCCAATGTGATCTGCTTAAGTCGTACGAAGCCGCCGTCAGCAACACGCACAGTGGTATAATTGTAGGCCGAATACGAATACCGTGTCTGATTCGTCGATACCGACTGCTGCCGATTGGCCGCCAACGTAGGTATGTACGTAAAAGCCTCATCGCCCGGCAAGATCCAGCGGTTCTTGTACTCCTTAGGCATTGCCGACAGATCCGAATAATTATCTGTAAACACTGGAGCCAAGCGCAGCTTGTTTCCAAAGGAGTACGTCAAGAAGACGTTCAGGCTTAACCCCTTGTAGCGGAAGATATTTCCAAAACCACCGGTTAGGGTCGGTTCAACAGGACCCGCTTCTACGAGAAAGTCCAGCTGTTCCCGATCCTGAAAGTAGATGTAGCTTCCGGCCTCTTGTGTATGATCATAGACCAGTGGAAGTCCATCCTCACTTAGGCCCGCAAAAGGAATTGAAAATAACGTCCGGTGAGAATAACCCTCCCGGGCAAATCCAGTCCCTGTAATCAGGTCGATGATCCGCGACCGGGTATCCAACTCAGTAACTTTTGTGGTGAACTTTGCAAACGTAATATTCGTCGTCCACTTGAAATCTCTCCGATTGATATTTTGGATGGAGAGTGTCGCATCAACACCATGCGAATCCATCGTCGCAATATTTCCTCTCTTATCAATCTGGCCGCCCATACCCATTACTGACAGGTAGCCGATCAAATCATAGTTATGACGCTTCCATCCGTCTATTGAAAGGTTGATGCGGTTGTTCCTGAAACCGAGGTCCGCCCCGACATTCAGTTCCCGCTTCTTCTCGTACGTCAGGGATTGATTGCCGATGTCCGATATTCTCAAAGCAGGCTCATTTGTCTCGGGATCGGTACGCCACGTATTCTCACTGGCATAAATCACCGCAGTTGAGACACTCGTCGGAGGTGCCGCCGCCGTTAGGCTATACGACGCACGCACCACCGCATGAGACAATGATAGTGTTGACTTCACACCCTGGAGAAATCCCTCATCACCGAGGTTCCAGAGACCGCCAATATTCCAGGTCGGCAGCCACCTTGATTGTCTCGATTTTCCCATCTGGTTGCTACCTTCATAGCGACCGGTAAGATTAAGCGTGTACCTTTCCTTGTAAGAGTAGCTTGCCTGAGCGAAGAAAGCCTCATCGCGCCTTTTGCGGTCTGAAACAGAGTAGTAGTCTTCTCCCTTGCTTTGCCAACTTTGAAAGGCTTGATAGATGATAAACGGCGCACTGCCCATATCGTATTGACGCCCCCAGCCCCTGAACCATGTAGCATTGCGATCAACCGAGTTGAACTCGGTTCCTGCGTAGACTGATAGCTCATGTTCACTGTGGTCGAAGTCAGTCTGATAGCTAGCTGAAGCCCTTACGTCGAACCCGTTCAGACGATTGTCATTGCGCTCATAAATACCACCCTCAGGAAGCAAAGAAATCGGGAGGTCGTAAGGCAGCGTAGGGTCATCCCACAGATAAGGGTTTGCATTGGCGATGATTGTAGTTTGCATCGCTCTGTACGCCAGGGCCTGGTTCGCGTTATCATAGACGTGATGCTCCATGCTCGAGCCCACATTCTTGATGTTACCCATGAACTTAAAGCCCAGTCCCTTCATCGGAGTCCAATCCAGTTCACCCTTGAAGAGCGTAGATACCTCATTTAGATCCATGTAGTTAGACTTCAACTCATGTTTGATATTGAATGGCGCATAATCGCGCGTGTAAAATTCATTCGGATCTAACGTTCTCGAGGTATTCAGAGCGTAGTAGTAGGGGTTGATATCGAAATTGCGGAACACTTCTCCGTATACGTTATCAATTTGCCGGTTCATCGTACCCGGAGCTTCCTGATTACGGGTGTAAGCCTTTGCGTGCAAGTTCACGGACAGCTTTTCATTGATCATGTGATCAAGGGTAAGGCTCGCTGTGTAACGCTTAAGGCTACTGGCCGGTGTCCATCCTGGATCTTGAATGGCACTCAGTGAAACATAATAGGTCGATTTGTCCGTACCACCCGACATGCTTAGAGAATGGTCCTGCATCGGCGCAGAAGAAAACAGTTCCCTAAACCAGTCCGTGTTCCGCATTTCAGCCTCGCGCAGATAGGCGTTTCTCGCGGCTTCCGTGTTTGCCAACGCAAATTCACCCGTTGCGGGGTCCACTGTATTGATCAGCTGATACATCTTCCCGTACACCCCACTATTTCTTGCATTGTGCACCGAGGAATAATTGAGCCAGCCTTTCTGCTCCATTTCCTGATAGACTCCCATTTGCTCCTGGGAGTTCATGATGTTGAAGTTCCTGTATGAAGGAATCAGTCTCGTTGTAAACTGTCCAGTGTAGTTAATTGATGCTGATCCAGCACGTCCGCGCTTGGTAGTAACTACGATTACTCCCGCCATAGCCTTCGCGCCATAGATGGAAGTTGCTGATCCGTCTTTCAAAATGCTGATGCTTTCAATATCGTTAGCATTTAAGCCTGCGATAGCGGAGCTCACGAGAGTATTGATATTACCGGACGAAAGGTCGTCAGCACTGACTTCCATTACGTCCTGCATGATGACACCGTCGACTACCCACAGGGGTTTTGAGTTTCCATAGATGGAAGTAGCTCCACGTATCCTGATCTTGGGAGCCGTACCGAAGGTACCTGAAACGTTCTGCACAGTGACGCCGGCAGAGCGTCCTTCCAATGACCGGCTGATGTCCGGAGAACCCGCAAGCTGTATATCCTCCGCGACAAGGCGGTCTGTTGCGCCCGTAAAAAACCGCTTATCAATCTCGGTCATCCCGGTGAAGACGACTTCGCTGAGCGTAGTAGCATCCTCTTCCAACTCAACCCGCGCCAATGCTTCCCGATCGGTGGCACTAATCACTTTAGGCATATAGCCGATATAGCTAAACTCCAGGAGCGCAGCATTGTCAGCCACTACCAGTGAAAAAGATCCATCGGCATCGGTGATTGTACCCTCCGACGTGCCCTGTATTTTGATCGTCGCGCCAACGAGTGGCTCGCCCTTCGTGTCGAATACAGATCCCCGGACAGTAAACCCCTGAGCGATGACCTTCCGGACAACGATGGTTTTTCCAATGATCTTGTAGGTTAGTGGAAGACCGCTGAGTGTGGCGTTCAGTGCCTCCTCAACAGAACCATTGTGCACCCGGACATCAACCTTGTAGTCGTCAACGTCGCGGAAGAAGAATACGTAATCCGATTGTTTCTCAATGTCCTTGAAGACTAAGTTCAGCGACCGATTCTTGTTGTCCAGGCTGATCTGACCAAACCCGTCAGCATTCACCTGTAACATACCAATAATCATCAGAACAAAAGTGAGCTTCATAACTTTGACTATTTTTCTGACGAGAGGCGGAAAGGCGCCTCTTCCCGCCCATGGAGTGGGTAGGATAATAGCATTAAATTCCATAATTTTAATGGCTGCGTTAATTCATCAATTTCCAAATGATTGGATCCTAAAACGGATCGGGGTTAACTCAGTTATGCCGTGGAAGTGCGTCACCACTTCTGCGGCTTTTGTTAACCAGGGAATGCGCGGTAGTTATCTTCTCATGTTTGCGGTGTTTTGGTTCATACTTATTTAGGTTTCAGGAGTATATCGTGATCTTCTTTCCCTCAATCCTGAAATTCACGCGCGAAAACGCGAGGATCTCCAGCACCGCAGAAAGGTTTATGTTCCGATAGACCTTTCCGGAAAAGAGCCCAGCAGGAACTTGGCCTTCATAAACCACTTGGACATCATACCAACGCGACAGCTGTCGCATCACCACCTTGATGTCAGCGTGATTGAAACTGAAGTATCCATTCTTCCAGGCGATCATTTCCTCCGCGTCGACCTCGCGAACCTCGATGCGTCGCGCACTTAACAGCGCCTGGTGATTGGGTGTAAGCAGCAGTCCTTCAACATTTTGCGAAATCTTCCCGGCGCCGCGAACAACCCTAACCCGACCTTCCACCAGCGTGGTATTCACCGTCGGCTCGTCTTCATACGCGTTGACATTGAAACGCGTACCCAATACCTGAACACTCTGCATCCGCGTATGTACGACAAACGGAACATACGTGTCACTCGCCAGATGCCTGTTTACTTCAAAGTAGGCTTCGCCGGTCAGTTCGACGCTTCGAATACCCCCCTGAAAGGAAACCGGGTATTTCAAAGATGAATCCGAGTTAAGCCAAACCTTCGTGCCGTCTGGCAAGATCACTCGGTACTGGCCTCCGCGCGGGGTAGTTATCGTATTGAAGAGAGCGGTAGTCCCCTCGCCCGCGGCGTCAACTACCGCAGAATTACTGGTTTCATAGACGATCAGGCCGTCTTCCGTCTTAAGGATGTCTGTCTTGTCTATATGAGCCACCTCACCGTTCTGCACATCATCGAGGATGACCTCACTCCCATCTGCCAACGTCAAGATTGCCTTGTTCCCACCGGGGACGGCATCATCAACGACCTCGGGAGTAATCACCTGCTCGGCTATCACGGGATGGTCCACGACGGAATCGGCAGGTGTGTAGACCGTTATCACAAGAAATGCCGCGCAAACGAGTGCAGCAGCCACCGCCGCATAGCGGTACGTCAGCGTCAACCGCCGCACCTTCTTTCGACGGTCAATAAGATTCTTCCACGTCGTGTCGCGGGCATCTTTCACCTCCTCAGCACTTGGATCCGGTCCCTCCTCTTTCAACTCGTGATACCAGGCTTCTACCAAAGTCTTTTCCTCGATCGAGCAGCGCCCTTCTTTATATTTTCGCAATAGATTGAAACCATCTCTGTTCTTCATACTATGGGATTGTTCCAACCCTATAGACAAGTAACTGAACCGGAGGGGGTAGGCAAAAAAAATATTTTTACTAATTCTTTATTTTTATATTAGTCCTGACTTATGCCTTCTTGCGATACTTCCATGCGCGATCAGGAACTGCTTGATTTGCTGAAGCAGGACGAGGAACATGCATTCAAAGAAATCTACGAGCGCTATTTTGATGTTCTGTACATCCACGCATGCAGAAAACTGGGAAATCAAGAAGAGGCTCGTGATGTGATTCAGGAAGTATTCGCTGCAATCTGGGACAAACGGAGAGATTTTTCAGTGACAGGCAGCTTGCCCGCCTATCTATTTGCGGCAGTGCGGAACCGCATCATCAACATCTATTCACGAAAACGCATCGAGTCAGTATACGTCGAGTCCCTACAGGAAAGCATTGAAGAAGGATTCTGTCAAACGGATCATTTGGTCAGAGGAAACCAGCTCAATTCAATGATTGAGATGGAAATCGATGCTTTGCCATCAAAAATGCAGGAGATTTTTAAATTAAGTCGAAAGGAATACTTTACTCACCGGGAAATTGCATCGGAACTGAATTTATCCGAACAGACGGTGCGGAAACAAATCAATAACGCGTTGAAAATCCTGAGGTCAAAATTTGGAATAGCGCTCGCCGACGATCGCCATGACCGGTAGCGCTCCTGGATAATCTGTCATGAAGAAACTGTTAACCTTAATAGCACTGGTCTATTTTCTCGCGGTCGCCACTGCAACTGCCCAGATCGGATTGCAGGGAGGTGCAACTGCTACTCCGGATGAAGCCTTCGTTCCCTATGATAGTTTAGACAAAGTGAGCGGGGCCGTAGGATTCACCGTTGGGGTGTTCTACAAATATTGGCTAACCGATCATATATCCCTGCAGCCGGCCTTGAATCTGGTTAACAAGCGCTGGTGGGAGGAATTGGATGACGGTGGAGTTTTTTATATAACCAGGGCTTCTTTGAACTACGTAGAACTCCCCGTCCAGGTGGTCTTTACTGCAAGCGAAACAAAAGGATTTTTTGTCGGAGCAGGGCCTTCCCTGATGATTGGCTTATCCGGTAAACGAACCGTTACAGAAGACGGCGATTTAATAGCAGAAGACAAGATCAAGACGGGAAGCGAAAACGCTCCGGAAAAGAAGGTGACGATCGCAGCAAATGCAATGGCCGGCTATGCATTCAAAAATATTCTGATAAGTCTTAATTATACACGGGGGATAACCAACCAGCCGACTGACGATGCCGATCACGGCAACGTAAGCCACCTGGCCCTGCGAGTCGGCTTCTTAATGGGTAAGCAATAGGAATTCGGGTGATCATTTTGCTATAACCCTTGCAAGAAATGCCTCTTTCCGTCTTGACGACACTTCAATCTCACTGTTATCAAGGAGCACTACGTACCCTCCATTGCCCTTATTATATCGCTTGATGTACGCTAGATTAACAAGATGAGAATGATGAACGCGAAAAAAACCGTATGGCGACAGCAATCCATCGAACTCCTTCAGTGTCCTGGCAACCATTATCTTCTCCCCAGTACTCAAGAAAAAAATTGTATAGTTCCCGTTGGATTGACACCGCATAACTTTGTCAATGTCCACAAACTCAAATCCATTCGACGAAGGAAGACATATTTTCTTTGAATTCCGGGACTCATCCAGGTTGTGCAACAAAATCTCGTATTTGCGGCTTGCTTCCCTGGCCGAGGCGCTATTAATCGCCTTCTCAACGCTGGCGATCAATTCGTCTTTATCGATCGGCTTTAGCAGGTAGTCGACAGCACTGAAGCGGAAAGCAGTAATAGCGTATTCCCCGAATCCAGTGGTAAACACCACGGAGCAATTTTCGGGATTAATCGTTCGCAGAAGATCAAATCCCGTCTTGTCACGGAGTTGAATATCGAGGAATATCAGCCGCGGTTTAAGTGCCTTGAATCCGGCCTCCGCGGCGGCAGCGCTTGAATAGCTTCCCAACAGTCTGACTTTCCCCGAACAGTGGGTCGTCAAAAGTCTCTCCAGACGTTCGACGCAATGCTCTTCGTCATCGACAATGATCGCATCAATCATATTCATGTTCAAATCTATGCAACAGGGGTAAAGTGATGGTCACACGCAGACCATTTGACAAGTCAGTAAACAGCAAATTTGCCCCCGGCAGTCTTTCTTCATTCAGAATATCAAGCCTCGACCGCGTCAGATGAAGACCCAACGACCTTCGTCCTCCCGCCCCACTCGTGCGGTTCTGACCGTTACGCCTACCTGGACCGTTGTCTTCGACGTGACAAACCAGGCTTTCAGATGTCCGATCTACTGTGATAATTATACGTCCGTTCGACTCAAGTCTGGATACGCCGTGCCAAATACTGTTTTCGACAATCGGCTGTAGAATCAACGGAGGTACCATCGTTTCATCCAGGTCGATCGTATCCGAGACCCGGATCTCATAAGAAAAACGATCCTTTAGCCGCGTCTTTTCGAGTTGAAGATAGGCTTCCAGAATTTTCAAATCATCAGAAAGCGATATCTCTGCTTGATCAGAATTTTCAAGCGTCATGCGGATAACCTTGGAGAAACGCATGAGGTAGTCTTCCGCCGAATCCAGTTGATGATTCGCCATGAAATTGCTGATAGCGTTAAGGGAATTGAAGATGAAATGAGGGTTCATCTGCGCGCGCAGGGCCTTCATTCGTGTTTCCGCGATCAATGCCTTGAACTCTGCTTCTCGTCGACGCCTCTCTGCATTTTTTTTCTTCCTGTTCAAGACGTACCCTACTGCCGACGCAAATATTACCAACAATGCTATAGTCAACAGCGCCGAGTCAATAGCCTTTTGTCGCTCAAGTCCTGCCTGAGCGAGAGCCATCTCTTTCTCGTGTGCCGCAGTCAGCAGGGCCTCCTTCTTTTCATAGTCAAACTGCACCTGCTGCCGTGCGATCGAACGCTCCTTCTCTAAGTTGAAAACACTGTCGCGAAGCGAGATAAAGGTCTTATACGCCTCCAGAGCTTTCCCGGGTGATCCGTATTCCTCGAACGCCCTACTCAGAACTTCCCAGACCATTTGCTGGCGTTGGAGCGATCCGGATTCTTCCGAGAGCATCCGGGCTTTTTGAAGGTATTCAAATATGCGCTGCCACGAGGCTCCATCTATTTGTCGGCGGCCCGTAGCCAGGTATACTTCGGCAAGTTTGACGAGTGCAAAGCATGTATTCTCCTTGTCGTTGGTTTGTTCATAAAGTTCAAGTCCTTGTTTCAGATAATCGATGGCAGCTGAATAATCGCTCATATACTGGTATACGCCTGCCATGTTAACCAAATCGGCAGCGATCCTCCGCTTGTTGCCTATTGAGGAGTTAAGTTCAAGTGAACGAGTGTAGTAGTTGAGCGCTTCCTGAGATAATCCCTGTTCACTACAAATGGTCCCAAGATTACCAAGCGCGTTCGCCTCGCCTTGTCGTTGGCCTACTCTAGAATAGATCTTCAGCGCCTCGTCGGCATATTCGCGCGCTTTCTGGTATTCTTTCAGGTTCTTATACACAAGCCCAATATTGAGCAATATGTTCGCTCGCAGCACTTCGTCGTCGTCCTTTACAAAACGAGCAGCATTCAGGAAGTATTCAAGCGCTTTTGGATAATCCGACAGGGAAAGGTACACTACGCCTGCGTTGGAATATGAATGAGCGATTCCGCTTGAATGATCTAACTCACGGAAATAGGAAAGCGCGTTGTTATGGTATTCCAATGCTCTACCTAAATCGGAGAGGTTGTAATAGTTTAATGCGAGATTATTCAACGCCTTGGCCGCACCTAACTTGTTTCCCGCCTGTATGTGAATTTCCAGTGCGCGTTCGCCTGCTAACAACGCTAGTGAATCCTCGCCTTTCGCCCAGTGATTAGCACTCTTATTATTAAACCCCTGAGCAAGTCTTGAAACGCTATTCAGTTGGGCGGCCAGCTCAATCGCTTCCCGGGAGTACGCAAGCCCTCTATCCGGATCAATCGAATAGCAGGCAAAGGCAAGCTCGTTGAGCAAATCAACTCTGACCGTATCTGATTGAGGGTGATTCCCCAACTCCCTCGCCAGCGAATCAAGGCGTGATTCCTGAGCGTAGGCGATACTTGCTACGGCCGATAGCAGAAGTAACCATCTTTTCCTGCGCATGCCATTTCATTATTCTTTGGCGTGAGGGCCTCGACAAATCTATGCATTAGGCCGCACTTATCAGCCGGATTTTATCCTTTAATAAGCAGTTTCGGGCACCTGATAAATGGTGCTCCAACAATGAATAAATCCACCGTTCTTTGATTAAAGGCGCGATGCGTGCTGCATTTCCGGCCACCGCTCTGCCCAATTCACCTATAAACCGGCTTGATATGACGTTCATCCTGTTTCTTCTGATCGCCGTCGTAGGAATGGCTGTCGTTTCCTATAATTCACTCCAAAAGCTCGGACAGGATGTGCGGGAAAAAGCGTCAAACATACAGGTCGCAATCAGCAAAAAGCTGACGCTCATCAACCAACTCATTGACGTGGTGAAAAACTACCAGGAAAGCGAGCAGTTGGTTCAACTCAAGGTATCACAGGATGCCAGTGCCTCCCACCTGTCTAATTCCTATCAACAATCAGGCGCAGTCCTCGCCACTGTGCAGGGCATCGCAGAGAAGTTTCCCAATCTGAAAGCTAACGAACAATACCACCGACTGGTCGACAGCATTCAGGCTTGTGAGCAAAACATACAGGATTCCCGGGAGCGATATAACCATTCGGTAAAAGAGTACAACACGAAACGGGCTAGAATCCCAGTTGTGTTCTTCGCAAAGTCTCTCGGGTTTCCAGAAGCACCGTATATGCAATTCGACCTGTCCGGTGTCCAGCCAGTGACTGGCTTGCAGGATTTCAAAACGGACGACGGAGAACGATTGCAGCAACTTTTCTCCGGTGCCGGCAACAAACTCGCCGATTTTGCGTCGCAGGCGGGAAAAGCCGGAAAGGAACTGGTGGGAAAGATGAAGGAAGACTCGGGAACAACGGAAAGTACACACGACAATATCAACAGATGATCCAACGATACTGATCAAAGGATGATAGAAAACCTAAGACAAATTCCTGCGTATTGCTTCTTCCTCTTCGGGATCATGTTGTTGTTGACTATCGGGTGCTCCTCAGACGGCGATCCCGACCTGAACGATCCGAATGGTGACTACTACGTACGATTCAAATGCAATGGGGTCCAAATGACCTATAAGGTTCACTCAGAGGTACAGGTATACTTCGACGAAAAGAACCTTGTATATCGATGCAACATCGTCGGCAGTGCCAGAATAATAAATACGCACGAGGCGATGAGTCTTTTCCTCGTTTCCAAAATCCCATACGAGACCGGTGTAACATACACGCTCAACACCGAGGTCGAGATGGCGGGAAATGGTGCCATCATGCCACAGGTAACAGCCGTCTATCTTGACGAAAACGCAAAGGGGTATACTGCTCAGTTTCTGCCATCAGACTGGTTCGATTTCAAAGATGCTGCAGAAGTTAAATTTACTGAAATAACGGATAATCATTTCAAAGGAACCTTCTCTGCGCGAGTCTTTACATCCGTGCCGGATAGAGACGAACTGCTGATTACCGACGGCGAGTTTTATGTGTCGATCTACAAATAGCGTAACCGATTATGACCTGTTGCTACGTGCCTTCTCCGCCCCGCTTTGAGAGGTGGCGATTCAAATTCGACAAGAAAAAGCCTGACAGAAAAATCACAAGGGTGCCAAACACAATAGTGAGGTGCGGGTGAAATGGACTTCGCCACGGTCCGGCGCTTATGAGAACTGGGGATAGACTCATCCAGGCGATGACGAGAACACCCAGGATGGTCCCAATAGCTGCATAGATCTTTCTTACTCCCTTGCCGACGACCGCCAGCAAGAACAGACCGAGAATACCTCCACTGAATATCGAAGCCAGTGCCCAATATGCATTCAAAGCGCTTCGCACACCGTTCAATGAGAGCGCCACCACAATACTCAACGCGCCCATCAAAATCGAAGACAGCACAAGAATTCTCATCGCAGTCTTTTCGGACATATCTTTCTTGATATACTTCTTAAAATGATCTTCAAGAATTACCGTGGCTGAACTGTTGATACTGGTAGAAATTGTACTCATGCCGGCAGCAAAGATGGAAGCAATCAACAGTCCGATGACGCCGGTTGGCAATCTGGATACTATAAAATACGGGAAGACTTTATCAGCACTACCTGGGACTTTTAACTCATCTGGCAACAACTCGGGCTGAACCTGATAATATGCATACAAACAGGTTCCTATGAGAAAGAATAAGAAGGAAACAGGGAGATACAAGAGTCCTCCCAACCAAGTCGCCTTCTTCGCCTCCCTTTCGGTCTTTGCGCTGATATACCTTTGAACATAATTCTGGTCAATACCAAAGTTTTGAAGGTTGATGAACAAACCGTAAAAAAGAACCACCCAGAATGTGGATTCAGTAAGGCTTCCCCCAAAGCTGCCAAGGCTAAATTTGTTCGCCGCATGGGCTATCGAAAAAACCTGCTGGGGGCCTTCCGGCATCGAAAACATTATTATGATTGGACACGCCAACGCACCGGCTATTAGAATCATTCCCTGGACCGTGTCTGTCCATATCACCGCTTCAAGTCCGCCTAGAGTGGCGTAAATAATTACACTGCAGCCTGTAATAAGTATAACAGCAGGAATACTCCATCCCAAAAACGCATTGAGCGGAAGGGCCAGCAGATACAACACTGCCCCCATCCGGACCAATTGGGTCAGGAGATAACATGCGGAAGCATAAACCCTGGCCCACCGCCCCAACCGCATCTCTAGAAAATTGTAGGCTGAGATATGATTGACTCTCCTATACAACGGTACAAAAAACGTTACTGCAAAGAGTAGCGCAATGGGAATTGATAAACTCAGCGCATAACCATTCCAATTGCTCAGGTAGGCACTTCCCGGTAACGCGAGAAAACTTATGCTACTGACAAACGTGGCAAATATCGACATGCCGATTGCCCATGAAGGGATGCGACCACCGCCAGAAACAAATTCTGATGAAGATCTCTTTTTGAGATAAAAAGAGATCCCATAGAGCACGATGCCACCCGTGTATGCAAGAAAAATAATCAGGTCTACTACATGCAACTTCACCTTTGTCGCAGGTAAGAATTCGCCTTAAGTCCGGTAAGGTTCTCTCTGATGATTTCCTTTTCTCGTTCTGTTAAGGGCATCAACGGAGGGCACGTAAAGTCATGGCATATTCCCATAACCGACAACGCTGTCTTAACTCCTTTTAGGTAACTCGTAGTGGTAGACACTCCATTATATATCTTCCTGGAAATTTCCATGACTCGGGAGTGAAGAATCATTAGCTCATCTGAATTCCCCGCGCGTGCAGCTTCGAACAGATCAACATATAGCCTTGGAAAAAGATTGGCTCCCGCGCTCACACCGCCGTGTGCTCCCGTTAAAAGTACGGACGCCAGCATTTCATCCGGCCCCATCAATAGCGTAAAGGAGTCATCGCCTGCCATCAATGACGACACGGTGTTAAAATACGATCCACTTCCGGAGCTGTCTTTAAGACCCACGATCCTGGGGTGTGTTGCCAGTTCCCTGACCGATTGCGGCTCAATGACAACCTTTGTATGGAAAGGAAAGTTGTATAGAAAAAAAGGCAGGCTTGTTCGGTCTGCAATTCCTTTGTAGTACGCTATCAATTCACGCTGACTGAGGCTAAAATAAAAAGGAGGTGCCGCAACCAAGGCGGATGCTCCGTGCTGGTCAGCAGTTCTTGCCAGCAATACGCTTTCGCCTGGTGAGCAATCTGTAATACCAACAAATACGGGAACCCGGTTGTTGACTGCCTGACATGTCATCTGGATCAGTTCGTGCTTCAACGCTGACGATAAACTAGCCGTTTCCCCAGTCGTACCCAAAACGAACAGTCCATGAACGCCTCCGCCAATTACATGCTCTATCAATCTTTCAAGACCTTGCCTGTCCAGCGCCCCATTCTCCAGTAACGGTGTAATGAGGGGCGGGATAATACCACGCAGTGGCTTTGATAGTTCAGCTTTCATGACCGGTGTATAAATTTCTATTGGGATGCGATATCATGTGAATGAGTTCCGGGCTGTCCGTCAGAACCCAGGTTAATCTCAAGCGCAGGAAGGGCCTTTTTCAAGCTGTCAGCGCCTCCTGCTGTTACCCTTGTCTGCCAGAGATAAATGCTTCTAAGATTCTTTAAGTCGATAAGGTGACGAATACCTTCATCGCTGACATTTGTTCCGTACAGGTTCAGGTATTCGAGATACGTCAGCTCTTTCAGGTGTCTTAGTCCCTCATCTGTCACCTTTGTATTCTCCAGCGACAATCTTGTCAAGTTTTTAAACGTTCTTACCGAGGAGAGTACTTTGTCGTCAGCAGGTGTTCCTCCCAGATTAAGCCAGGTCAACTGTTCAGCTACTTCTGAAAGAGCAACAACCAGCGAATCGAGCATTTCGTTGCGCACGATAGTTACATTAGCCTGCAGCCAGTTCACTTCCGCCGATACGGGCCTTACAACAACGCCACGAGTTTTTAGCGCCTTAATCCTCTTTTCATCGGCAGGTGGCACGGGCGAAGCGAGTAGTATCTCGGCTTCAGTCTTATTAGCATCCGGATTGGCCAGCGAGTTCAAGATGGATTGAATTTTCTCAGTAACATTCATCTGCATTACAGGCTTGTCGAAAGGCGCACCTTCGGCCACCCACCATGTAAGCAGTTCCACCTGTTCGGGTGTCAGCTGGCGCTTGCCCTTCGGTGGCATATGGTCGTCATGCACTTCTGGCAAATGAATCATTTGAATCATTCTGCTCTCCTCCGCATTACCGGGCACTAGTGCAGGTCCGTTTTCTCCGCCCTTCATCAGCGCTTCCTCCGTGTGCATCATCAGTTCACCTTTGCGCTTCTCCTTATTGTGGCAGGATATGCAGCGGGAGTCCAGAATAGGATAAACAACATCCTTGAATACCTCTGCCTTGCCGATATCCGTGATTTGCCGAATCTCCACCTCCTTGTCCACCGAAATGCCCGCAATGGAGCGTAGGCCTTCCGGCATGTATTGCGCAAGAAAGTCGGAGCCGTGCGTGAGTGATCCGCCGTAATGGCCCGCGGTTACTAAGAAAAGAATCATCACCCACATGGTTGCCAGATAGGCTTTGTCCGCCATGCGGAACGCTCGCGACTTTAGACGAAGGACGTAGGCCAAGACCGCCGTAATGGCTGCAGCTATTCCGGTCCACTGATGTGTCGACAACAAATCCGGATCATACCCTCCCTCCTGCGATAGCATGTAGCCAAGCACGGTGGTGACGACAGTGAGAACAGCGCCCGCTAAAAGCACAAACCCGACGGAAGCCCTATATGCCCTGAACCGGGCACGCCTGGATAGTAGTTCAAGTGCGAAAGCAGCAACCAGAAACCCAATCGGCAAATGAAGTACAAGCGGATGAAACCGTCCAAAAAAAAGTACCCAATCCGAAACCTCCTTTTCCATCTATCACCCTTAATAACAGTGATCAGTTTTGATTCTAATCGGTTGCTAATGACTTCAGGCTAAAATATTCTACCTACAAGGATATGACATAAATATCACAAGTGAAAAGCCATGTCCTCGCTGCCATTGTTAAAGTTACGATAACGTTCCCGCTATTTAATGGCTCCGTTTCATCCCAAGGCGCGTCGCTTATGGCTATCTTTAAGTCAATCAAAAACGCAGTGAGAGCATTATTTCAAGCCTTCCTATTTCCGATCCTCACAGGCCTGGTGTTCGGAAGTCATCTTCGCGCGCAGAATACCCCAACAGTTGGCGGACAAAATGCAAAAGGTCAGCAAGGCATCAGAATCGATCTATCGAAAGAAGCAAAGCTAACGGCTTCCCATACGACTACCGAATGGAAGATCGAAAATGCAATTGACGGGGACCTCAAGACACAATGGATCGGAGAAGGTCATCCCCTGACCTGGCAGCCAACAAACATCATTATTGAGTTCAACAAACCAAAAACGATTGAGCGCGTCGTTCTGGTCTCCACCAAGCAACGCGACATGCTGGCAATCAAGGATTTCGAGGTGTACGCTTTCGGCAAGAAGACTTGGGCTGGCGCATCGCCCTTGGCCGTTGTCAGGGGTACGCAGGAAGAAGTGAATGAAGTAACATTTGAACCGGTTACGACGAAGTCGTTGCGGATACGAATCCGCGATACCTACTATTATAGCGGCTTCCCAAGACTCCTTGAAATTGAGGTCTACGAGGCCCCCGGGACGAAAGGAACGAAGCCCAAGGACTCGCCAATTCCCGATGAAAACAAGACGGAGCGCCTGATCCTCGATCTCGCTTTCGGCAAACAGCCCACGTTCCCGCGCACGAAGTTCAAGGATTCCAAAGGCTACTTACACTACGTGACAACCTTCATTGACACGATGATCGCCTCTGGAACTGACCGTTATGGCGACGTCAGCAGCCCGATGTTCGCCTCGTTGATTGATATGGATACTCATCGTAATCCGCTCGAAACTCCTCAAAATAGTCCTGGGCAACGCTACGGCGACCGAAGCGTTCACGGGGGTAACCTATTCCACGATGTTATGTTGCTTCAGGCCATGGATTACCTGAGCAAGAGCACCGGCGATGACAAATACACCAACGCCGTTACGGACTACCTTACCTTTTTCCTCTCGAATTGCCCCCACCCGAATACGGGCCTTTTCCCGTGGGGTGAGCATGCATACTGGAATTTTTATGAGGAGAAAGCGGTCAACGATATTCACGAGTTCCTCGGAGGTATACCAAATTCCTTTTGGATGAGACTCTGGAACCTGTCGCCCACGGCGCTAGTAGCTGAAGCCGACGGCCTGATAAACCATATCAAGAATCTCGACAATTTTGATTTTGACCGGCATGCTGATATTCATACTCCAATGCCCATTCCAAGGCCCGAAAAATACGGGGGGATGGACTTCGCAAGGCATGGCGGATTTTACATCGGACTGTGGAGTTTCGCGTATTCAAAAACCGGGGATGAAAAGTATCTTGACTGGGCCCAAAAAATGATTGATCATCATTGGTTGGCAAGGAGTCGTGCATCCGGATTGCCGCCGGACAAGAAAGGTGCAAAAAATGCATCAGCTGTTAGTACTTTGTCCCTGGCGTTGAATCTACTTGAGGGCGCTCAACTTCTCCCACAAGGAGCGGTGCGTACGAAATACGAGGACGTGGCGAGTACTTACCTCGATGCAATCATGAGGCTGCCACACAAACCCACTGAAGGGAAATTCCTGATTGATCTTCCGATGGACGCTACCCCCGAGAGCGCTACCGGCACGTACGGGGAGCCTTATGTCTACGGCTACGGTGGCGGTCTTTCGGCGGATTATGCTGGTCTGCTTGTAGGTGTATACCGCATGACAAACGATCCGCGAGCGCTACGGCTTGCGGAGAGCTTTGCCGACTATTATAGCACAAACAATCCCCCACCGATTACGGAGGCGGTATACGCCCGCGTGTACGCGTCCATCATTGGACTGTTAAACGATCTATACGAACTAACCGGAAAGCCAAATTATCTGGAGCAGTCAAAACGGTACGGCAAGATCGCTATTGAAGCGTTGTATCATCGCGGCCTGTTCCGGGGTGCTTCAAACGTAGGTCACTATGAAGCCAGCATGGGGGTAGGAAATCTCGTGTACAATCTTGTGTGGCTTGACGCTCTCAACAACAAATCCCGTTTGAAACCGGAACCCAACTACTTCGCAAGATAGTTGGATAGCCAATCCAGGCTAGGTATTCTCTTGTTCCAATACTTTCATCTGGTAGATCACGTGCTCATTCGCAACGGGGAACGCTTCGCTATGACGCAACTGCTGATAGACTGCATCGTAGAGCCCCGAATAGTTTCCTCGCGAAGGCGGCACCAACTCGACCGACTTCTTTCCGTCAGCATCTATCAACGTCAATTCTCCCTCGGAACCAGGCAATTCTACGCCGTACTGTTCGTCAAAAGGCGACATCCCCTGATCCAACTGTTTCTCTTGTATGTCTGTCCTGTCTTTGATATACGAGCCGTTTGTGCCATGCACCACGTACGCCGGCAACGGTCTGGCAACAAGTAAGCTAGTCCAGACGTAAACATTCAGATTATCGGGATAGATGAAATGAAAAAAAACATAGTCATCGACCTTTGAATTGGTACGATTGATCGTCGTTGTCTTGTTACAACGCAATGGCTGGCCAAAAAGACCTATTACCTGATCAAGAACGTGCGGCGCGAGATTGTAGGCCAGGCCGCTCCCGGGGATAGGTTCTTCCTTAAACGCCTTTTTTTCGATATTCGTTTTATATCGATCGAAACGAAAATGTACCTCAACCAACTTCCCCAACGAACCTTTTTCAACAATATTCTTCACAGATTGAAAATCACTATCCCATCTGCGATTCTGATAGGCCAAGGCGGAAAGTCCGCGTCTTTTAGCCAGGTCCAATAGTTCTTCTGCCTCCGCGACTGTCGTGGCAAAGGGCTTTTCGATTAATACGTGCTTACCTGCCTCTAGTGCACGCCTGGCAAAATCAAAATGGGTATTGTTCGGCGTATTTACCACGATCAATTCGATTTCAGGATCTTGTATCAACGCATCAATTGTGTCGAAACTCCTGACTTCCGGGTACAGTCGATTCACTTTCTTCTCATGTCTTTCAGTTGCAGCATAGAAAGTGAAACCAGGATGCCAATGGAGAAACGGCGCATGAAAAATACGGCCCGACATTCCGAAAGACATCAAGCCAGTATTGATAGGATTATACTTCATCTCAAAACAGATTTAGATACGGCAGATTTAGTTTCAATTCTTCCGGGAACCACTACAGGATGTCTCTTGTTGAGCACATCTTCGATATAACTCCTCTCATAGAACCGCAATCCGGATTCACCATGACCCTGCCCCGTCACGATATCGATATCACCATCGCCATTGAAGTCGATAGCGTCAGCGCCTGACATCATTTGTGTTGTCTTCGGCTGAACGATGATGATACCGCTCTCCGATGAACCAAACACAGGTTCTTCGCCGGGCGCTCCCGACCCTGTGTTGATATAGACCCTGGCATTCTTTTCAAACTCACATGCGATGAAGTCCTTTTTCCCATCGCCGTCCCAGTCAACGTAACTACCGAGGTTCGGTCTGCTGTAAGTTATCACTTTTCCACCATCCGGGCCAGCGTAAATCCACTTCGGAAAATCCAGAACAGGATTCGAGTCCGTACCAACATTCCTATAAAACAGGAATCCGGAATCTTCAGTCGGGTCCTTATGCAATGGCGGCCAATCGCAGTGCTCACTTACTTCCCTTCCTCCGATCATTCCAAAGATCACATCTTTCTTTCCATCGTTGTCCCAGTCGCAGACGAGAACGCTTCCTCTGGCAGTACCGTCAATGAGTTTCCCATTCGCAGAAACACGATGCCCCTCATCCAGTACAGGTTCCGTGGCGGTTCCCTTGTTCAAGAAAAGAAATAACCATCCGCGTCCGTCAGCTACTAACAGATCCTTTTTTCCGTCGTTATTCCAGTCGTGAACATCCGGTCTCGCATAGCCGGCTGCGCGTCCTTCCTTCCATTCGCCATAGACGCGAATAGGCTTGCCATCCGACATTAATTTCTCGCCCGCCGCGAAGACCGGAAACTTCTCATTTGTGGTATTTCGAAAGTACCACACATAACCATCTGTATCTACGGCAATGAGATCCAATACTCCGTCGCCATTCCAATCGGCCGCACGCACACCGTTCTGTCTTACAGCATCTGCGATTTGAAATTGCTCCGTGTACGGTGAGCCATTGAATGCGTCCCGGGCCTCAAACTTGGGAGCTGTACGCGTGCCAACATTTTTGTACAATCGCCCGTACATTCTGGGCTGTTCACCCCATTGCGTCCTCTCCCAGTATCTGCCAGCGACAAAATCAAGCAGCCCATCGCCATCAAAATCGGCAACTTTAACGCCCGATCGCAGGTCCATGTACTCGAAAAAAGCGACGATACGCCCCATCGTGAAAGCGGTATTTGTTCTGCTTCCGACATTCTCAAAGAAATAAATGGGCCCATCTTCGGTACCTGAAAAAATGTCCAAATCACCATCGTTGTCAATATCTGCAAAGTCAGGTGTTGCATTCCATATTTGTATCGGCACGCCATTGGCCTCGAGGTATATGCCGTCGGCGATGCGCATATCCTCGATACTGGACGATGTACTTATGTTTTTGTAGAATGTGATTACTCCCTCGCCGCGATTTGAGAACACATCCACCTTACCATCGCCATCATAGTCGGCAAATCTAACCGTACTCCCCAGCGTCTTCCCGCTTTCTGTCGTCAATTTTCCGCGATACGTGAATGTGATTTGTCCTCCCGGCACCGTGGTGTTTTCGTACTTGCTTACCTGGTCAACGTAATCGTCCGATGGTCCAGTGGGCTGATACAAAAACAAGTCCTGATCGCCATCTTCGTCCCAATCGTAAAAGGATACCGAGTGCCAGGTGCGGTTCACACCGTCATAGGGCACCACAAAAATCTCCCCACCAGATGTGAGTTTACCTCTGGCAACGAACCGGTTATTGCCCACGTTCTCATAACAATGGATGTAAGGCTCTGTTCCTCCTTTGAAAAGATCGAGGTCTCCGTCTCCATCGAAATCGGCGAAGCAATCATAGCCACTGGCATTTACCTCGCGTCTCTTATAGCCTTCCGTAAAACGATCGCCGTCGCCTATCAGTCCGTGATATCTGTCAGGTTTGCCAAGACCTGAGGAATAGGTATCAAAGTACACCAGGTAAGTGTGAGCTCGATCAGCTATCACAAAATTCAGCGTAACCTTGTCAATCCCGTAATAGGTATCCACCCTCGAGGGTAAAAGATATTTCTCATAGCCATCCCTTGATTCATCGAAAACGACGGGGGTTCCGGATGCGTCATAGGCGACCACTTCAACGGTGTGCTTATCAAAACCTCCGGTAGCGTTGACTTCGGCCAGTTGCGCAGAAAAATCGATATCTACCGAAGACGGCCCCTCTGATTGCTGGATGCTGGAAATTGTCATGGCAATCCGGTACTGATTTGGTGAAATCCATTCCAGTTCTCTGACCTGATCGAGTTTCTGTGTCTTGCAGGATACTAACACCAGCATCACGATAAAGACGGTGACGGTACCCTGTAGCTGCTTGTGGTTCAAACGTTTCATGGATTGATCCTTTCAGTATAGATGTACGATAGTTGCGCAGTCAGGGTGTCATATGTCACCTTTCTGCCTGCCGTGAACGATTTCGCATAAAAAATCTG
>JBIQJZ010000035.1:0-22110 GCA_044507115.1 Flammeovirgaceae bacterium | reverse complement strand
AATACGCACGCGATGCGTGTCTATGCTGCTGGGTAGCTCTGCTTGAAGTGTTGACAATTCCTGAGCTCGCGAAGCAAATGGGCCGAAAATCAACAGAATCAATGTCGATATTTTCCTGACTGTCATATCTTAGAGAGGTTCTTTCTCTTAAATTAACACCTGCATCTGATAAATCCATGGCAATCTTCCTTTCACAAAAGTCACTCGAAGCTGAAGTCGCTCGACGCGTTGCAGAAACGTGCGAGCAGATCATTTCCGAGATGGGCGCTGAGTTGCACGATGATCTGATTCAGCGACTATCGGTTTTCCGACTTTACATCGACCGAATGGAGAGATCCTCACCAGACCAGTCGGAAGTCGCTGCATTGTCCGTGAAGATGAGAAGCGAATTCGATCAAGTCATTCACGTAGTCAGAAACATCTCTCGTCGCTTGCTTCCTTCCCAGATGGAGGGAGAGAAACTTGACAAAACCCTTGCGCGGCTCTGTCAAAATATGGAACACCCCGGTGCAGGTCACGTCCACTTCGACAACTCCGGGGAACCTGTTCCGCTGTCACCGCAGGTTGAACACTATGTGTTTCGCATTGTTCAGGAACTCGTTCACAACGCGTTCAAACATTCCGCTGCCTGGCATGTATGGGTACGGGCGACGTGGCTTCCCGATGTACTCTCGATAGAAGTCGAAGACGATGGCACCGGCTTCTCGAAGATCCCCGAATTTATTCAACGTCTCAGAAGAAAGAACAATACGCTGAAACTCCGATCAACTGTTATTGGTGCAAGCATCACATATGCCCTGGGTAAACGCGGACTGCTCGCAACTCTCACGGTGAACACAAATACCCCGATGCCGGAGGAGAACGATGTCGCAGAAGACTGACTACAGAATTCCGTTGCGATAGGCATACGCCAGCAATGCCGCAGTATTCGGCACCCCGACCTTCTTCAGCAACCGCATCCGATAGGTCTCTGCTGTGGTCTCCGCCATCTTCAGCTCACTCGCGATCTCTTTCGTTATCGAACCCCGGGCAATTGCCTTGAGCATGTTCAACTCATGCGCGTAGAGTACAACCGTGGGTATGTGGTCCCACGACTTGGCATTGGATTGGATAATACGCAGGACTTTCTCCGGGTAATAGTTGCCGGATGTCAATATGCTGCTGATTGTCTTTCTGATCTCCTCGTAGCCATCCAACTTGTACACAATACCATCGACACCTCCCTTCAGCAGGTTGATGATGAGTTCCACGCCTTCCATTCCCGTGACGGCGATGACCTTGGGTCGTGGTTCAAGCTTCCGGACCGTCTCCAGTAATTCAACCCCCGTCGTGTTCCGCAGGCGGATGTCAAGCAAGATGAGATCTACCCGCCCCGCTGCAATCGCCTCGTGAAACTGCGCGGCGTCGCCGGCTTCGGAGATGTGACCGACAAACGCTTCGCCGGAAAGCAGGGACCGAAGACCTTCGCGGATCAGCGCTTCGTCATCAACGATCAATATGTTTACCTTTTTCATAGTTGTATTTTGTTCCGGGATCATAGAAGAAATATAGCCGATCCGGACGCTTCTTTTTCCCTGGGTTTGCATTTTATCCGGAAAACCAGACAGTTGGAGCGTCACATTTTCCACTAAAATGAGCGCGACATGCTCACCGAAATCGTTTGAACCCCTCACAACAATAAAAACATTCGCCAGATGAAACTTTAAAACCGAATGAACGTTCAATCAGTCTACGGTTGGTTATGCGCGAAGATTCCGGCGACAAGAAGAAAGCGATATTTGAGAGCACCCTCGAGCTGATCCGAGACAACGGTTTTCACGGGGCTACCATGAGCCTGGTAGCTGCCAAAGCGGGCGTCGCCGCGGGAACAGTCTACCACTACTTCGAAAGTAAAGACCAGCTGATCTGCGAGTTGTACGAATACAACCGACAGCGTGTCGCGTCCGTCATCGAAGAATCCATCACCGCCAGCGACTCCTATCGCGATAATTTCTTTCGCATATGGAGTGACCTGTATGATTTCTTCGTTCGGGAGTCAAATGTTCTCATCTTCTTCGAGCAGTTTATCAATTCCCCATTTAGCAGCAACAAGTTCCCGAACTACTCACAGGGTCGGCTGTTTGATTTTTTTGCAGCCGGATGCAAGAAGGGGATCTTCAAACCGATCAAACCGGAGATACTTCTGCTACTCGTAACGGGCAGTGTCAGCACCGCGGCGAAACTCCATGTGTTCGGCAAGAAGCCGGTGAGCAAAGCAGACCAGGAGCGAATTGCCGAGGCCCTTTGGGACGGCATTTCAAACAGGAACAATACCAGTAACAAAACAACTACTTAACGTCTGACTAACTATGAGAAAACTAGTGCTTCCTCTACTTTCCGCTGTTACCGTTTTGCTCAGCGGTTGCCAGGACAAGCCGGGGGCTGTTCAGGGCCAGGGAGCGGCGCGCATAGCTGTTCCGGTAGTAGAGGTGCCGTTGAAGACAGTCACTGGTTTTTCAACGTACCCCGCCAGTATTGAGGGTACTGTCAGCAGTGCGGTCAGGGCGAAGGTGCCGGGTTACATCACAGCAGTACTTGTCGACGAGGGCGAGCGTGTGCGGAAGGGACAAACGCTTTTCAGGCTTGAGACCCAGGCGTTGACTCAGGATGCAGGTGCGGCCGAGGCAAATGTTAACGCTGCACGCGTTGAGGTGGACAAGCTCAAACCGCTTGTCGAGAAAGGTATTATTAGCAATGTACAGTTGGAGACGGCGCAGGCGCGACTAGCACAGGCGGTAGCTAATTACAATAGCATATCAGCAAGTATTGACTACGCCACCATCCGGAGTCCGATTGATGGTTATATCGGCGCTATCAATTTCCGGCAAGGATCGCTGGCCAGCCCTTCCGATCCTTCGCCACTTACCATAGTATCGAACATTGACCAAGTGTACGCGTTCTTTTCCATGAATGAACGCGACTACCTGGATGTTATCCAACACACGGAAGGAAAGACGCTGACGGACAAGATCAAGAACCTGCCGCCAGTCGAGCTGGAACTTGTCAACGGGCAGATATATCCGCTACCAGGAAAGATAGAGACAGTAACCGGCCAGGTGAATCGAACTACCGGCACAGTGAGTTTCCGGGCGACATTTCCAAACCCCAATCGTCTTTTGACGCATGGCAATAGCGGCACAATCAGACTTCCGGAGACGTTTGAACAGGTACCCGTCGTGCCGGCGAGCTCGACATTCGAGCTACAGGGAATTGTCTACGTCTACAAGGTTCAGGGTGATACCGTGGTGGTGAGCAACCCCATCGACGTGGTTGAACGTGTGGACAATCTCGTGATCGTTGGCTCCGGATTGTCGGCGGGCGATAAGATTGCTGCACAGGGCACGGGCAAATTGCGTGACAATGCACTCATTCAGCCGCAGATCGTGGCGTTTGACAGTGTTGCCAAACCCGTGAAAGTCATATTTAAATAACATCGTGCGATGCTGAAGAAATTCATTGACAGGCCTGTCTTATCAACTGTCATATCCATCATAATCCTGATTCTGGGCGTTCTCGGCCTGACTACTCTTCCTGTTACACAATATCCGGACATCGCTCCGCCGACGGTTCAGGTGATTGCGAATTACCCCGGTGCAAATGCGCAGACGGTGTTGGAGAGTGTCATCATTCCCATCGAGGAACAAATTAATGGTGTGGAGGACATGACGTACATCACATCGACGGCGAGTAATAATGGGTCAGCGCAGATCCGGGTGTTCTTCAAACAAGGTGTGAATCCCGATATCGCGGCAGTTAACGTGCAGAACCGTGTCGCGCGCGCCAATCCTTTGCTACCTCGCGAAGTTATTCAGTCTGGGGTGATCACGCAGAAACAGCAGACCAGTGCGCTGATGTTCCTTACAGTGTTCTCCGAGAACGATGATTACGACGCTACCTACATTCAGAACTATCTTAACATCAATGTGCTTCCTGCACTGAAACGGATCAGCGGTGTTGGCGACGTGTCCGTGTTTGGCGCCAAGACATACGCTATGCGTATCTGGTTGCGTCCTGAAAAGCTGGCAGCGTATGGACTTATTCCGTCGGATGTCTTGGAATCCTTGAATGAACAGAGTCTTGAAGCCGCGGCGGGCTCCCTTGGTCAGAACAACGCCGAAGCGTTTGAGTACGTCATACGGTACGGTGGAAGATTCAGTACGGAGGAACAATACAGAAGTATTATTATCAAGGCACTCGACAACGGCCAGTTTCTCCGGTTGTCGGATGTAGCGGATGTCGAACTTGACGCCGAAGGCTATACAGTTGTTTCGTATACAAACAATTTGCCGGGAGTCAGCATGGGGGTGTATCAGACACCCGGATCCAACGCGCAGGAGATCATCGAGAATGTTCATGCGACCGTCGCGGAACTCCGGGAGGACTTTCCGCGCGGTTTGAAGGTCAGTGTCAACTTTGACACGAACGAGTTTCTGAATGCTTCTATTGCGAAAGTTATTACCACCCTGATTGAAGCGTTTCTCCTCGTATTCCTCGTCGTTTATATATTTTTGCAGGACTTCCGGTCGACGCTCATACCCGCCATTGCTGTGCCGGTGTCTATCATCGGAACTTTCTTCTTCCTCAACATCTTCGGATACTCGATTAACCTTCTGACATTGTTTGCACTTGTACTCGCCATCGGTATCGTTGTCGACGATGCCATCGTTGTTGTTGAAGCAGTGCATGCAAAATTGGAGGAGGGAGCCAAGTCGGCGCGCGCGGCTACGCATTCGGCGATGGAGGAGATCACCGGCGCAATCATATCCATCACCTTAGTGATGAGCGCCGTTTTTATTCCGGTTACCTTTATTTCTGGTCCAACCGGTGTATTTTATGAGCAGTTTGGTGTTACGCTCATCGTGGCAATTGCGATATCGGCGTTGAATGCCTTAACGTTAAGTCCCGCATTGTGTGCGATTCTGCTGAAACCTTCGCACGAAGAGGAAGACGGGAAGAAGAAGGGATTTCTGAAACGTTTCTTCCGTGGATTTAATATCGCCTTCGAGGCCACAACGCAGCGGTATGTCCGCTCGCTCTCCTTTCTATACCGGTACAAATGGGTTACACCATTTATACTCCTGTTATCGGCGTTCGGTATCTGGTGGGCATCTACTACGACGTCTACCGGTTTTGTGCCCTCGGAGGACCGTGGGATGATCTTCGCAAACGTAGAGCTTCCTCCGGGCGCTACGTTGGATCGGACGGTAGCTGTCACCCAGGAACTCTACGATAAGATCAAGACAATTCCCGGGTTCGAGGGCGGGTCACTTGTCAACGGGTATAGTCTGATCTCCGGAGCGGGTAGTAACTACGGTTTAGGCTTTTTAAAGCTAAAACCATGGAGCGAACGCAAGGATGAATCGACATCTGTCGACGCCATTATGGGTCAAATGTTTGCCGCTGCGGCGACGATTCCAGAAGCAAACTTTCTGTTCTTCGCACCGCCGAGCATTCCGGGATTTGGTATCTCTTCGGGTTTTGAAATGACCGTGCTCGACCGGCTTGGCGGTGAGTTCACAGAACTCGACCGCGTCACACAGGACTTTCTTCGTCAGTTAATGCAACGGCCGGAGGTGATGTATGCACAAACTTCGTTTAGTACGAAGTTTCCACAGTACGAAATGGACCTCAATGTCGCTAAAGCTAAGGAGGCGGGCGTTTCGGTGAGCAGTATTTTTGCGACGCTACAAGGGTATGTCGGTGGAATTTACGCTGCGAACTTTTCGCGCTTTGGCAAGCAGTACCGCGTATATATACAAGCACTTCCCCGCGACCGCGCCACCCCGGAGAGCCTAAACTCGCTGTTTGTTCGAAATGCCAGAGGCGAAATGTCACCGGTAACCGAGTTTGTGCAATTGAAGCGGATCTACGGTCCGCAAGCGGTGACGCGGTTTAATCTCTTCAATTCCGCAAGTGTGAATGGCGCCGCTGCTCCGGGATACTCGTCGGGCGATGCGATTCGAGCCATTCAGGAAGTGAGTGCTACCGCCTTGCCCGCAAACTTTACGGTCGACTTTTCTGGGTTGACCCGCGAAGAAATTGCGGCGGGCAACCAGACGCTTTTTATTATTATTCTCAGCATTCTCTTCGTGTACTTCATTCTTGCAGGGCAGTATGAAAGCTATCTCATCCCATTTGCGGTCCTTTTGTCACTTCCAGTTGGGATCATGGGTGCCTATATATCTACAAAGTTTGCGGGACTTCAGGTCAACATTTACTTCCAGATCGCGATGATCATGCTCATCGGGTTGTTGGCAAAGAACGCCATTCTAATTGTGGAGTTCGGCATTCAGCGACGACGGGCGGGATACTCGATTGTCGACGCTGCGTTCGAAGGCGCTAAGGTAAGGCTTCGACCGATCCTGATGACCTCGTTTGCGTTTATCATTGGACTGTTGCCGCTGGTGTTTGCTTCAGGAATCGGTGCACAGGGCAACCGATCTATCGGTACGGGTGCGGTTGGAGGCTTGCTCATCGGAACCGTTTTGGGAGTGTTCGTTATTCCGATCCTGTACATCCTGTTCCAATGGCTTCACGAGAAGCTGAGCTCGAAGAAAGCGGTTCACGATAGCGGACATGTTTGACACGACGAAAGAAGTGATAATGAAAAACAGAAGATTCTTTGCGTTTGCTGCGCTGCCGGTGTTGCTTGTTACGATGCAGTCGTGTTTTGTAGCCAAACCATATAGCCGTCCTGAGGTCGTCCAAAGTGAGTACTTCCGAACGGATTCACTCGCACGCGATAGCGCTTCCATCGCGGAGCTGTCCTGGCGTGAGCTCTTTACAGACCCGATCCTGGTAAATCACATCGAGCGCGCGCTTGAGCAGAACATTGACATACGCGTGGCGCTTCACCAGATCGATATTGCACGCTCTTACTATCTCCAGGGGAAACAGGGGCAACTACCGACATTGAATGGAGCTGGCCGCGTGAACTATCAGGAGCTTTCCAGAAACAGCCAGTTCGGTTCATTCTTCAGCGGCGCAATAACGCAGTATGAAGTATCCATAGGTCTGTCATGGGAAGCGGATATCTGGGGGAAAATACGGAGTACGCAACGCGCGGCCACGGCGACTTATCTGCAGACTATCGCTGCGCACCAGGCAGTCAAGACCGAGCTGATCGCGGGTGTTGCAACGATGTACTTTCGCCTGCTGGCACTAGATGAACAGGAGCGTATTGTTGAGCAGACAATAGCTACTCGTGAGAGTGCGCTTGAAACAACCCGGGCACTTAAAGATGCGGGTATCGTATCGGAAGTCGCGGTGAAACAAACAGAGGCACAATTACACACTGCGCGGGCGTTACTTGTAGACGTGCGCAGAAACATCAACTTGCTGGAGAACACCCTGTCCATTCTCCTCGGCGGCGAGCCTCAGTCGATTGAGCGTGGCGTGTTGGATGGGCAAACCCTCCCAGGAGAGTTTCAGGTAGGAGTTCCTGTTCAACTGCTACGCAACCGCCCGGACGTTGTTGCCGCTGAATATGGGCTTGTCAACGCGTTTGAGTTGACGAATGTAGCGAAGAGCAATTTCTACCCTTCGCTTACGCTAACTGCGAACGCCGGTATTCAAAGCCTCGAACTTGACGAGCTATTCAGTGTGAATTCTTTGTTTGCCAATCTCGTCGGGGGGCTGACTCAGCCAATACTTAACGGAAGGCGTATACGCACACAGCACGAAGTATCATTGTCACAAAAGGAGCAAGCCGCGTTGCGGTTCCGCCAAGCTGTGCTTCAGGCGAGTCGCGAGGTGTCGGATGCACTGTACAACTTCCACGCGTCGGGTGCGTCAATCGAAATCCGAAGCGAAGAGTTCGCTGCCTACGATATCGCTACGCGGCATTCGGAGGAGTTGCTTAACAGCGGCATGGCTAGCTACCTGGAGGTATTGACTGCCCGCCAGAATGCCCTGAACTCACAACTGGGCCTGGTCACCTCACGGCTTGATCGCCTGAATTCTGTGGTCGATGTCTACAGGGCGCTCGGGGGAGGGTGGAGGTAAGCTGGACTTTCCGGGCATTCTTGCTATCTTGTTCGCAATCCTCTTGTCAGGAGGTTTGCGACAGCTATGAATTGGATAGTAGTCCTCGACATTGTCTACATTATCGTTCTGATTACTGTATGCCTGCGGATCATATATGATACCACCAGCATAAATAAGACCCTTGCCTATCTTTTGTTTGTGGTCTTTGTGCCGCTCATCGGCATGCTCTTTTATTTCTGGTTCGGGACAAACTACCGAAAACGTCGTGTGTATAGCAAGAAGCTTGTCGATGACGATGATATCGCCAAGCGCATCATCGAGGGTGTGATCTCACGCACCGAAATGAATCTCAAACGCGAGATTGATGCTATTGGCGATGGAAAGGGCCTCGTGAAGTTTTTGCTTCGGGATAGTTTTAGTCCGCTGACAGGTGGCAACGCGATCAAGCTTCTGCAAAACGGAGAGGAGAAGTTTCCGGATGTTATTGCGGCACTTGAGCGTGCGCAGCATCACATCCATCTCGAGTACTATATCTACGAAGACGATATCATTGGCAATCAGATCAAGGCTCTGTTGATTCGCAAAGCAAAGGAGGGAGTCCAGGTTCGAGTTATTTACGACGCGTTTGGCAGTGCCAGCATTCGGAAAAAATTCACCCGCGATCTGATAGCTGCAGGTGTGGAGGCGTACCCCTTCAATCGGATCCGATTCATGGTGCTCGCGAACCCGATTCATTACCGGAACCACCGAAAAATAATTGTCATTGACGGGAACTGTGGGTTTGTGGGCGGAATTAACATTAGCGACCGTTACATCAATGATCCCAGGTATCAGTCGGACAAGAAGAAGGTGTACTGGCGCGACACGCATCTCCGCATTGAAGGTCCGGGGGTTCTTTATCTACAGTACCTGTTCTTTTGCGATTGGAATTTCTGCTCGGGACAAAAGCTCCGTCCGGATCAGTACTATTTCGACGCTAGCCGGCATCCGAATGGTCGTGCGAACGTGCAGATTGCTGCCAGCGGCCCCGATTCTCCGACTTCAACGATTATGCTTTCGCTGGTGAAGGCTATCAACCTGGCCCGGAAGGAGGTGCTCCTGATCACGCCGTATTTCATACCTGGCGAAAGTATCCTTAATGCGCTCCGAGTCGCGGCATTGAGTGGCGTTTCCGTCAAAATTATCACACCTGGCATTTCTGATTCCCGTCTCGTCAATGCTGCGGCGTGGTCTTATTACGGCGACATGCTCAGTGCTGGCGTGGAAATTTACCTTTACAATAAGGGCTTTATTCACACCAAGTCAATGGTTGTCGACGATTATATATCGATTGTAGGGACCGCAAATATGGACTACCGCAGCTTTGACGTGAATTTTGAAGTCAACGCGGTGGTCTACGGAACGGAATTAGCCGCAGAATTGCGGGCGGATTTCTACCGGGATCTCGACGACTCCCGGAGGATTGATCCCGACGCCTGGCGGAAGCGCCCAAAGTACAAACAGTTCCCGGAACGAATCGCACGCCTGTTGTCGCCACTGCTGTAAGATGGAGTACCATACCCAAGCCGTAGATGAAGTCGCGAGCCATCTGGGGACAAGTCCGAAGGGCTTGTCGGCAGACGAGGTTCGCAGTCGGCTGGAGGAGTTTGGGAAAAATGCCCTTGAAGCTGCGAAGAAGAAGACTATTGCTGGCATGCTGCTGCGGCAGTTTACGGATTTCATGATACTCGTGTTGGTGGCGGCGGCCGTCGTGTCGGGATTCATCGGTGAGGTCACCGACACGATGGTAATTCTTGCGATTGTTGTGAGCAACGCAATCGTCGGTGTCATTCAGGAGTATCGTGCAGAGAAGGCGATGGAGGCACTGCAAAGCATGGCGGCGAGTAACGCGCGAGTTGTCAGGAACGGACACACAACCGAAATAGCTGCGGATGAACTTGTGCCGGGAGATGTGGTGATGCTGGAAGGGGGAGATGTGATTCCTGCGGACTTGCGGCTCATCGAAGCGCATACCCTAAAGGTTGACGAGTCTGCGCTCACAGGTGAGTCGGTGAATGTCGAGAAGTCAACGGATCCGCTGCCACTCGGAGATTATCCGCTTGGCGACAGGATCAACATGGGATTTCGGGGTACGTCGGTATCGAGCGGCCGCGGACTCGGTTATGTTGTCGAGACAGGTATGAGGACCGAGTTTGGTCGCATCGCCACGATGATCCAGGTAGAAGAGCGAGAGACGCCTTTGCAGAACAGGCTGAACTCTTTTGGTAAGATTCTGACCGCTATTATCATCGTACTTTGCACAATTTTCTTTCTTGTCGGATGGTATCGGGGAGAAGAGTGGTCGATGATGCTGCTAACGGCCATCTCACTTGCTGTTGCGGCAATTCCCGAAGCCCTTCCCGCACTTGTGACAGTTGCGCTGGCGCTGGGAGCCAAGCGCCTTGTCGGAAACAACGCTTTGGTCCGCAGGCTTCCGGCAGTTGAGACACTTGGGTCCGTCACCTACATCTGTTCCGACAAGACCGGTACGCTGACGCTGAACAAAATGACGGTCCAGGAGGTGTACGAATCCAGAGCGGATTCGCTTCCCGAAGGAGTTCTTGAAGTAGATGATCGCCTGGGATATGCGATGGCACTGAACCACGACGTAACCAGGAACGAAAACGGGGAACTGGAGGGAGAATCGACGGAGGTGGCGTTGGCGAGCTATGCACATGAACGCGGAATAGATCGTCGGACAGTCGCTGCAAAGTTTCCACGCATCGCCGAGCTTCCGTTCGATTCGCAGCGAAAGCGCATGACTACATTTCACCGAACCGACAATGGTGTGATCGCGATCGTGAAAGGTGCTGTAGAAGTACTCGTTGAAAAACTCACGCCGGCGCAACAGCCAGCGATTGCGGAGTTTACACAGAAAGCTGACGACATGGCGAACCGTGGCTACCGCACACTGGGATATGCGGTGCGGCACTTTCCGGACATGCCTTCGCTGGCCGATGCGTCGGAGGTTGAATCTTCTTTGACATTTCTCGGATTCGCGGGGATGATGGATCCTGTTCGCCCGGAAGCCAGACAAGCAGTCGCACAAGCTCTGCGCGCAGGCATACGGCCGGTAATGATCACTGGTGATCACAAGCTGACGGCTATGGCTGTCGCGCGCTCCCTTGGCATTATCTCCTCCGAAAAGGATCTTGCCTATGCCGGCCCCGAACTTCGGAGCATGAAGGAATCGGAATTCGATAGTGCCGTATCGGATATCCGGGTATATGCGCGTGTTGATCCGGAACAGAAGCTGCGGATCGTCAGTGCGCTACAGGCGAAGGGGCAGTGCGTGGCGATGACTGGTGATGGTGTGAATGATGCCCCGGCGCTGAAGAATGCAGACATTGGAATTGCGATGGGAATCAACGGCACCGACGTCACCAAAGAAGCGTCGGACATGATCCTTTTGGATGACAACTTCGCGACGATTATAAAGGCTGTCAGGCACGGTCGGACGATATTCGACAATATACTTAAATTCATTCGTTACATCATGACGGGGAACTCAGGTGAAATATGGACGCTGTTTCTCGCGCCGCTACTCGGCTTGCCCATCCCGCTGATGGCAGTTCACATTCTTTGGATCAATCTCGTCACGGATGGGTTGCCCGGTCTAGCTCTCGCCTCGGAGAAGGAAGAGTCTGACACGATGGAGCGTCCTCCGCGGAATCCTGAGGAAAACGTGTTTGCCGGCGGTATGGCATGGCATATCCTTTGGGTTGGATTGCTGATGGCTGCTGTGACCCTGGCGATGCAGTGGTATTCGATTCAACATTCGGGAAGCCATTGGCAGACGATGGCTTTTACCGTGTTGTGCTTCAGCCAGCTTGGCCACGTGTTGGCAATCCGTTCAAACCGGGAGTCACTATTCACCATAGGTGTGTTCTCGAATGTGCAAATGGTGTTTGCCATCGCCGTGACGTTCGCATTACAGTGTGCGGTTATCTATGTTCCGTTCTTTAATACTATTTTCAAGACGCAACCCCTAACTCTGCAGGAGTTCGTCATCGTGCTTGCGGCATCTTCCATCCCTTTTTGGGCTGTTGAAGGGGAAAAGATATTCAAGCGGTCGCAGCAAAGGCTGCTTTGAGAAGCGTTTGATATTTGATTTGTTGTGTCATCTAAATCCTGTTGCCTATGAAACGAATTGCGATTAATGGTTTCGGTAGAATCGGACGTGCTGCCCTGAAATTGATAATGGAACTTCCCGAAATGGAGGTCGTGGCGGTGAATGATCTGATGACAGTGGAGAATGCGGCATACCTGTTAAAATACGACAGCGTATACGGTGTCTATGAGCGAGATGTCAGGGTCGACGGTAACCACCTTATGGTGGACGATACCAAGATTATGTTCCACAATGAGAAGGATCCAGCGCTCCTCCCGTGGAAGGACTCCAGCGTGGAGATCGTCATCGAAAGCACGGGTTTTTTTACGAAGCGGGAGGATGCAGAGAAACATATTCACGCCGGTGCAAAGACCGTGGTGATCTCAGGTCCGTCCAAAAGCAAAGACACGCCGACGGTGGTTCACGGGGTAAACACCAAAGATGGGAAGACAGCAGTATTCTCCTGCGCGAGTTGTACAACCAATAATGTCGCCCCGGTCGTTGAGATTATCGACCGAAGGATTGGAATCCGGAAGGCTATTCTGAACACGGTTCACGCCTACACAGCATCGCAGGGAATCGTCGATGCACCGTCGAAGAAAGACATGCGTATGGGACGCGCCGGAGCCGTTAACCTGGTTCCGTCTTCCACCGGAGCCGCAGTTGCCACAACAAAGGCCTACCCACAGCTCGCGGACAGGTTCGATGGCGTTTCTGTGAGAACGCCCGTACCGGTGGGATCGATTTCCGATATCACCTTCGTCGCCGCGCGCAATACTACACCCGAAGAAGTAAATCAAATACTTCGCGAAGAGTCGGAGACGGACCGATACCGCGCAGTGCTTCATGTCTCCGATGAGCCGTTGGTGTCATCAGACATCGTAAAAAGTGCGTTTGCATCCGTTGTAGATACCGCTATGACGCGGGTGGTGGATGGCGACCTGGTCAAAGTGATGGCTTGGTACGATAATGAGTGGGGATTTACGAATCAGATGATCAGGCAAATACAAGAATTATAGACGCGAGATGCTGCACACCTCAACGTTTTATTTGCGATCTTAGGGAGCACTCAGAAACATTTCACAAAAAAAAATCGCTGCCATGAATCAGGATTATTTAGGAATTAAGAAGGAGCTTTCACTTGGGGGACGCACGCTGTCGTACTACAGTCTTAAGGCGCTTCAGGATAAGGGTTACCCGATTCACCAGTTGCCGTTCTCACTCCGGGTTCTTCTTGAGAACGCGCTGCGCAATTACGATAGCTATGTGATCACATCCGAACATGTGGATACCCTCCTGAATTGGAAGCCCAAACCTGCCGACAAGGAGATTCCCTTCATTCCTGCACGAGTGTTGATGCAGGATTTTACCGGTGTGCCGGCAATAGTTGATATCGCATCGTTGCGTGCCGAAATGTTGCGCAAAGGAAAAGACCCATCCCGGATCAACCCGTTGATCCCCGTAGACCTGGTTATCGATCACTCCGTACAAGTTGACTATTACGGGAATAACGATGCGTATGTTCGAAATGTTGAGCGTGAATATGAGCGAAACAGCGAGCGCTACAGATTTCTGAAGTGGGCGCAGAGTGCATTCGATAATTTTGCCGTTGTACCGCCTGGAATGGGTATTTGCCATCAGGTGAATCTCGAGTATCTGTCGAGGTGCGTGGTAGAGCGGAATGGAGTTGCGTTTCCCGATTCACTTGTAGGTACCGATTCGCATACCCCGATGGTTAACGGGCTTGGGATTGTCGCATATGGAGTAGGAGGAATTGAAGCGGAGGCAGCGATGCTGGGACAGCCGCATTTCTTTGGGTTGCCGGAGGTCATCGGTTTGCGCCTTACGGGAGAGTTGCCCGTCGGAAGCACGGCGACTGATCTCGTTCTCACAATTACAGAGTTGCTTCGGCGGACAAAAGTAGTCGGGAAATTTGTTGAGGTATTCGGCAATGGACTCGAATCACTTTCTGTGCCCGATCGCGCTACGATCGGAAATATGTCGCCTGAATTTGGTTGCACGATCACCTATTTCCCTATTGACGACAAGACGCTGGAATATCTCGACAAGACAAACCGGTCTAAGGAAGTTATTGAATTGACAGAGCGGTATACAAAAGAAAACCTGCTCTGGCGTGAGAACGAGGATGAGGTGACCTACAGCCAGATCGTTGAGCTAGATCTATCGACAGTGGAACCGGCGATCTCCGGCCCCAGTCGTCCGCAAGACAAAATCCTTATCCGTCAATCAAAGGGTGCGATCGCAGACCTGCTTGAGCGGAAATACCTACGCAAATACATTGAGCATTCGGATCGGCCATTGAACAGATGGGCAGGCGAAGGAGGCAACGTTTCTCCCAGTGAAGTTACCTTGGCCGAGCACAGTGATATGCGCACTGTGGAGGTGACTTATCAGGGCGAAAAGTTCCACCTGAGCGACGGCGATGTTGTCATCGCTGCGATTACGAGTTGCACGAACACGTCCAATCCCGACGTTATGATCGGCGCGGGACTACTGGCCGCGAAAGCGTTGGAAAAAGGACTGGATGTGAAGCCCTGGGTGAAGACCAGTCTTGCCCCGGGGTCAAAAGTGGTAACCGACTATCTTCGTGAAGCGGGACTGCTATCCTCGCTGGAGCGCTTGCGTTTTAACGTGGTAGGATACGGGTGCACCTCGTGCATTGGTAATTCGGGACCACTTCCGCAGCCGATAGCCGAAGCAGTAACGGAGCATGACCTTGTAGTCGCAGCCGCCTTGTCGAGCAACAGGAACTTTGAGGCCCGGATTCATCCGCAAGTCAAGATGAATTTTCTGATGTCGCCTTTACTGGTAGTAGGGTATGCGTTGGCTGGGAGGATGGATATCGATCTGAACCGGGAACCGTTGGGCGTTGATCAGAATGGAGAACCAGTATTTTTACGCGACATCTGGCCATCCGAAGAGGAGATTCAGAAGGTGGTTGGTAACGTGGTAAGAAAGGAATACTTCAAAAAGAACTACGACGAGATCTTTGATGGTAACGAGCAGTGGCAGCGCCTGGATGCTCCGGCCGACAAGGCGTATCACTGGGATCCTTCGTCGACATATGTAAAAGAAGCGCCGTTTTTTGTGAACCTCCCCGACAAGCCTGAACCTATCCGTCCGATTACGGGAGCGCGTGTGTTGCTCATGCTTGGTGATTCGATCACAACCGATCATATTTCACCGGCGGGAGCGTTCAGTCCTAACTCGGCGGCAGGTAAGTACCTGCTTGAACGCGGAGTTCCACAAGACGATTTTAATTCATACGGATCGCGCCGCGGCAACGATGAAGTGATGGTTCGCGGTACATTTGCGAACGTGCGCATCCGGAACAGGCTGGCTACGAAAGAAGGCGGCTACACTACATTTCTTCCGAATGGAAAGGAAATGACCGTGTATGAGGCAGCGATGCTCTACAAGGAGGCTGCTACACCGCTGGTCGTTATTGTGGGCAAGGAGTACGGCAGCGGGTCGTCGCGCGACTGGGCAGCGAAGGGGACATACCTATTGGGAATTCGCGCGGTGATCGCCGAAAGCTATGAGCGTATACACCGAAGCAATCTTGTGGGAATGGGCGTACTACCGCTGCAGTTTCTTCCTGATCAGAATGCGGAGACACTCGGACTTGACGGCACTGAGGAATACACCGTCGATGGGCTGAGCGACGCTACTGTACCGGGACAGACGCTGACTGTCAAAGTAACCAAGGAAGGAGGCTCTCCCCGTACATTCGAAGTGGTTAGCCGACTCGACAGCAAGATCGAGATCGACTACTACCGCAATGGAGGTATTCTCCAGTATGTTCTGAGACGGCTGTCGAACTAGAAGACAGTAGTCTACGGGTTGTCGGCCGGAAACGGAAAGTCCTTCGATGGCGTCCGCGCAGCACTCATTACCTTGGCCATAGCCTTGACTCTTGCCGGGTACTTGGCGGCGAGGTTATTGGTTTCGCCAGGATCTTTGCTGAGGTCATAAAGCTCGAACGCACCGGGTGGCTTGGCTTTCAGGTCGAGTTGTACGAGTTTCCACTGTTGTTGACGTAAGGCGCGACGACCGCCCCGCTCATGAAACTCCCAATAGAGATAGTCGTGCCGTTTCTGCCGTTTTGCCTCACCCTTGAGCGTAGGAAGATAGGAGATGCCGTCAAGGTTCTTGGGTGCATTAACCTTGAGCAACTCAGCAAACGTAGGAAGCACATCCCAGAACGCCGAGGGATGGGACGTTTCGCTTCCGGGTTTGATTACGCCCTTCCACCTGGCGATCATCGGGACCCGTATACCGCCTTCGTATACGTCGCGCTTGTATCCGCGGAGAATCCCGTTGCTGTCAAAATAATCCGGGTCGGCGCCGCCTTCGAGGTGAGGTCCATTGTCGGAGGAGAAGATAATGATTGTGTTCTCTTCGAGGCCGAGGGCCGCGATCTTGGCGTAAATATCTCCGACCTGTTCATCCATGACGTCGATCATCGCAGCGAAGGCTGCGTGCGATTCTGCCTGCGACCCGTATGGACCTTTTCGAAATTTCGGTTCGCCCGCATCAACGCCCTGGTATTCGTTCTCCGGCAGGAACTTCCCGCGATGACGGCTCATATATTTCTCTGGTGCAATGAGTTCCGCGTGTGGCGTGATCATGGCGTAGAAGAGGAAGAATGGTTGTTGTCTGTTTTTTTCGATGAAGTCGAGCGCTTGTTTATGTATGAGCTCCGGCGCGTAGTCGACTTTAGCGGTCCCGGTGTTTGCCTGTAGGAACACCTTGCGTGTATTATCCCATAGATACTCAGGATAGTAGTTGTGCGCCAAGGTTTGGCAGTTGTATCCAAAGAAGCGATCAACCCCTTGATTCTCCGGTGCGCCTTCTGACCCCGGAGACCCAAGTCCCCATTTTCCGAATACTCCGGTTGCGTATCCCGCGCTCTTCAACATTTCCGGCAGCGTAAAAGCGCTGTCAGGAAGTGGCCATTGACCTTCGGGTGGCACGCTCTTATTCCCGCGAATAAACGTGTGTCCACTGTGCAGTCCTGTCATGAGCGTCGATCGGGATGGAGCACAGACGGGTGAGCCCGAGTAGTGATTGGTGAATTTCATCCCCTCGGCAGCGAGTTTGTCGATATTAGGTGTGCTCAACTTCTGTTGTCCATAGCAACTCAGGTCGCCGTATCCGAGATCATCTGCGAGGATGAAGATAATATTGGGTCGGTCCTGTGCGCTCGCCTGCGGAACGACGGCGAATGACATCAGAAGCAGAAGGCCTATGGACCAAGCTGTTAGCTGTACTGTTGTGGCAGGTATACGTTGCTTTGAGCGGACTTTTGTTTTTGGGTAGTAAAGTAACATCGGACGGATGCGGTTTTATTTAGTAGTTTAACAGTCCAAAGTATACGTACGCTTTTCTAAATCCAACAATTGCCCGGATATGAGGTGCATTTTATTGATGATTGCCGTTCTGTTCTATATCACCGGCTTACAGGCGCAAGGCAAGCTGGTCTTCCGAGAGGACTGGAAAGAGATACCTGCTGCCCTTCCGGTCACACCTGATCACGTGAAGAATGTCGATCTCGAGCTGAACTTGTACGGCCCTGGTCGCGGTGAGATAAAGAAAAGCAATCACCCGGAAATACCGAATGATCCGTACTATATCTGGTCGGGCGAATGCAGATCGAACTGGGGGCTCGCCCTTCGCCATCGCACCGCGGCCATTGATATGCGAGGTGATGCGAAAGTGAGAATACGTTCGAGGCAAAGCGGATTCCGGCAGTTGCGCATCATGCTCAAACTCGTGGATGGTACCTGGCTGGTCAGCGATCAGGGTGCAGGTTTCTCACAGGACTGGAGGGAAGAGGATTTTATGATACGTGATATTCGCTGGAGGAAATTGGATATTGAACGCGTAACCGAGACCGCATGGGTCGAAAACCCGGATCTTAGTCGTGTGGAAGAGGTTGGATTTACGGATCTCATGTCCGGAGGTGGAACCCCGGCATCGTCTCGCGTTGATTGGATCGAAGTATACGGAATCCCCGTAAATCGCTAGGTCGTTATGGTTCTTCGTTACTCAGCGTCTCTGACACATCGGAATCCGAGGTTGGACATCCCGGAGTCAAATGCGGTGCCCTGTCGCGCACTCGGCCGGTAATTTACGCAGTAATCGTCAGCGCAGAGAAACGATCCTCCTTTTGAAACCCGCTTGATGGAATAAGGCTCATTTGGATCATATGAGCGGTCGGGGCCTTTCGGATTGTCAGCGACACCGAGTTTTGCCAATTGTTTGAAATAGTCAACATGGTACCAGTCGCTCGTCCATTCCCATACATTGCCGATCATGTCGTAAAGTCCGTAGGCATTAGGAGGGAAGCTTTTCACAGGGGATAGTCGATCAAACCCATCCTCGGCTGAATTCTTATTCGGGAAGCTTCCCTGGAAGGTATTCGCCATAAACTTTCCATTGACTTTCATGTTATCGCCCCATGCATAGCGCTGACCTTCCGCTCCCGCGCGCGAGGCGAATTCCCACTCTGCTTCAGTCGGAAGTCGTTTGCCCACCCATTCGCAATAGGCGACCGCGTCGTCGTAGGCTACGTGAATAACGGGGTGGTTCATCCTGCCTTCAAGCGAGCTTCCGGGGCCTTCGGGATGCTTCCAGTCTGTGCCGGGTAGCCACCGCCACCATTGCGAATAATCATTGAGCATGACCGGGTGAGGAGGCGGGTTAAAGACCAATGCTCCCGGCACCAGCAAACTGTCTGGAGGAGCCGGCGTGCCAGGGGGTGATTGCTTACTGAGGTCTTCCCAAGAAGGTTTGCGCTCTGCTACTGTCATGTAACCAGTTGCGTCGACAAACGCCTTGAACTGTTCATTTGTTACCTCCGTCTCATCCATCCAGAATCCGTCGACCCGAACCTGGTGCGCCGGGCGTTCGTGCTCGTAGGCCTGATCCTCGTCGGTACCCATCACAAAAATTCCTCCCGGCACCCAGGCCATTCCCGGGATGTCTTTCTCGGGCTTGTTGTCAGACGAGTTTTCGCGAGTCTCCATTTTTTTCTCGCCGCAGGCGGATACCAGCAGCGTGAGTAATACCGCGAGGGCGATGTTGACTGACCGGTCGAATATGAGTTTGTACGGTATCATTCTGATTCTTTGCAACCAATAAAGCATATAGACCGATGCCGATCAAGTTGTCCCGGTTATTCTTTTCCCTGCTGAACCCACTGATATATTTTTTCGTTTAATTAGTTGTCATAACAATAATTATTGTACTAATTTTATCCAACCTTATCAACAGAATCATGATTCAGACGGATATTTGCATCGTAGGCGCAGGACCGGTTGGCCTGTTTGCGGTTTTTGAAGCAGGTTTGTTAAAGATGCGCTGCCATCTGGTCGATGTTCTTCCCCAGATCGGCGGGCAGTTGACCGAGATTTATCCGAAGAAGCCGATCTATGATATACCCGGTTATCCTGAAATCCTGGCCGGTGAACTCATTGACAATCTCGCGCGGCAAATTGAACCCTTTAAGCCCGGGTTTACATTGGGTGAGAAAGTCACGGATGTCGCGCGCAACGGCGACGATGGCTTTGTGTTGCGCACCGCCGAGGGTACAGTAATAGCCGCCAAGGTGATCGTGATTGCAGGAGGATTAGGATGTTTCGAGCCGCGCAAGCCGGAGATTGAACACCTGGACAAGTTCGAGGGAAAAGGAGTGCTGTATTTTGTTAAAGACCCTGAAATGTTTCGCGGCAAGCGATTGGTAATCACCGGTGGTGGAGACTCGGCCCTCGACTGGACCATCCAACTCGCCTCTGTTGCCAAGCGGCTCACGTTGATTCATCGCAATGAAACATTTCGCGGGGCACCTGATTCCGCGGAGAAAGTATATGACCTTGCGCGCGCCGGAAAAATAAACCTCCTTTTGAATACCAATCTCTCGGCTGTAGGCGGGAACGGCCATCTGACATCAGTCTCCTGTGTTGACAGACAGGCGAATGAGCAAACGATTGACTCCGACTTTCTGATCCCGTTGTTCGGTCTCAGTCCAAAGCTTGGTCCGATCGGACAATGGGGACTTGCCCTCGACAAGAACGCGATACCGGTGAATACGATTGATTACTCCACGAACATCCCCGGTATTTACGCAATTGGCGACATAAATACGTATCCAGGTAAACTGAAATTGATCCTGTCCGGATTCCACGAAGCTGCTCTGATGGCCCAAAGTGCGTTCCGCTATGTACACCCGAATGAAAAACTTAGTTTCAAATACACGACCGTCAACGGAGTTAATGCGTTCTGATAATATGATAACGTTTCAAGTGCAATCGCGTGATGGAACGCGCCGGCATATCGAGGTGCCGGAAGGAGTAAACCTTAGTCTGATGGAGGTTCTGAAGGCATCCGAGTATTCGATTGAGGCGACGTGCGGCGGGATGGCACTCTGCGCAACCTGCTATGTGGAAGTCGTCGAAGGGCTTAATCGCCTTGACGGGCCCACCGACGCAGAACTCGATATGCTGGACACACTTCCATCATCAAATGACCGGAGTCGCCTTGCCTGCCAGATCCGGGTGAGCCCGCAGCTCGACAAAGCCGTCCTCATCGTAGGTGAGCACAACTAGTTTAGAACTGTATTATCTTTGTATCAATGCATGACGAGTTGTACAACGCCTATTCGTTCCTGCTCGATCGTACGGCGCGTCGAGTGAAGCAATATGCGCAGCAAAAGTTCAATGAGTTAAAGTTTAACGTCACCGTGGATCAATGGCTCGTGATGAAACACCTTCACGAAAAAGGGGAGATGAAGCAGAACGCGCTGGCGGAACTACTCTTTAAAGACAACCCGACGGTTACCCGAATGATCGACTTGCTCTGTGAAAAAGGACTGACGGTGCGAAAGCCGCATCCAGACGACCGCCGAAGTTTTCTAGTCAATCTCACCCGTCAGGGTAAGGCGAAGGTGGTTCAGATGCGTCCGAAAATTCAGAAGATCCGTTTGAAGGCCTGGGAAGGTCTTTCAAAAGAGGACTTTGAACATTTCCAGAAAATACTGAATTCCATTCACGACAATCTTGCCGAGGATTTTCTCCGCAGTTAGTGAGTGATGCGGAGGCAGGGATTGCCTCCGAACCGTTCACTCTATCAAGTTAGTTAGTGCCCTCTTCGTCCCCTGCAGTACCCGAGTCGGAAGTTGCATCCACGGTCGTGGCTATAGGGCCAGCCAGATGATGATGCAAGCTGTCGGCTTTATCAAGATGCATTTCAATCTTTGGTAAGTATTTGTTCGCGTATGCTTTCACACGGGCATTGTCGCTATTCAATGCGCCGTCCTGAAAGTTAGTCACAGCCTGTTGGTGCATGTTGACTTGTGTGCGGATATAAAGCGTGTCGAATTCAAGCCCTGAGGCGTTCTCTAACCGGTTGCGGATGGAATCTTGTTGCGACGTGAGATTGTCTGGCCAGTCTATTCCGCTGTGGTCATCCGCAATGTCTTTCAACTCCTGTTGCGCGCTCTTGTGCTCATTAATCATCTGCTGTGCGAATACCTTAACAAGTGAGTCCGAAGCCCTTGTTTGAGCGAGTTCTCCCAGAGAAATTTCACCATAATTGGAGCGAGCGGCGAATTCTACGAAGGCCTCATCATTGGACGATAGTTCGGGTTTGTCGAGTGCACCATCATCGTCGTCATCACACGACATCCAAGCGAGAGACGCAAATAGTATTGCATAAATCCATTTAGTTGTTTTCATAGTTTTTGTTTTTTTAGTGACAACTACCTTTCGGTAACCGTACCAGCGTTTGTGAACGCCTGGTCTACGATAGACCTTTGTCGTGTAACAGGAAAAACCGTTCCCGCCTTCGCGATGCTTTCCCGCAGACGCTTGCCTATGGATTTACCACAACTTGGGTTAAGATTTTATCAGATA
>JBIQJZ010000034.1:0-22350 GCA_044507115.1 Flammeovirgaceae bacterium | reverse complement strand
GGGCAAAACTCGATGACAAACAGAAAAAGCGTCTTTCCGAAATCAATCAGGAGCTCGCAGGCCTCTTTACCGAGTTCGGTCAGCATGTTCTGGCCGATGAAGGCGATATCAAACTGGTCATCGATCACGAAAACGACCTGGCGGGATTACCCTTATCAGTCAAGAATGCAGCTGCCGAACTGGCGCGTCAGCAAGGGCTTACCGGGAAGTGGGTGATCTCGAATACGCGATCGTCTGTTGATCCTTTTCTGACCTACTCGGGGAAACGCGCCCTTCGCGAGCGTGCATGGAAAATGTTTGTCAACCGCGGCGATAATGGCAACGAGAATGACAACAATAAGGTCATTACGGAAATTCTCAAGCTACGGTTGGAGCGCGCGAAGCTCCTTGGCTACGAAACTCACGCGCATTGGCGTCTGGAGAATACAATGGCGAAGACACCCGAACGCGCACTGGAACTGCTGGAGGCTGTCTGGACTCCCGCAGTGGCACGTGTGCGCGAGGAAGTTGCGGATATGCAGGCGTATGCTGACAAGGACGGCGCCAGAATCACCATCGCTCCGTGGGACTATCGCTATTATATGGAACGCGTTCGCAAGGAGCGATACGATCTCGACCAGAATGAAGTAAAACCTTATTTGCAGCTCGACAAGCTCCGCGAAGGGATGTTCTGGGTCGCCGGAGAGTTGTTTAACATGACCTTCAGTCCGGCAGCTAATGTCCCGGTGTTTCACCCCGATGTAAAAGTCTGGGAAGTCAAGGATCGGACATCCGGCAAGCATATTGGACTGTGGTATTTCGATCCCTATGCCCGCGAAGGGAAACGGTCGGGAGCCTGGATGGCGTCGTACCGTGCGCAGCAGCGCATGGATGGTGAAATTCATACGCTGGTCTCGAATAATTCAAATTTTGTGAAAGGCACACCGGGTGAGCCGACGTTGATATCATGGGATGACGCAACAACGCTCTTCCATGAATTCGGTCATGCCTTGCACGGGCTTAGTTCTTCGGTCACCTACCCTTCCCTTTCCGGCACTGCTGTGGTGCGTGACTACGTCGAATTCCCGTCCCAACTACTGGAGCACTGGTTATCAACTCCGGAAGTCCTGCAGCGTTTTGCATTACACTACAAAACGGGTAAACCGATACCACAGGATCTCGTGAAAAAGATCGAAAAGGCTTCCACCTTTAATCAGGGGTTTGCGACAACTGAATATCTCTCAAGCGCACTCGTCGACATGCGGTTTCATTTGTCCACGGAACAGAATATCGATCCCGACAAGTTTGAGCGCGAGACATTGGAATCACTGGGCATGCCGAAGGAGTTAGTGATGCGCCACCGCAGCCCCCATTTCCTTCACATCTTTTCCGGCGACAGCTACTCGGCGGGATACTACAGCTACCTCTGGTCAGATGTGCTGACGGCAGATGCATACAACGCGTTTGTGGAGGCAGGCGGACCCTACGACAAGGCAGTAGCAGCCCGAATGACGAAGTACATCTTCTCTGTTGGAAATACGATCGATCCGGCGGATGGGTATCGCGCGTTCAGAGGCCGTGACCCCCGGGTCGAAGCGCTCATGAAAAAGCGGGGGTTCACCGCTGACGGAAAGTAGCTAGCGCACGCCGGCTGGATCGAACAGCAATGGAAAGAACTGCCCCTCCATCTTCTTTCCCTTGTTGATAACCGGGACACCGTGCAATAACTCCTGATCCGTGTCCGAACGGGTCTCGTCTGCGAACACGTTCAGAACGAAGGCTCGCCGTGGTCGGGATGACGTGTTTTCATACGATCCGTGCATCATCAGCGGATGGTGGAACGTCGCATAACCTCGTTTCATCTCGGCCGGCACCTTGTTCTTGAATTCCGTTTTCTGCGAATCGCTGAGGAAGGCGCGGATGCCCTCCATATCGCCTGCGATTTCGGGTTTATCGAGAAGACCCCATCGGTGACTTCCCGGCACGTAATACACACAGCCGTTTTCGGTTGATACATCGTCCAGGCCCACCCAACACGTCAAGTGCTGCATCGGTTTTGTCCTCGTCCAGTAACTGTAATCCTGATGCCACGCGACGACCCCGCCATGCCGCGCGGGTTTGCAGAAGAGCTGGTCATGCCAAAAGCGGACCGCCTTGTTCCCAAGCAGTTGGCTGGCTGCTACGACAAAGGCCGGATTCCATAAAACATCGTGGAAGCCCGGTGTGATCCGCCAGTGTCCCAGGGAGTGGAAGAGCACCGCGTCCGGGTTCGCAGACTCGTTGCTGTGAAACTCGTAGAAGAGGTGGTGCTGATCATCCAGCAGGCGTACGTTGGTCAGGTAACCCTGCTCCTCGAAAAATGCCACCTGTTCGTCACTCAACTTATAGCGCTCCCAAGTTTCAGGCGTAACGCCAGGCGGGAACATGCGGCTTACTGGTTTGTGGTGAATTGAAAGGTCATCCAGTTTCATATCGTCTGCTGATTCATCGGTAAGAATGAATAAGGAAGTTACATCTTTTCGAGGACTGCTGCGATGTGACTAATGAATTACTTTAATGTTATTAACTTATATGATTGATAATTAATATATTAATTGAAAACACAGCTTGCAATACCGAATGAATAGCTACCGCTGGGGCAAAAAATAAACCTGCAAACACCCGCTCCTTTCACAAAGTCTGTCAATTCCGTTACTTTCGAAACTTTGCACAAATGAGATGAAAAGCAAAACTGAATTCCCCTTGAAAAACAGCAGAAGAGATTTCCTGAAAAAATCGGCCCTTGCCATGGGTGCGTTCTACATTGTACCGCGGCATGTCCTTGGCGGTCGCGGCTACCTTGCGCCGAGTGACCAACTCACAAAAGGTATTATAGGTGTCGGAGGTATGGGACGCGGCCACATTGGCTACGAAGGTACCCGCGTCGTAGCGGTCTGCGATGTTGATACGCAGCACCTGAAGAAGGCCATGGATATGGTCGGCCAGGGTGTACGCGGTTACTCCGACTTCCGGGAACTGCTTGCGCAACCTGATGTCGACATCGTTCACATTGCAACGCCTCCCCACTGGCACGGCATCATGTCGGTTATGGCGGCGCAGGCCGGGAAAGATGTCTGGTGTGAAAAACCGATGACGCGCACGATTGGTGAAGGTAAGCGCGTGATTGAAGCAATGGAACAATACGGGCGCATGTTTCGCCTGAACACGTGGTTCCGATTCCATGATAACTTCTATGGGATGGGTACTTCGGTCAAACCGCTGAAGAAGGTTGTCGAGAGTGGATTGCTGGGATGGCCGTTGAAAGTAACGATCAGCGGTGTGACGGGCTTCAACTGGAAATTTTATTGGGTCGGAAAAACCAACCTTGAACCGATGGAAGTTCCGAGCCACCTCGACTATGATATGTGGCTCGGACCCGCGCAATACAAGCCTTACAATCCGCACCGCGTGCACACCAATTTCCGCGGCTACTGGGACTATGATGGAGGGGGCCTCGGTGACATGGGTCAGCATTACATCGATCCGGTTCAGTATTTTCTGGGCAAGGACGACACCTCACCTGTACGCGTGGACGTTGACGCGCCGCAGCAGCACGACGATGCCGTTGGTACCTGGCGTCGCATTGAATTTACCTACGACGATGGCTGCAAGATCATTCTGGACGGCGAAAACAAGGACGTGAACGTTCCGTACATCGAAGGGCCGAAGGGTAAGATCTATCGCGGGTTCCGCTCCGATATTCCAAACATTCTCAAGGTGATCGATTCCATGCCCGATTCCGATCCGCAAGTGGGCTCGTTCTCAGATTCCGTACGCACGCGCAAGAAGTTTGCACTTAATGAGATCAATGGCCACCGCTCCTCAACCGTGGTAAACATCGGCAAGATTGCGCTGCAACTCGGACGATCGCTTGAGTTTGATCCAGTCAAACAGGAGTTCATCAATGATGACGCTGCCAACCGTTTGATCAATCAGCCGATGAGAGGTCCCTGGAAAATCTGATCCTATTTCAATATTTTATTTTTGCTATTCCGAATGAAACTCAACTACACTTCACTGATATTACTGCTGATCGCGCTCGCCATTCCGGCGCTTGGGCAAGACACCCGCACGACGCAGACACGAGTTGCCGATGCATTGGCCCTTTTGCCAGCTCCTACCAGCGCTGACGCCGAGCGGATCTACAAAGATCTTGTGGGACTTAGCGATGAAGGACTCGATCTGATTACTTCGCGCGTTGTCCCCAACGGAAAACCTGAAGGTATACCGGCTCGCTATGCCGTATCACTCCTCACCCACCAGGCTGGTACCGTAGCCGAAAAGGCGCGGATTGAGCTTGCTTACCTGAGAGCTTTGCAAAATTCGAACAACGCTGAAGTCAGTTCCTATTTTATCGACAATTTAAAGGTGGTAGGCAGTGACGCAGCCGTGAAGCCACTGACAGGTTACCTGCGCCATGATGAACTAGCCGACCAGGCAATCGGCGCACTCGTCAGTATTGGAAGCCCTGCAGCACAGTCTGCGATCCAGACCGCGCTTGCTGGTAGCAGCGCGAACAAGACGTTGGTCCGTCTGATCAAGGCTGCCGGCGAACTGAAACTCCAGCCGGCGGTGCAACACATAACTCCTCACGCATCCGGCGGCGACGACGCTATTCGGAAACAAACATTGTGGTCACTTGCGCAAATAGCCGACGCAACATCGTATAACACAATGATCGAGGCCGCGCGAAAAGTTGGTTTCCGCAATGATCCGTCAGAAGCTACCCACGCGCTGGTGGAGTATATCCATCAGTTATCTCGGAAAGGAAACACAGCTGTCGCGGTTCAGGCTAGCCAGGAACTTCTCAGCAATACACTGGAGGTTGATCAACAACACTTTCGTCTGGCGGCGTTGAGGACTGTGGCTAACGCGCAACCGGAGAAGTCGAGTAAACTCCTGACGCGCGAACTGGCTCGCTTTGATTTCGGATATCAACGCGAAGTGCTAAAGCTCGCCGGGGCTAGCGCCAACCAGGGAACTGCCACGCGTCAGTGGCTGAAGGTCTACAAGAAGAACACTGCACTGCAACCCGACATTCTTGCCATGCTTGCACAGGCTAACCGCAACGACGCGTTCATAGACGCGACATTGTTACCAGCCCTCGATTCAAAAAACGCAGCCGTGAGAATTACTGCAGCGGAAGAGATCGCGTACAGCAAGAACAAGAAGTATCAATCGGTTCTCACCGACTACCTGTTGCGCGCGACGGATGAGTCGGAAATCGCTGCGGCAAAGAAAGCTTTGCTGCGCGTGATGGACGATCGCGACGCACAAGTGCTGGCAGCACGGGTCGCCTCGGCACAACCGCGCAACAAGGCGGCGCTCATTGAAATTCTTGGTGATCGAAGGGCTTACGAAACTTTTGATGTAATCTTTGGACACATCAGTTCAAACGAGCCAGTGGTTCGCGCCGCGGCGTTTGCTGCCCTACCCAAGGTATCGACTTCGAAGAACACCGCTGCCTTGCTCGGCCTCCTTGGTGAAAAGTTAGCAGCGACAGAGGTTCAGTCAACACAGACAGCCCTGATCGAAGGGCTCGAGAAGGGAAATCATGGACTGATCAACGATGCATTTGCGAAGAACAAAGCGCGCGTTCTGCCCTTGATGCCGTATGTCAACGACGATACATCGCTTGAGAAAGTAACGGATGCTTTCAAATCCGGTTCGGCCGAGGAAAAGGCTGCTGCGTTTGAAGCGCTGTTAAACTGGCAGGATCATGCGGCGGCCCGGACGTTACTCGCGATTCGCAAGGATGCTGCCCTGTCTCAATATCACAGCAAGGCCTTTCAGGCATATGTCTCGCAAGTTGGCGGCTCCGCCCTACCGGATGACCAGAAGCTGTTGATGCTTGACGCCGCCATGAACGAGGCGCGGACGACGGCAGAAAAGACTTCGGTCATTCGAGCAATCGGCTCCTTGCGCACTTTCCTGGCATTGGTGTTTGTGTCGAAGTATCTCGACGAAGGTGACCTCAGCCGCGCAGCTAGCCGGGCCGTGATGCAGATAGCCTTGCCGACAGCAGATGCCCGCCCAGGTCTCACGGGTGTCTTCGTCCGGAATACGCTGCAGCGAATACTTAACAAACTCGAAGGACAGGATAGTCAATACGAAGTGATTGACATTCAAACGTATCTGGCAAGCATGCCGTATACGAAAGGTTTCGAGCCGATATTCAATGGCCAGGACCTGTCGGGATGGCAAGGACTCGTCGAGAATCCGATCGCACGTTCAAAGATGAGCAAGGCAGAGCTGGCCCGGAAGCAGAAGCTGGCCGATGAGAAACTGAAGGAAAGCTGGAGTGTAAGAGATGGTGCGATCTACTTTACGGGAAAGGGCGACAACCTCTGTACGATCCGTCCGTATGGCGACTTCGAAATGCTGGTCGATTGGAAAATCACCCGAAATGGTGATAGCGGAATTTATCTTCGCGGATCGCCGCAGGTGCAGATATGGGATCCTTGGGGAAAGGAAGAAATTGCGCGCGTAGGTTCCGGGGGATTGTTTAACAATAAAACTAACCCGAGTAAACCTCTTGTTATCGCTGATAACCCGGTCGGCGAATGGAATACCTTCCATATTCGCATGGTTGGCGACAAAGTCACCGTTCATCTCAACGGCGTACTTGTCGTGGACAATGTGACTATGGAGAACTACTGGGATCGCAACATCCCCATCTTCCCGGAAGAGGCCATCGAACTCCAGGCTCACGGCAATGAACTGGCATTCCGCAACATCTATGTCAAGGAACTCGGCAACAGGCCGTACGAACTGTCGGCGGATGAAAAGCGTGAAGGTTTTGAATTGCTGTTCAATGGAAAGGACCTGGACAACTGGGTAGGCAATAAGACCGAATATGTTGTAGAAGACAATGCGATTGCCATTTATCCCGTGGGGCGGGGTCACGGAAACCTGTATACCGAAAAGGAGTACTCCGACTTCGTTTTCCGGTTTGAGTTTCAATTGACGCCCGGTGCCAACAACGGACTCGGCATCCACGCGTCATTGAAAGGTGACGCGGCATACGGCGGAAAAGAGATTCAAATCCTGGACGATACTGCCCCAGTATACGCGAAGCTGGAACCTTACCAATACCACGGATCAGTATACGGCATAGTCCCCGCGAAACGCGGACATCTGAAGCCGGTTGGGGAATGGAACGAGCAGGAGGTATATGTGAACGGCGACCGGATCAGAGTTGTACTGAACGGAACGGTCATTGTCGATGCCGATCTGAAAAAGGCCACGCGCAACGGGACGTTGGACAAGAAAAATCACCCCGGACTGGACGTCCACCGTGGACATATCGGGTTCCTGGGACATGGAACAATCGTACGGTTCCGGAATATTCGGGTGAAGGAGCTCTGAGAGCGTGAGTAGTGAGTAGTGAGTAGTGAGTTGTGAGTGGTGAGTAGAGTAGTGCAAAGGTCACCACTCACTACTCACCACTCACAACTCACTGAGATTATCCGAGGAAGGGCTTCAGGGTGTTGCTTCGCGAGCTGTGTCTCAGTCTGCGGGTTGCCTTCTCTTTAATCTGTCTGACACGTTCGCGTGTGAGATTGTATTTCTGGCCGATTTCTTCGAGTGTGAGAGCCTGCTCCCCATTCAATCCAAAGTAATAGGAGATTACGTCTGCTTCGCGCTGAGTGAGCGTTGAAAGCGCGCGCTGCACTTCCTTCCTGAGCGAATCCATCATCAACTCGGAATCCGGTGTCTCTTCGCTATCGTTCTCCAGAACATCGAGCAGGCTGTTTTCTTCTCCTTGCACAAACGGTGCATCCACCGATACGTGCCGTCCGGAAATCTTCATCGTATCGGTGACTTCGTCCGTTGAGATGTCGAGGACCTCCGCAAGCTCTTCTGCAGACGGTTCCCGCTGGAATCGCTGCTCAAGTTCGGAGAACGTCTTGGATATCTTGTTCAATGAGCCAACGCGGTTGAGCGGCAGGCGCACAATCCGCGACTGTTCAGCCAGCGCCTGCATGATCGATTGCCGGATCCACCATACAGCATATGAGATAAACTTGAAACCTCTGGTTTCGTCAAAACGCTTGGCCGCTTTGATCAGCCCCAGGTTGCCCTCATTGATCAGGTCACCCAGCGTCAGTCCGTTATTTTGGTACTGTTTCGCAACGGAAACCACAAAACGGAGGTTGGCTTTGGTGAGCTTCTCCAATGCGATCTGGTCACCCTCGCGAATGCGTTTCGCCAACTCCACTTCCATGTCCGATGTGATCAAATCCACCTTCCCGATTTCCTGCAGGTACTTATCCAGTGATTGGCTCTCACGATTCGTAATCTGCTTGCTGATCTTTAGCTGTCTCATTTGAAAAGTTCTCCGTTATATGCTTAAACTAATGAATACACTGGTATACAGGTGGAACAACCGCGTCGAACCCGATTAGGTTCGGTAGTAAAAGGGAAATAAGGTGGGCTAGTTTGCCTATGGCGGTAAAAATTTCCTAAGTATACAAATTACCAAGCGCTTTGGTTCCCTGGCAAACGGGTTTGCGCAAAAAAAAGTTGCAATTTTCTTGCCCACCGGCCCAAAATCACGTCTTTTTGAGTAGGAACATCAAAAATTGCCGGAGATTGATTCCGGTGTTCCAGCTATGGTAACCGACTCCGGACCTAACCGACTACTATGCGACTGCTCCTACCTTGCCTGGTCATTCTGATCGGGTCCTCTCCGACCCTGGCCCAAAAGACAAAAGATCACACGGCGATTGTGGCCGAGATCGCAGAGAACATCGAATCCGCGGAATTCGGGCGACCGACTGTGCGGCTGGCCGTCGTCACATTTGTGCCTCTGCAAACGAGTGGAAATGTATTCGGTGAATATCTCAGTGAGTCAATCGTCGGGAGACTCAGCACCCATGCGGGCAAGTTGAAGCTTTTCGAGCGCAAACGGGTTGACGCAATTCTCAAAGAAAACGAGTTCATGCTTTCCGGCATGATGAAAGCCAGTGAGGCGATCCGGATTGGAGAATTGTTGCCCATTGACGCGATCTTCTCTGGTACATACACGCGGTTAAAGAACTATGTAGACGTGACGGGTCGCCTGATCGATGTCGTCAGCGGCGAGATCCTGATGAGCTACTCCGGTCGTATCCGGTTGACCCGGAATATCAAGACGCTTTTCCCCGAGTCGGCGGTCGCAGCAAGTACACCGGAGATGGCACCTGCCAACAATCCCAATTCTGCAGCTTCTCCGCCCCGTAGCGAATCAGCAGACGAGATGTGTCGTGCATCCGTGGAAAAATTCCGGACGAAGCTGCAGGATTTGTCTACCCCGGATAAAATTGACGCAGTCACGGCCGAAGCCATGCGCACACCGTTTGACAACCGATGCGGCAAGTTGCACTACCATCTGATCAACGCGCTCACGCGATACTCGATTACCCCGGACCGGTATAAGGCGTTTCTTCTTGCCACGCTCGACACGATCGCCTACCCTTCTGGTGACGACCGAGCCTACAGTATCCTCTCATATGTGACAAGTGATCGGCATGTCGACGACGGAGAATGGCGCGCGGGTATCGCCACGGTTCGCAAAGTCGGCGATCATACTTTGTCGGCGTATCTCGGGTTCTTATTTAATCGCTTGCAGCAACCGGATACGGCGGTTGAGCGCGGTCGGGTGAATCAGTACTTGAGTCTTCTGGCATCGGGTCAGATAGGATTGCCGCGGGCAGTTTCTTTCGACCGCGGATTTTATGAACTGATGGAGTCGTTGACAGCAAACAATGACCTGCGCCGATACGCATACGGACGATATGGCAACCGACTTCAAACAGAGCCAGACAATGTAACGGGCCTTCATCTTATGTACCTCCGGAGAATGTACGATGACGAGACCGACGAACATTTAAAGACGCAAGTCGTACATTGGATCGCAGACTATTTCAACAACCACCAAAACAAGAAGAGTTCGGATCAGTTGTACACGCTTGCACGCGACTTCATGCCCTATCCCAATGACGAAGGGAGTCAGTTCAAGATCGACAAAAATAAGGAGGCAGCGTCGAAATACCCCGGGCATGACCTGGCGATACTGGTAGAGCGGTGTCGGAACCTCTTCGCTTCGTACGCCGTTGACTCGCCTTACCCCAGCCAGCGACAGGATCGCATCGACTTTTGTGTGCGAACCGGTATCCCCATTCCGGGAGTAATTCCAAGCATAGAGGAGGCGAAGGCGGTGCTAAGCGGAGGCGATGTCGCAGAACAGCATCGCTTGATGAAGCTGCTGCTCATGATGGGTGACCGCGTAGCTCCACTTGAACCGGTATTGTTATCGATGCTGAGCCGACGATCGCTCGATCACAAGGAACAGTTGGCAGATGTACAAGCGATGGCACTTCAGCTATTGGGTACGTTGCGAACACACGATCCGACGGCAATCAGACACATGATCGCAAGTCTGAAGAACTATGATAAAGCGGGCGAGATTTCTCAGGAATCTTTAGTGTCGGTCGGCAAGCCTGCCGTGGGTCCTCTGACAGAAGCATTAAATGCTACTACTATTCACGAAGGGGGATTTCAGTATCGCCTGGTAGTGATCCTCGGAAGAATTGGTAAGGATGCGAGGGCGTCGGCCCCGGCGCTGCGATCATTACTTGCCAAGACTAGCAACAAGGATATCCGGTACGCGATTGAGGCCGCACTTCAAGCGTTCGGGATGTAGCAAGTCATCGCTGTTTATCCTCAGACATCACAGATTTGTACCCCCTGCTTCAGTGACGCCAACTTATCAGGGCGTTTAGGTATGAATTCCTGAGCCACATAGCCTTTAAATCCGGTATCGACAATTGCCTGCATGATGGCGGGATAATTCAGCTCCTGGGATTCATCAATTTCATTCCGGCCGGGGACTCCCCCGGTGTGATAGTGTGATATATATGGATGATATTTTCGGATGGTCGCAATTACGTCGCCTTCCATGATCTGCATGTGATAAATGTCATATAACAGCTTGAAGTACTCGGACCCAACCCTGTCGCAAAGGGCCACGCCCCAGGCGGTATGATCGCACTGGTAGTCTTTGTGGTTAACCTTGCTATTGAGCAATTCCATCACGATGGTGACTTTGTGTTTCTCGGCTGTGCGCATCAGACGCTTCAGTCCAATTGCGCAATTTTCTATACCTTTCTCGTCATCCAAACCCCTTCGGTTCCCGGAGAAGCAGATGATCTGCGACAGTCCTGCGTTAGCCACTTTAGGAATTGTTGCTTCGTAACTGGCGATCAGCTCATCGTGATACTGCGGATCATTGAAACCCCTCTCGATACCTAGTCCTGCGCCATTCGGAAGAGCGGAAGTTAAGCCGTATTTCTTCAGGACAGGCCATTCATCGGGGCCGGTGAGTTCGATTGATGTCAGGCCGATATTCTTCGCTCCCTGACACAGATCTTCAAGGGAAATATCGCGATAACACCAACGGCAAACTGAGTGATTAACGCGTCCCTTCAGCGCCGGTGCCAGCGCCGCCTCGGCGGCTTCGATGCGGTGTGCGAGAGACAATCCGCCTACCGTCGCAGAAGCAACGGCAATTTTCTTCATAGCGTTTCTGCGCGATGTCATAGTTGGCCTACTGGTTAAGGTTAAACGGTATGCTTACTGCTAGAGGTTCACCTGCTTGGGCAGGTATTTTGCAATAAGTTCCTCGTAGTAAGGTCTGAGCTCCGTTGCATCCGGCGGAACCGGGCTCTTCGAATACAGATCGTAGGGGTTGAACTTCTTCACCCATTCAAACATTTCCCTGTCGTGATCATCCATCAGATGTTCATATGCATGCTCGCGATGCTGAGCATAGAATGAGTGATAGCGGATCATGTACAATGCCGGCTCCGGCAGAAAATCTTTCGTGATGTGATAAAGGTATTCATCATGGCCCCAGGACATCGTGACGTTTCTGAGTCCACAGCCAGGTTTGTAAATTCCATACGTCGTGTTGTAACGGCTGTCGCTGTTGTCTGGATTTAGTTCAAAGAACTCGGGGTAAACGATTTTGTCGGAGAACTTGCAGCCGACGGGAAACGTGTCACCGACAACGGCCCATTGGGGCTCGCCGAACAGGCAAAGTACTTTGCCCATATCGTGTATAAATCCGGTGAGAACGAACCAATCGGGGTGTCCATCGCGTCGGATGGCCTCCGCAGTTTGAAGTAGGTGTTGGAGTTGGTCCAACTCGATGTCCGGGTCGGAGTCATCAACCAGGGTATTGAGAAACTCCATAGCCTCCCACACCGTCAGCGTCTTGCGGTCGAACTTGAGAAATTCTTCCCGCTTCTTCATGACGAAATCGTACGTCTGATACTGGTGATTGAGTTTGTAGAATTCTCGAACGGTATCACGCGCCGGAGCTTCGTAATTCCGATACTCCTCTTTCTTTTTCGTTTCGGGGTATCGCTGCAAAAGATCGTCTTCCCACTCCTCAATGCTCTTGAGTGGATTTTTTTCCTTCTCGGACAGCTGTTCGTTCTTCATAACTTCCCTGATTTATAGTCAAATATACAAAACTGCGCAAATAATACCAGCGCCGTAAGGCCCTACCAGAACACCGTGTACAGGGCCGTTAAAATGCCTAGGATCAAGACAGATCCTACGGTAAAGGCAGGCGTTACGCGGAACATCGAGGGATCGATTTCAATCACTCGCGGCTGCGTTGCACTACGCCGGTCGAGCAGGCTCATGACGATCATCAGGAGCAGCAGGAATACGAAGACGATGGACATTCGATCAAGGAAAGGATAGTCGGGGAAGGCTCCATTGGTCCAGTACGGGAGATATTTCAGCAACGTGGACAATGGGATCGTGAGTAACGCTGCGGTAAGGGCGGCTGATGCGGTCGCTCGCCTCCAGAAGAAGCCGAGGAGAAAAATAACCAAAACGCCCGGGGAAATGAACCCGACGTATTCCTGTATGAACTGGTAGGCTTGATCCAGCGAGCGCAATGCCGGCGCCACAATCGACGCGATCACCATGGAGACAATCACGGTCCATCGTCCCGTGCTGACCAGCTGGCGTTCACTGGCGTTCCGATTGAAAAACTTCTTGTAAATGTCAAGGGAAAAGATCGTGGCAATGCTATTCGCCTTGCCTGCAAGAGATGCCACAATAGCTGCCGTGAGGGCAGCGAAAGCCAGTCCCTTTAATCCGGCTGGGAGCAGATTGAGTAGGGTCGGATAAGCGTGGTCCGGCTTGACGACACCTTCCGTGTTGATCATCTCTGCCTGGAATAATCCCTCCTGGAATAACACGTATGCCGCAATCCCCGGCAGTACCGCGATGACTGGAACAAGGAGTTTCAGAAACGCCGCAAACAGAATTCCGTTCCGCGCGGTCTTCAGATCGGCTCCCAGGGCGCGCTGGATAATGTACTGGTTGCAGCCCCAATAATTCAGGTTGTTGATCCACATACCACCAATAAGCACAGAAAGTCCGGGCAGGTCGGAGTAGTAACGGTGGGAAGAATCGAAAATCATATGAAAATGAGAATCCGCCTTCTCGAGCATTACCCGAGCGCCGGCGATGACATTCTCCCCATGCCCGAAATGCTCGGACACGAGGGTCAGCGCGAGATAGGTAGTAACAAGGCCTCCGATGATCAGAACTGCTACCTGGATGACATCGGTATAGCCGATGACCTTCATCCCACCCAGTGTTACGATGATTGAGAACACCGCTAGTCCAATGATGCAGGTTTCAAAACTTATTCCTGAAATGGCAGTGATCGCAAGGGCACCGAGATAGATAATAGACGTAAGGTTGACAAAGACATACACCAGTAACCAGAAGATCGCCATGATGGTACTAACCGTTCCGTTGTACCGTTGCTCCAGAAACTGGGGCATGGTGTAAATCTTGTTCTTCAAATAGACGGGGACAAAAAAAACAGCGACAATTATCAGTGTCGCTGCGGCCATCCATTCGTATGTTGAAATTGCCAGTCCGAGGGCAAAACCAGACCCTGACATGCCGATGAAGTGTTCGGCGGAAATGTTAGACGCAATTAGCGATGCACCGATTGCCCACCACGTCAACGATCCCTCTGCCAGAAAGAAGTCACGCGAGTCCAACTCCTTAGCCTTCTTGCGCTGGTAGACGTAGATCCCGTAGGTGCTGACGATGAGAAAATAGACGATGAATACGCAGTAATCGGAGACGTCGAGTTCGTGCATTCGCGCGGGAGGTGAGGTTTAGTGTACAAGATAAAGGCCTCCCTGCAAACTTCCAAGTTACTGATGATCAGGGCGCCTCTGCCCACGCGTACATTTTTGAAACCGTGGCGTAGTAATCCTCGAATGCCAAGAAACGCGCGGCAAGTACTGGCCCCACCTTTGCGTTCATCTGATGAAATGAAGTTTCTTTTAGTTTAATTTCCCGGTCCATCACGTGCAGAAGATCGTAGCCAAGCCGTTTGGCCAGCGCGGGCGTGAAATCAGAGGCGTCGCTGGCGAAGAGTGAATAGATATCATACGCTTCACCCATCAGCGCAGCACTTTCAACTTCGTACTTCCCGTACAACTTCCAGAACGCCTCCTTCTTGTCGTCGGGAATTTGCAACGCGGCTTCCAACGTATTGCGCTTGGCCTTCTCAACTTGATCGTCCGGTAGTGAATGCGCGTGAAAGCGATATTTTTGCCAATCAGTTTTCCCGTAAATACCAGCGCTCTCGAGCATGTCCATCATCGCCTCGGTCTGGAGGAATTGCATTGCGATCACACCGTTGAGTATCGCTCCCATCTCGCGGTAGTATTTATTTCGCAGGGCCATCTCCTCCTTGCGATAGGTGAGCACATTTGTAGCATTTTCAAAAGCAGTTGTTGCCGCCGTCGACGCATCGGTCTCCGCAAGCGCTGCAAGTGAACGATAGGTCGAGGAATAGACGCGCGTGGCATCACTGAGATACCGATCGTACAATGGCCAAAATGATTTTTCGTGCCATTCGGCAAGGTGAACACTTCCCTTGACAACCGATATGCGATCTTTCCCCGAAACCGAAAGCGCTAACGTGTTCTTTGCGAATTGTCCGTGTGAAGTCAAACAAATGCAAAGGAGGATAGTCGTACAACAGACAACTCTCATCGTAAAACCCATTTAGGTGATGAAAATACTTCAAAAATTCCGGTAAACAATCCGAATGAGTAGATTTTGCTGCATAGGCGGAACGACAGGTTCTTGACGTTGTCTGATGACGCCATTCTTGTAAAAATCCGATGCCAATGGGGCATCCTACCAACCTGGGGTGGCTGGACCGATGAAACTGGGTCGCTTCCTGATTTTTTTTTGTTATCATTGGCCGGAATAGCGATCGTTTTTCGCCCCGGACTATCTGAGGATGCAAGAATTCTTACATAAACTGGCCCACGAATTTCAGACCCCGTTTAGCAGTTCGGTACTGATATTCTCGCTCATACTCGGAATCATTCTGCTGGTTCCGATTATTCTTACCCGATTTAAGATACCTGGTATCATTGGCCTGATCCTGTCAGGGATGATCATCGGTCCGCATGGACTGTTCCTCATCCAGAAGAATTCGGCGGTGGATCTGTTTTCAACTATTGGTCTGCTGTACATTATGTTTATCGCAGGCCTGGAGTTGGACATGAATGAGTTCAACAAGCACAAGTACAAGAGTGCTATCTTCGGGATACTCACGTTTCTATTCCCGATCGCCCTTGGTTTGCCGGTTTGTTACTACTTACTCGGCTACGACTTCAACAGTAGCTTGCTGATTTCGAGTATGTTCGCGACACATACACTGATCTCCTACCCGATCGTAAACCGTCTTGGCATCGCGAAGAACCAGGCCGTTGCTATTACAGTGGGCGGTACTATTCTCACCGATACAGCAGTGCTCCTGATATTGGCAATTATCGCCGGGACAGCTTCGGGGCAGGCGAGCTCCGATGTGTGGACGCGACTGCTGATTTCAATCCTTTGCTTTACCGCTGTCGTCTATTTCGCTATTCCGCGCATCGCGTCATGGTTCTTCCGGCGATTGGAAGATGAGAAGAATGCCCACTTCATTTTTGTTCTCTTCGTCGTATTTCTCACGGCGTTCGCCGCGGAGCTCGCCGGACTTGAGCCCATCATTGGCGCGTTTGCCGCTGGCCTGACACTAAACCGCCTTATCCCGCACACTTCTTCGCTGATGAATCGGATTGAGTTTGTTGGCAACGCGCTTTTCATCCCGTTCTTTCTCATCAGCGTCGGTATGCTTATCGACTTCCGCGTGCTGACGAACGGCCCGCAGGCATTGATTGTCGCATTTGCACTGACTTCTGTGGCGCTAGCCACCAAATGGGTCGCCGCTGAAGCAAGCGGGCGGATATTCAAGTTTTCAAAGGATCAGCGACAACTCATGTTTGGGCTAAGCAGTTCACATGCTGCAGCTACCCTGGCCGTTATCCTCGTCGGCTATAACATCGGTATTATCGACGATCATGTGCTGAACGGCACCATCGTGCTGATCCTTGTAACGTGCGTAGTTGCGTCGTTCGTGACGGAAAAAGCCGGTAAACAAGTCGTTCTCCACATGGACAATGAGCCGGATCAGATTCCAACTACGGCACAGCGCGTCCTGGTGCCGATTGCCAATCCGGAAACCATGGAGAAACTGATCGACTTTTCGATGCTGATCAAGAGTCCGAAAGACAAGTCACCGATTCTCGGATTGACCATTGTAAAAGATGATCACCAGGCTCAAACCAGACTCCTCCAGTCGAAAAAGCTGTTGGACAAAGCGATCGTATACGCGGCGTCGGCAGATCAACAGATCGAGATCATGTCGACCATCGACCGCAACGTCACGAGTGGGATCAAGCGGATTGCGACCGAGAAATTCATCACCGATATCGTCGCCGGGTGGTCGCCGCAAAAGAATCTCGCTGACATCATCTTCGGGCAGACATTCGACCGGCTGGTCAAGCAGACAACCCAGACGATCTTTATTACGCGGTTTACGATGCCGCTCAACGTACATAACAATATCAAGTTGATATGTCCGAATTTCGCCGAGAGAGAACCGGGCTTTTATAAGTGGCTTCCCAGTATGTTCCGGGCGGCGGCCCAAATGAGCGCCGGCATCCAACTCTACGCATCGGCGGAAGTTGATGCCGCAATCAGGGAGTTCGCGGCGGCGAACAAAATCGCTGTCAATGTGGACTACAGGGGTTATCTCGACCTCGGAGATCTGAACGAACTGGCGTTCAAAGTGCAAGCGCTGGACATGATCGTACTCGTGTCTTCGCGCGAAGGCGGAATCTCCTACACGCCCGCCCTGGATGTACTACCAAAGAAAATGCCGCGAGAGTTCGAATCGAACAGCTTGATATTCATATACCCCGCGACAGTTACCGACAATGAGATCACAAACTACGAACAGGAGATGTCTGGCGGATTGCTCGGCAAGGGTATCTCGATGATCCGGAACGCACGCCATATCTTCCGGAAAAAACAGGAGAGATGATCGGCTAGTCGGAACTCTCCGACGCTTCCTTTTCGGGGAATGCGACGGATGCCACGATGGAAACAACCAGCAGTGATACAATTACGATCAGCGAGACATCCACCGGGATCTTGTAAAAATCCGTGAGGCACATCTTTACGCCGACGAACACCAGGATGGCCGCCAGTCCGTACTTGAGAAAGTGGAAGTATCGTTCGATTCCTGAGAGCGCGAAATACAACGAGCGCAAGCCGAGGATTGCAAATACATTTGACGTGTAGACGATAAACGGATCATCCGTGATGGCGAGGATGGCGGGGATGGAATCGACCGCGAAGATCAGGTCGGTCGTCTCGATCAGCACGACGACGACGAACAGAGGAGTCGCCCACAGCTTGGCGCCTCGTCTGACAAAGAAGTTGTCTCCTTCGAAGTTTTCCGTTACCGGAAATAGCTTGCGCACCATCCGTACGATGGGATTCTTATCGGGCTCAATCTTGGAATCCGATGCACTGATCATTCGCAAACCGGTGAATACCAGGAAGCCACCAAAAATATAGATCAACCAATGGAAGCGGTGGATGAGTTCTATTCCCGCGAAAATGAAAGTTACACGCATGACCAGCGCGCCGATGATCCCCCAGAACAAGACCTTGTGCTGGTACTTCGCCGGGACCTGGAAGTACGAGAAGATCATGATGATGACAAAGATGTTGTCGACACTCAACGATTTCTCGATAACATATCCGGTGAAAAATTCGATAGCAGACTCTTTACCCAGATAAAGGTAAACGAAGAGATTGAACGCCATCGCGAGCGTGATCCAGACGGCTGTCCATGTTAAGGCATTTCGAACCGATATCTCCTCGGACTTCTTGTGAAAAACCCCCAGGTCGAGGGCTAACATGCCGATAACAAACACATTAAAGGCAGCCCAGAGGAGCAAATTAGGATCCATATATGTAGTTGAACCCGCAAAATACTTAATTAATCGAGAAAGTATGCTGCTTTAGCAAGAAATGGGCGCAGGTTTTGAAAGGATAGTGGTGGCGATTGCGCGGGCGGGCGGAAACATGCAGGTAAAGAGAGAACCCTTCCCGATTTCACTGTGGACGCGGATACGCCCCCCGTTTCGCTCGACGAACTCCCGGCAGAGTACGAGACCCAGGCCCGTACCCTTTTCGTTGGCTGTCCCGACAGTGGAGTGCTTTGTCCCAACCCTAAAAAGTTTATCCATCGCTTCTTTCGACATGCCGACCCCAGTGTCGGAAACGGTGATCTTCAAAGATTCGCGATCAGACACAACAGCCACCTTAACGGCACCGCCGGCGGGTGTGAACTTAATGCTGTTGGATATGAGATTTCGAATCACCGTGTTCAGGGAATTTCGATGCAGGCGAACGACAAGATTCGAGTTGCAGTCGATATCAATAGCGATCCCCTTGGCGTCGGCTTGTGCCTGGAGTAGGGCCTTGTTGCTTGTCAGAAGGTCTGCTATGGGAAACTCCTCCGGGGTGAAATCGATATTCCCGGTTTGAGATCTCGACCATTCGAGCAGATTTTCAAGAAGCGTAAGCAAGTTGCGGACTGACTTGTCCAGATCTTTCGCCAGTAACTGAATCTCTTCCCGGCTCAGACTGTCTGTATGATTGATGAGTAGTCCGGAGAATGATGTGAGTGAATTGAGGGGGCCTTTGAGATCGTGACTGATGATGGAGAAAAACTTATCTTTTGTGTCGTTCAACTCCTGTAGTTTCTCGTTTTGTGCTTCCACTTCCCGCCGGGCTGCCTGCAGTCGCATGTTTGATCTTCGCTTGACGAGGTACAGAACAAAGAGGAGTGCCGCAGAAAGGAACACGAGGACCGCGATAAGAAAGAGAATATTTCGGGACTTGCGCTGTTCTTCAACTTCGCGCTCCCGTTTCAGGCGCAGCGCGTCAAGTTTTTGAATCTCGTTTTCTTTCGTTGCGATCACATAACGATTCTGTGCTTCCAGCAGGCGGCGCTCCTGCTTTTCCGAGGCGATTAATTCCTGTAGGGCCACTCCCAATTCGAGTTGTGCCAGCGCATTGCGAAAATCGCCGGTTTCCTTGTATGCGTGACTGAGGAGCTCGTAGCTCTGAAGCATGAGTTCACGCGACTGCGCTTCCCGCCCGTGCTCCAGCGCCAACAGACCATGCGCTATTGCATCGGCAGTTTCCCCGGCTTTCAGATGCAACGCGGCGATGTTGTTGTGTGATTCGGCGAGCCCGAGTCCGTCGCCAAGACGCTGCCGGATTTCCAGGGCCACCTTGTGGTTCGCACGGCTTTTGTCGTCGTTCCGCATGCTGGCGTACAGAACTCCAATGTCATTCAGGGAGCGCGCTTCCGCCTCCTTGTCGCCAAGCTTTCGAAATACGCGCAGGGCTGAGCGATGGTAGTCCAGTGCCTGGTCATATTCGCCCTGCAATGCAAACAAGTGACCGAGATTGAACAAAGCCTCTGCTTCGTACGGTTTTCCAATGTCGTCTTTGTAGCGCAGTACTTGTCGGTAATTGTCGAATGCCTCATCAAGTCGTCCACGTGCTGCGTTGACCCGGCCAAGCGAGTTCAGTATCAAGGCATCCGCATCGATGTGACGCACACCCCTGTTGACCCCCATGGCTGACGTGAGAAGCTGCGCGCTCTTGTGATAGTCGCCGACAACTTCGAAAACGCGGGCCATCGCGACATAGGTGAACAACTGCTGATCGTTCAGGCGGCTCGAGTCGGCAATCGCGAGGGCAGCGATAAATTGGTCGAGTGCTTTTTCGTAGTCGTGCACATTGACCAGATACACCAGACCAAGCAATCGCCGTGCGGCGACTTCACCGCGTGAATCGTGTGTTTCGCCAGCCTGCTCAATCATCAACTCGGCGTCGTTCAACGATTCTTCCACCGACGCCCGCGGTCCGTCGCGAAGGAGCTTCCGGAAGTCGCGGATAGCAGTTTCGTCTTGCGCGAACAGCAGGCAAGGTGAGATCAATAAAAGAAGCAGAAGAAAACCGCGGTCGTGGAGCATAGGCCTTCTTCAAAGGAAGTTAAATCCCGCCAGTATTAAACTGGAGATTACTGCGGAACCTTACACTAAAAGGGGTGTGACTACACCTTAAAGTATTACTTTAATTATAGTGCTGCTTCAGAAATAAAGCTAAAAGCTTATCGTTATTTTGCCAGTGATCCCTGTCAAATTCCTTTCGAACAGTTCGGAAAAAAAATCACAAATACTTTAGTTTTAGCAAACCAAGTTTCGATGATGCCGGTTCTTCTGGAAACGGATGAGGTCGAGGAATTAAGATAACTAACCGATACCCACCATGCTGCAGACAACGAAGAAAAAGATGATAGCCACGAAAGGATACGCAGCGCTTGATTCAACTTCCCCCCTCGCTCCCTTCTCGTTTGAGCGACGACCGCCCGGTCCGCGCGACGTCCAGCTGGAAATATTGTATTGCGGCGTGTGTCACTCAGATATACACCAGATCCGCAATGAATGGAGAAATGGGATTTTTCCGATGGTACCAGGCCACGAGATTGTCGGCCGGGTAAAAAAGGTTGGAGATCAGGTGAGGAAGTTCGCGGTCGGTGACATCGGGGCAGTGGGGTGCCTGGTTGATTCGTGCCGCGAGTGCGAGAATTGCAAGCAGGGTCTCGAGCAATACTGTGAGAACGGTGCCGTGGGAACGTATAACAGCTATGAGCGGGATGGAAAGACACCGACATATGGAGGCTACTCAGACCGCATCGTGGTTGACGAAGATTTTGTTCTGAAGGTGCCTTCAAATCTTTCGCTTGAAGGTGTTGCCCCGTTGCTGTGCGCGGGCATCACCACGTACTCACCATTGCGGCACTGGAAAGTGGGGAAAGGTCATAAAGTCGGCGTACTTGGCCTCGGTGGCCTCGGGCATATGGCTGTGAAGTTTGCGTCGGCTTTCGGAGCAGAGGTGACGATGTTGAGTTCATCTCCCTCCAAAGAAGCTGACAGCAAGCGCCTTGGAGCCACACGGTTTGCCCTCACTTCGGATCCGGCGAGTCTTCGTCCGTTGAGAAACTACTTTGATTTTATCATCGATACAGTCTCCGCTCCGCACGACTACAACGTCTACCTGAAAATGCTAAACACGAATGGGGTTCAGATCTGTGTCGGCGCACCTCCTACGCCCTCGGAATTTCGCGGGATGTCACTAATTGCAAATCGAAGGAGTATTGCCGGGTCGAGTATTGGGGGATTGCCAGAAACCCAGGAGATGCTTGATTTCTGTTCCTCGTATGATATCGTAGCCGACGTGGAAATGATCGATATCCGGGATATTAACATTGCCTACGAACGCATGCTCAAAGGAGACGTCCGCTACCGGTTCGTTATCGACATGGCTTCGCTGTGAAAGACTCGCCCGCTGGGAAGTGCGAAAGGTAAGACCTGAGTCTAACGGGCTATTTTGACATTAACGGCGCTGGGGCCCTTCGGGCCTTTCTCGACCTCAAAACTCACGCGATTGTTCTCTGCAATGGGCTCAAGGGTGTTGTTGATGTGCACGAAGATGCTTTCCTGGGTATCCTGGTCCCGGATGAACCCGTATCCTTTTGACGTATTAAAGAAAGAAACGATCCCTCTTCGGACAGGGTCTTCCCTGGGTCCCGCATTCTTGGGCACGCTGATCTGGATGTCCTCCTCCTTAACTTCAACCCGGTTCTTCGGGTCAGGTGGCGTAGACGAGAAATTGCCAAATTCATCCACATAGGCGATTTCGAAGCTGTTTCCCTCTTTTGCGCTGGCTTTTCGCTCCTCGCGCCGTGCTTCCTTCTCCTTCTTCTTTTGCTGTTTCTTCTTCTCGATCTCTTTCTTATTCCACGTGCCC
>JBIQJZ010000033.1:1484-22357 GCA_044507115.1 Flammeovirgaceae bacterium | reverse complement strand
TTCAAAGAACGTTTTAACTCCTCCAATCCCCTTCAACAAAGGGCCGAGTTAATTGTGAGTTTCCTTTAAAAGGGACTCGGTATTTTCAGTTTACTTGCCCAGTTCCTTCCAAAATGGAGTGCAAAAGTATTCCAAAAAATCCAGAAAGCAAGCGCTATCGAAAATATTTTGATTTTTCCGGTGGCGACATCTTCGGCCACTCGGCTTGAATGAACCCGGAAAAATTAAACGCGCTCCAGTATGTGAAAGTTCGCCACCTGCCAACTTTCGTGACATATTATCCTACCCTAATGGTAATCAGGTAATAAGGCCGTTAACCTGCCACAGTCTGGCCGAGGAACGGCTGGCGATAGACTGTTTGCGTCCGGTCCGGACCAGTGGAAATCAATGTGATCGGCACGCCGAGATTTTTTTCCAGATAATCGATGTAGGCGCGTAATTCATCGGGCATCGCCTCATCCGAAATTCCGGCGAGGTCGCAGTTCCATCCAGGAAGGTCCTCATACACCGGCGTAATTTTCTCGTGCACCAACTCAAACGGAAGCATATCAGTGACGCTGCCATCTCTTAGTTGATACTTCGTGCAAACCCGAATACGCGGAAAAGCATTCAATACATCCGCTTTCATCATCAGCAGCTGCGTGACGTCATTGATCATGAGTGAATATTTCAGTGCCGGGAGGTCAATCCAGCCACACCGCCGCGGCCGCCCGGTTGTCGATCCGAATTCGTTGCCTTGCTTTCGCATGAGATCTCCCTCTTCGTCCAGCAATTCGGTTGGGAACGGGCCGCTTCCGACGCGCGTGCTGTAAGCTTTAAAGATTCCGAACACCTCCCCGATATGCCGGGGGGCAATCCCGAGACCAGTGCACGCTCCGGCCGTCACCGTGTTGGAACTTGTCACAAACGGGTAACTTCCAAAATCGATATCCAGCAGCGATCCTTGCGCGCCCTCTGCGAGGATGGTTGATCCCTCCTTCAATTCGCGGTTCAGAAAGTACTCGCTCTCAATAAGGTCAAACTGCCGCAAGAAGGCCACTGCGTCAAGAAACTGTTCCTCGTGTTCCTTCCAGTTAAAGTCGGTTTCATAATCGCGCAGAATGCGCGCGTGAAAATTGCTGAGATCTTTGAAGCGCTGATAAAAGTTATCGGCCACGATATCACCCACACGCAGACCTTGGCGTCCGATCTTGTCCTGGTATGCCGGGCCAATACCTTTCAGGGTGGAACCGATCTTATTTTCGCCTTTCGCCTTCTCGTACGCCAGATCCAGTAGTTTGTGCGAAGGCACGATGATAGTCGCCTTCTTCGAGATAAAAAGGTTCTTCTTGACATCCAGATTGTACTTGTCAAGACTGGCGATCTCGGCTTTAAACACGATTGGGTCCAGAACTACGCCATTGCCGATAACGTTGCGTGTGGATTGCCGGAAAATACCCGAAGGGATCTGGTGCAACACATGTTTGATGCCGTCGAATTCCAGCGTATGTCCAGCGTTCGGTCCACCCTGAAAACGCGCGACAACGTCGTAGCGAGGAGCCATGACATCCACAATCTTTCCCTTGCCTTCGTCTCCCCACTGAAGGCCTAGCAATACATCTACTTTGGACATTACTTTCTGGCGTTTTTTAGAACTTCTTCTTCGTTCTGGATAACGTTGAAAATGGAATTGAGTTTGGTGATCACCAGAAGCTTCTGGACGGTCTCGGAGGGTTTCATTAAATACACTTCACCGCCTTTATTTCTGAACTTGGTGAGAATCGTGATCAGCACGCCAATACCGCTGCTGTTGATATATCTGAGTTTCGAAATATCAATGATACACGTAAGGACGCCATCCTGGATGGCCGCGCTGACTTTATCCATTACGTTGGCTCCGCTGTCTTCCCCGATCAGATCGCCGGAAAGACGCAACACAAGCAGGTTGTCTTTTATCTCCTGTTCAAAAATCATGGCAGGGGTGCGTTTACTTCGACTTTGCGATTCTCGCAGTTCTGCCGTGTACAGGCAGCGTACAATATCAAAGAGTGATGTAACACATTAAAATGCAGGATCTCTTCGACTGTGCTTTGGATATTCTGAATACGCGGGTCACAGAACTCGATGACCTTATGGCAATCTGTGCAGATCAAATGATCGTGCTGCTTGTAGCCGTAAGACTTCTCGTATTGTGCCAGATTTTTTCCAAACTGATGTTTGGAAACGAGGTCGCATTCTACCAGCAGGTCCAACGTGTTGTAGACCGTCGCGCGGCTCACACGATAATTCTTGTTCTTCATACTGATGTAGAGTGATTCCACATCGAAGTGGCCGCTGCGCGAATAGATCTCTTCCAGAATCGCATAGCGTTCCGGTGTCTTCCTCAGCTCCTTGTTTTCAAGGTAAGCGGTAAAGATCTTCTTGACTTCCTCGTATACTGTCGGATTCAGTGGCATAACATAAATCGCGGGGCCAAAGATAGCATTCGCCGGCCCCTATCAAAAGTTTTTATTCCTTAGAGTCGAAACGGCTCACTTTAATGACGCCGTCCACGCTCAGTAACTTACCGATCAACTGCTCTAAATGGCGTGTGTCATTCACGTATAACATAATTTCCCCCTCAAAAATCCCGGAATCCGTGTGAATCGACATCGAACTCATGTTCACCTTCAACTCCTCCGAAATAATCTTGGAGACATCGTTGATCAGACCCACCCGGTCGGCGCCGTGTATCTTGAGCCCGGTCAGAAATGCAACCTCGTGCTGGGAAGTCCACTTTGCTTTCACAACCCGGTTGCCATGGTGCGATAGCAATTCAGGAGCATTGGGACAGTTTGTACGGTGAATCTTAATTCCCTCGTTGACCGTCACAAATCCGAAGACATCGTCGCCGGGAATAGGTGTACAACATTTTGCCAGCTTGTAATCTACCACATCCATATCCTCACCGATCAACAGGCTGTCCTCATATCGCCCCTTGATCCGATGGATCTCCTGTTCAACCGGTCTCGCATCTGTTACCACTGCGTTGGGTTTCGATCGCAGCGGGGAGACGGGCTTGTTTTCGACAAACCGTTTGATATCAGCGGTCGTTATGAACCCGGCACCCACACGAAAATAGAGATCAAAGTGAGAGGGTGCCTTGAAATAGTCGCGCAGTTGTTCGAGAATCTGCTGAGAAGGTTCCTCTTTCATCTGTCTCACCTTACGGAACAATATCTCCTTGCCATCCTCTGCGACCTTCTTCTTATCTTCTTTGAGCTCGTCCTTAATCCTAGCTTTTGCTTTTGAACTCACGACAAACCGCAACCAGTCTTCGTTCGGTTTTTGCTTGGCCGAAGTAAGTATCTCGATCTGGTCGCCGTTCTTGAGCACGTAATTGATCGGCACCAGTTTGTTGTTCACTTTCGCCCCGATACATCGCGAGCCAACCTGGGAGTGAATCTCGAAAGCAAAGTCCAGCGCAGTCGCTCCATACGGCAGGTTTCTCAACTCGCCTTTGGGAGTGAAGACAAATACCTCGTCGCTAAACAGGTTTCCTCGGAAATCATCGACAAAATCGAGTGCCGAGTGGTTGTGCTGCTCGAGGAGATCGCGTACCCGGGCGAGCCATTTCTCGAGGTTAGACTCTGCGGTAACGTGCGCATCTTTGTATTTCCAGTGCGCAGCATATCCTTTCTCTGCGATCTCGTCCATTCGTTTTGTCCGGATCTGAACTTCGACCCACTGGCCGTTCTTGGCCATCACCGTTGTATGAAGAGACTCGTACCCGTTAGCCTTCGGCGTGCTGATCCAGTCCCGAAGGCGATCGGGGTTCGGCGTATAAAAATCTGTGACGATTGAATAGACCTGCCAGCAAAGGGCCTTCTCCTGTTCTACCGGCGCGTCGAGAATTATTCGGATCGCGAACAGATCGAATACCTCCTCGAAAGGAATATTCTGCTTGCGCATCTTATTCCAAATGGAGTATATCGATTTCGGTCGTCCTTTGATCTCATATTTTATCTTGAGCTTGTTCAGTTCCTCGTCGATAGGCACCATGAAGTGCTTGATAAACTTGTTCCGGACAGTCTTCGTGGTATCGATCTTCTGAACGATCGTGTCATAGATGTGGCGATCTGTAAACCGAAGATAGAGGTCTTCGAGTTCGGTCTTCATCGCATTGAGCCCGAGGCGGTGCGCAAGCGGCGCGTACAGATAAATAGTCTCCGAGGCGATCTTGAGCTGCTTGTTGCGCGGCATGCTGTCCAGTGTCCGCATATTGTGCAACCGGTCGGCAAGCTTGATCAGGATCACCCGCACGTCCTCGGAAAGGGTAAAAAGCATCTTGCGGAAGTTCTCCGCCTGCTGCGAGGACCCGTATTCAAAAACGCCTCGGATCTTGGTGAGTCCGTCGATAATTCGGGCGATCTTTTTGCCAAAAATGCGCTCAATATCCGCCAACTCGATGTCGGTGTCTTCAACGACATCATGCATCAAAGCGGCGATAATAGAAGTGGTTCCGAGTCCGATTTCCTCCGTACAGATCTCGGCTACCGACAGCGGATGAAAAATGAACGGTTCGCCCGATTTTCGGCGCATATCTTTATGCGCTTCCAGCGAGATGGTAAAGGCTTTCTTGATGAGTTTGGCGTCCCCCTCTCGTAGTATCGGTTTTGCTTTGCGTAATAACCTTCGGTAGCGATTGATGATTTCTTTCTTCTCCTGCTCGGTATCTATGACCATCATTGAAAGCGCTAAGATTTCGTTGACTTCTTACTCGTAATTTAACCCTTTGAAGGGTAATAAGCTTACTACTGGTTAAACAATCAGAAAATATTCTTTATTCCCGAAATATCCATAAATTTGCGCTCCTTTTGAATCTGCCTCGTCAGCAGGAGGGGGATTTTGGGAAGGCGGCCGCCAGAATAAAACTGGTAGTGACATTAAAAGAATTTGCGGATGTGGCGTTCCCGATGGCTATCGGGATGGCAGCCGTGCCGAAAGGCGTGGGGGTTCGAGTCCCTTCATCCGCACGAAAGCCAACAAAAAAGAGAACCCCCGGCACTGGTTTCACAATGCGGTATCGGGGGTTTTTGGTTTCTTTGAACGACAAAAAATAGAGATTTGGAAATTACACTGGACAAGAAGACCGATACCGAAGGTCTCATCAAAATCAAGCTGGAAGAAGGCGATTATCAGGCGAAAGTCGAGGAAACTGTCAAGGATTACGCGCGCAAGGCCAATATCAAAGGCTTCCGTCAGGGAAAGGTCCCGCCGGGTGTAATCCGAAAGATGTTCGGTAAGTCCATTCTCGTGGACCAGATCAACAATCTTCTGTCGCAATCGATCAGCGACTATATCAAGGATAACAACATTCGTATCCTGGGAGAACCTCTTCCCAATCACGACAAGACCCGGGACATCGACTGGGATGCTCAGAAGGACTTCGAATTTGAGTACCAGATCGGAATGGTTGATGAGTTCACCTACGACCTTTCCAAGAAAGCGAAGGTCACGGGGTACCGCATCACGGTCGACGACAAGACGGTAGAGGAAACGCTCACCGACCTTAAGAAACGATTCGGCAAAGTTGCTTACCCGGAAACCAGCGAGGATGGCGACGTGCTGTACGGCGAACTTCGCCCGAAGGACAGCGAAGACGAGTCCCTGAAAAGAGAACACGCCGCTGTTCAAATTGACCAGGTCGAAGCTGGTGAGCGCGCCAGGTTCATCGGTCGTCGCAAAGAAGAAGAAATCGAGTTCGAACCGCGAAAGATCTATAAGGATTCCGCGCAAATGCAGGAGTTGCTCGGTCTTTCAGACGAGGAAGCGAATGGCGTGTTCGTGTTGAAGATCAATACTATTGGCCGCACAGAACCCGCCGAGCTTGGCCCTGAACTCTTTGACCGGGTGTTCGGTAAAGATGTTGCAACCACAGCAGAGGAGTTCACAAACAAGGTTCGGGAGACGATCGCCGAAAACTATCAGCGTGAAACCACACATTTTCTCGATCACCTGATCGAAGACTATTTTATTACGCACACCGACATCAACCTTCCCTCTGATTTTCTAAAAACCTGGTTGAAAGCATCCAGCAGCGGCCAGGTAACAGACGAGGTTCTCGAAAAAGAATTCGAAGATTATGTTCGCGGGCTTAAGTGGGATCTTATCAAGAGCAAGATCGCCGAGGATAATCAGATCAAGGTAGAAGCGGACGAGGTGCGTGAAAAAGCGAAAGAGATGATCGTCAGCCAGTTCGGCGGCCAGGCGTTCGCTGAGCAACTAAAGGACAGGCTCGACGCTATCGCTGACAACTATCTCTCGAATGAGAATGGCCAGAATTTCATGAGGCTATACAACCAGTTGCGCGCTGAGAAGATCATGACACACATCCGGGAGAACATCACAGTCAACGAGAAGGCGGTGTCTCTTGATGAGTTCAAGAAAATCGTGGCTGACCACAAGCACTAGCGAGGTGTAAAATTGTCCGCGGAAACCGCGGTCAGTATCCGCCACGCACCCTGCATGGCACTAGAATACCGATGTTTGCGTCTATGGTTTATCGCTGATGCATAAAACCATTTTTGTCCAAACGCCGTTGTAGGGTTGTATTTTATTTCGGGTATAATTAAGATTGTTCAAGGTCAGTACCCGGACCCAGTCAAAATCGTCTAACTAATTATTATGGATAGAAACAACGAATTCAGGAAATACGCGGTTCATCACCTCGGTATGAGCGGCAGTTCGGTTGATCGCTACGCGCAACGGATCGACAACATGACTCAATACGTAATCGAGGAGCGCCCTGGAAATTTCCGGGCAATCGACGTGTTTACACGACTGATATCCGACCGAATCCTGTTTCTCGGCATGGGAGTCGACGACCAGATCGCGAATCTCATTACCGCACAACTTCTCTTTCTCGAGTCATCAGACCCAAAAAAGGACATCATCATGTATATCAACAGCCCCGGCGGATCAGTTTATGCCGGTTTGGGAATCTATGATACCATGAATTACGTCAATCCGGATGTGGCCACAATTTGCACCGGCCTCGCTGCCTCTATGGCGGCCGTTCTTCTGGCGGCGGGAGCACCGCGCAAGCGCTCTGGCTTGCCCCATTCGCGTATTATGATCCACCAGCCAATGAGCGGCATGCAAGGTCAGGCGGCAGACATGGAGATTGCGTTGAAACAGACTCTGGAGGTAAAAAAGGACCTTTACAACATCCTGGCTAACCGTAGCGGGCAGAAATACGAGAAAATTGAGCGCGACGCCGACCGCGACTACTGGATGCGGGCCGCAGAGGCGAAAGAATACGGTCTTATTGACGAGGTGTTGGAGCGAAACCCTCCCGTGAAGTCCTAGTTGCCCTATACCCCCAGCCTGAGCGATGTGATTGATTAATTGCGTACCTTTGCCGATAGGGCGCGCAATGACCTCTGGCATGGGCATCCTTTACAAAAAAAAGTTATGGCAGAAGTAACGTGCTCATTTTGCGGAAGAAGTAAGAAGGACGTGGATCTGATGATTTCGGGCATCCATGCGCATATCTGTGACAAGTGCGTCACCCAGGCGAGCCAAATCCTTCAGGAGGAGAAAAAGAGCAAGACCGAGGCCGGTTTCTCCCCGAATTTCAAGCTTATCAAGCCGCGGGAGATCAAGAAATTTCTCGATGAATACGTCATTGGCCAGGATGAAGCCAAGAAGATTATGTCAGTGGCGGTGTACAATCACTACAAGCGGTTGATGCAGCGAAAACTGGAGAACGACGTCAATATCGAGAAGTCGAATATCATCATGGTGGGAGAAACAGGGACTGGCAAAACGTACCTCGCCAAGACTCTTGCTAAGATACTTCAGGTTCCCTTCTGCATCGCTGACGCCACCGTGCTCACGGAAGCCGGCTATGTGGGCGAGGACGTGGAAAGCATTCTTACGCGCCTTCTCCAGGCCGCCGACTATAACGTCGAGGCTGCTGAAAGAGGTATCGTATACATTGACGAGATCGACAAGATCGCCCGAAAATCCGATAACCCATCAATCACTCGCGATGTCAGCGGTGAAGGCGTGCAGCAAGCTCTCCTCAAGTTACTCGAAGGCACAGCAGTAAATGTTCCGCCACAGGGAGGACGTAAGCATCCCGATCAAAAAATGATCACCGTGAACACAGAAAACATATTGTTTATCTGCGGCGGTGCATTCGAAGGGATTACGCGCTTCATTGGAAACCGACTGAACACCAAACCGCTCGGTTTTATTTCGACCGTCGATGGCTTCCATCCCGGCGATATCGACAAGGACAACCTGCTGCAATTCGTATCCGCTCAGGACCTCCGAAGCTTCGGACTTATACCCGAGTTGATCGGACGTTTGCCGGTCATATCATATCTCAATCCACTCGACAAAGAGGCGCTTCGCCGCATCCTCACGGAGCCTAAGAATGCCCTGATCAAGCAATACCAGAAGCTGTTTGAAATGGAGAATATTGAGCTTGAGTTCAAGGACGGCGCAATAGAATTCATCGTGGAGAAAGCTTTGGCGTTCAAACTCGGGGCCCGCGGCCTCCGCAGTATTTGCGAGGCTATCATCAACGATGCGATGTTCGAGCTCCCCTCAGAGAAGACTTCGGAAAAACTTAGCATCAATCGCGCTTACGCGGAAGAGAAGTTTAGCAAGTCGCAGTACAGCAAGCTGAAAGTCGCCTAACGACTCACGATCTCCCCTACCATCATCCTCGCAGCGTTTTCGGATGCGGATCCTGTATCCAGTTTCTTGACAATCGTATCATACTCCGCGAGCATCCGCTTGCGATATTCCCCATCGGATACCAGCGACGCCAGTTCCCCGCTGATGGTATCAACGTTCGCTTCATTTTGGATGAGTTCTTTCACGACCGTCTTGCCCGCAATGAGGTTCACGAGGGAAATGTACGGCACCTTGATGACCAACTTCCCAAGCGCGATGGTCAAGGGCGCGGCTCGGTAGACTACTACCTGCGGAACTTTGAAGAGTGCTGTTTCCAATGTTGCGGTTCCTGAGGTCACCACAGCTGTGTCGGCATGCAAGAGCAGGTTATAAGTGTCTTCGGCAACCAATGCGACGTTTGGCAAGTCGGCAACATCTGTGTACAGGCTCCGGTCCAGGTTGTTGACGGTGGCTACTGCAAATTGCAGCGCGGTGAATCGCTGGATCACATCGCGCATCACCGGGAGAACACGGAGCACTTCCTGGCGGCGACTGCCGGGAAGCAGTGCTACCAACGGACGCGAGCGATCGAATGCGTGCTTTTCCATAAAGGTAACATCCGGCTCATGGGCTTTTACGGCATCAAGCACCGGATTCCCTACATAGTCCACATCCCAATCAAACTTCTTGTAGAAGTCCTTCTCAAACGGGAGGATTACAAACATCCGATCCACCGCAGCTTTGAGTTGCCAGGCGCGGCTCTGATTCCATGCCCACACTTTTGGACTGATGTAATAGAATACTTTTATCTTGTGTCGCTTTCCAAAGCGCGCCATCTGGCGGTTGAAACCGGCATAGTCGATCAGGATGATAACGTCCGCCTGGAAGTTCAGGATATCCCGGCCGCATTTTCGCAGATATCCTGATATCTTGACAATGTTCAGTATCACCTCCACAAATCCCATGACCGCGAACTCAGCATAGTGAACAAAAAGCTCGACGCCTTGTTGTCGGAGATAATCGCCCCCTAGTCCGCGAAAAACCGCGTCAGGATCGCGCTTGCGGATTTCTTTAACGAGGTTGCCCCCGTGGAGATCGCCTGACCGTTCGCCGGCTATGATATAGTAACGCATTGATATTGGTCGTGTACCTGGTGCAATAACGGATTCGCGGCCATTGAGTTCCCTGTTTTTAGCCGGGCGTATTTTCCGCGACGCCATAGTACTCGACGTAATTTCGCGGTGTCTCGTAAAGGCGGATACAATGTAGCTTCGCTGTGTCCGTCACCGATGGCAAATGCTGTTCGAGTATATTCCAGATCCCTATCACAAGATTTTCACAGCTTGCGAGTTGACCCTTCATAAACTCGACGTCGAGGTTTAGGTTCTTGTGATCCAGCTTATCTATCACCTCGCGGCGTATCAGTGTGCTCAGCTTTTTCAGGTCGACAACGAATCCGGTCTCCTGGTCCGGCCATCCTTTGACCGTCACAATAAGCTCGAAGTTGTGCCCGTGCCAGTTCTCATTGGCACAGGGTCCAAATACTGCAATATTCTTCTCCTTGCTCCAGGAAGGATTATAGAGCTTATGAGCTGCGTTGAAGTGTTCTTTTCTGGAGACGTAAAGCATGGAGCAAATATAAAAAAAGCCGCTCCCGAGGGGAGCGGCTTTGAATAAAATGCATGGTTGCGACTATTGTTTTACCAGCGTCACGGTGCCGGAGTCACCGTAGCTATTCTCCCACTCAATAGTTATTGCCTCAGGAGATGCTTCCACGATTTCGCCGGTAATCTCATACGTGTCACCGTACTGATCCTCGTTCTCCTCGTTACCCGTAATGGTAAAACCGCAAATATCCAGCACCCCAGCGGGTGACGCGTCACCGTAAATTTCAGAGAAAACACCGAACGACAGATCGTCAACTTCATATTGTCCGGGATTGATCTGCGTAAAGGTGATGGTGGACGGTAGTTGGAAGTACGGTTGCGGACTACCGCCTCCGGTTTGACCATTCGCTATACCCACGTAGGTTCCGCTGATATCCACAGCAGCACCGCACACCAGTTTAATCATTGCACTCTCCACCGTTTGGCGATTCTGCAGATCGTCCGTGATGGCGACGTTGATGTCGTAGTCTCCGGTGGAGTTCACCTCCCCGACTGTCATCGTGCCAGTCACCGTTCCGCTCGACTGGCCGATCAGGGATTCCAGTTCGCCCTCGGGGAACGTCACTGCCGCGCTACCGGTGATCGCAATACTGCCCACCGCTCCAGCAGGGACGTTATTCACCGTGATAACCACCTCGACCTCATCACCCGGGTAAGCCAATCCGTCGTCGTCTATGAACTCAACTGTGAAATCCGCTCCCTCATAGAAGTAGCCGACGTTCAAAACCTTCGAGATGGTAAGCATTTTAGCCTCCTCCTGGGAGTCGGAAATCTCCATCGTGAAGGTGCTCGTTCCATCGAGGTTGTAAGGCGCCTTGACAGTCACGTCGAATGATCCGCTCTGCTTCCCTTTGAGGGCGTCAAATGTGTGACTTACGACTTCGCCTCCTTTACTGAAGATGAAATTGATATCCTTCAAAACACCGGGAGCGTCCACAATGTTTACAGAGAACGTAACCTCTTCCCCTCCCAGCATGGGGACACCGGAAGTTTCCTCCTCGATCGACGAAGTGACGTAAGCAAAAGGAGCATCCAACGGCAACGGTGGATTGGCATCCTCGAATTCGTCAACACACGCAAAAGCGAAGAGCAAAGTAAGTGCAAATAGTATCTTTGATATATCTATCTTTTTCATAGCGGTCTTCGTTTTATTGCTTGGTCAGCTTGAATGTAAAAGGCGCGTCCGCCGGAAGGCCACAGTCGTTATCGATGTTGTGAAGAAATCCGATCGTGAACTCGCTATCATCCGTTATATCGAACTGGCCGATAGCTGCTGGATCCTGAACGATGTATAGGCCAATCCCGCAAGTCAAGCCTGCCGATTGGGTGCCCACCAGAACAACGTTGCACGCGAACTCAAACGTAACGGTGGACTCGTTCCCAGCAACCGTCTGATACAGGTAAGGGATGTCAAAGGACCTCACAGTGCCTCCTTTAGAGGTAACCTGGACTGTTGAGTTATTCCCATAGATCTGGCCGAAAGGGGAGGCATTGGCACCCGAAACAATCTCAACACGATACGTACCGGTTCCAAACGTCTCATCTTCGATAGGACAGCTGATTGGAAAAGGTAGCAATGGCGTAAAGCTTGCAGTTGTTGCCAGCACGATCCCACTCTCGACGTTGACGTAGCTCCGTGTGCCTACAACGATCGTATCCGGATATACCCGCCCGTCCGTGAGGTGTACCACGTGTAGGATATTTATATTATCTCCCCCGTCGAGCACGTCGACTCCTATCGCATCTTTTAATTGCTGGAGTGTCACGACATTTTTCGAGGAGCCGTCATTGGTAAGTGTCGATCCAGTTACCTCTTCAACGAGAAAACGATCCGTTGTCTCGTCCGCGAGGAGGCTGTAGTGTTCGGCATAAATTTCAACCTTTTCGATATTTGAGTTTTCCGTATAGTAGGTAAACTCTACTTGGGAAGCCTCGTCAGATGCATCGAACTGCGTTACATTTCGCTGCACTCTAAAGTTAAGGCCCTCCTTCAAGTCATCCATCTCGAATCGTATCTCATCATCATCCTTACACTGCGAGAGCAGCACAGGTAACGAGAGTATTGCAGCGATTCGGAATACTTTTACAAAATATGTTTTCATGTTTGTTCCAGGTTAGTCGATGTCCCAAAATACTCTGCTCAAGTAAGGATTGCGCTGAGCCGGCGGATTCAGATACAGATCCAAATCAGCGGTGCTGTACGGCAGCGAGAGGATCCAATCGCGCGTCCGCTCCGTCACCGTAAGCGCATCGGTATTCCCGTCGTGTAATACTGGAAACCCTGTTCGCCGATAGTCGGAGTAGACGTCAACCGGACCACCGAAATTCGCAATCCACTTCTGAGTCATGATTGTTTCCAGTGGCGCGCTGCCAAACGTGTTCGCAATGACCGTATTGATATACAAGTTGCGGTCCGCGGCTGGGATTGCCGGGGCGCCCGCCGCAGAAGCGATAGCATTGACTTCTGCAAAAGCCGCAGTCATCGCAGCTCTGAGCAATGCTTCAGCGTCACCTTGCGTAACATTTGCCGCCGCCAATTCTGCCTGAATGAATAGAACATTCATGTAGGGAAGCAGCCTCAGGGGACCCGCCGCAAACCCATTGAAGTCGATCACTACACCGTCGCCTTCGTCAAATCGTCCTCCAATCGGGTAGAGACCCATCACCGTCTGAGAAGAGGACTGGTCAAATCCTTCGTTAGGATCGATGTTGTAAGAGAATGAATAGATCGACAAAAATCCAGTCGAGGCCTCGTAATACGCTGTAGGGTTCTCAGGATCTTCTCCGGGTTGGAGTTGATTGTAGAAATAGTACGGTACCCGCGGATCCGGAATGCCAAACTTAAGCCCTTGGTGACCAAAGGTGTTTTTGTTTGTCATGATCTCGTAGAAGTACGGATTGACATAGGAGTGTGTTCCGCTCGCATATTCCGTAGCATAACCCTGGTTCCTATCATCCGGCGCCGTGGAAGATCCATAGGGAATCTGGAAGCTCTCGTCAATCGACGAGATCAGGTCACCCTCTGCGATCAACGCCTGTACCTGTCCTGACACATCCTGGACATCGCGAATCGTGTTATACATCTTCAGCTTCAACGACTTGCCGAACTTGCGCCACTTGTTGAGATCTCCTTTGTAGATAATATCGTCTTTTCCGGGAGACAACGTTGACTCGGCTGCAAGATTTGCAATAGCATCATCGATGAGTGTGAACAGGTCAGCATAAATCGCCGCGCCATTATCAAAGGAAGGCGTCGGATTCTCGGAACCCAGGTTCGCATCAAAGTAGGGCACATCACCGTAGTAGTCCACCAGGACACTAAAGGTATATGCCTTGATCAGCTTTGCAACCCCGACGTAGTGCCAGCTCTCCGTTTCCTCACCTTTCGCGATAAGGTCGCGGAGGTCGGTGAGCATCGTGAGATACGCCCTGTCCCAAGGTGCAGTTACCACAAAATCGTTGCCCGTGATGATATTGTGATTGAGGTTACCACGAACCGATGTGTACTGCATGTATTCGTGCGTGAACCTTGTCACACCCGTTGCGATATCTGTAATCGAGCCTATCCGCACCTCTGAGGCGCTGAGCAGCTGAGACATCGGGACGTCTGTGGGATTATTGGGGTCCTCGTTGATATCAAGGAAATCCTCGCACGATGCCATCACGAGCACCATGGAGAGCAGCCCCATTCTGAATATATTCTTAAGTATTTTCATGATCAGGCTAATTAAAATGTTACCCTTAGTGTGACCCCATACCGCTTGATGGACGGCGCAGCAGCCCATTCGATACCCTGTTGGTTAGACGTACCAAACTGGTTGACTTCCGGGTCAAAATTCGTCGACTCAGGGAAGTTCGGTGCGCGATACCAAAGGTTGCGACCCGTCAGGAAGATGCTGGCAGATCCAACAGGCGTGTTGCCGAGAATGGACCTCGGCAGGTCGTAACCAATCGATATCTCCCTCAATTTGATCCAGGTTGCATCCCAGACGGAGAACTCGTCGAGCCCGTTGATCGCAAATGTACTCCCGAACCATACTGAGTTCTGCTCGATGACCGTTTGGTTCTCGATCTTGTCACCTTCCGGCGTGCGGATAGCCTCGAGCGTCGTTGCATCACCGTACACTCCTGGAATGATCATGTTCATTTCACGATTCTCCTGGAATTTCAGGACTCCCCGACCCAGCATAGATTGAACAGTGTTGGAATAGAGATCGCCGCCATGACGATACTCGATCACGGCATTCAGCCGGATGCCTTTATACGAAAAGGAGTTGGTGATGCCTGCGATAAAGTCAGGATTGGGATTGCCAATGATTTGCCTGTCAAAAGCTTCCAACAACTGACCAGTAGCCGGATCAATCAGAAGATTACCTTCATCATCGCGCGCTGCCACGGTACCGAGGAGTAATCCGTACTCTTGTCCGGGACGATGGGTAGTAATAACCCCACCGGCAAATCCGGATCCAAACTGGATCTCCTCAACGCCCGCAGTCAACTCTTCAATCACGTTCTTGTTATGCGTAAACGTTCCATAGATGTCCCAACGGAACGAATTTGAAAGGTTTACAGCGTTCACGTCCACGGCCAATTCGATACCAGTGTTTGAAATCTCACCGAAGTTTGTGTAGTACTGGCTAAAACCACTGGTGGAAGGCAGGCTAATCGGAGCTATCTGGTCAAATGATCTTCTCCTATAGTACGTTGCACTTATACCGACTCTGTCGTTCAGAAATCGCAAGTCTGCACCGAACTCGAAATCCTGTGTACGCTCCGGCTTCAGGTTAGGATCTCTCTCTGTATTGCTGAGCGAAGCACCCGGAACACCGAGGAACGGAAAATCCTGAACGGAGGTGCTGGTAGCTTTCGGATTCAGCAAGTAAACCGGAACCAATTGATACGGGTCTGTATCCTTACCAACCTGGGATGCTGCCAGCCGCAACTTGACAAGGTTGATTGAGTTCGACTCGAAACCAAGAGCCTCCGAAAGAATCACAGAGAGCGATGCCGCGGGATAGAAGAAGCTGTTGTTGTCTTTTGGTAGGGTAGAAGACCAGTCATTGCGAGCCGTCACGTTCAGGAACGCCCAGTCGCGATATCCAAGAGTTGCATCAGCATAAATACCAAAAATCCTCCGACGTTCGTACTCTCCTCCAAAAGGCGTCACGGCGTTGGTGTTGTCGATATCGTCAATATTAAATGTGACATACCCAATACCCGAATACAATTGCCTGTCCGTCGTACGTTGGTTGACATTATGACCGACGAGTCCGGTGAGTGTGAAGTCATCGTTAATCGTAGGTGAGAAGTTGATCATGAAGTTCGACTCAATTTCATCGAAACGCACATAATCTTCGACTACACGTCCTGCTCCAGGGTTGCTGGAAGGACCGGTTGATCCGGGGCGAATAAAGTCAGTGATATCCTGACCATACGTATTAACGCCCAACTTATACGTGAAGCCCAACCACTCGTTGACATCGTAGTTAAAGTCAAGGGCTGCTGTAAGTCGATTCACATCGGAGAGCACACCGGCGTTGTTATACGACCAGAACGGATTGTCCGCTTGGGAACGGGCAACCATAAACTCACTTCCGTTGTCTATAGGATTCTGAAAAGGCTGGGTTAGATCCCAGTTCCGTCCCATGAACAATGCTCGTGCAAATGCGGAGTTGTTATTGCTTCCCGACAAACCGACACCGGTCTGCGGAGAGCGCTGGGAACTCTTCGTGTACGCGAGGGTTGCTCCAACGATGAGCTTGTTAGCCAGTATAGTGCGCCCGCCGACGCTGATGTTAGTCCTGTCAAAGAAAGAGTTCGGAATATAACCCTCGTTCTTCGACTTAGTCAGGGTGACGGCCAGGTTAGAAGTCTCGTTACCCCCGGCTATTGACAGCGTGTTCTCAAACAGCGATCCATTGCGGAAAAGGCTCTTGACGTTGCCCGGATGTGCTTGATAAGGAACAGTTGTTCCCCAAAAGTCTTCCATCCCCGGGCGGTTGTTATACCAATGTGGGATCGTGGAAATCGTTTCATAAGGCACTGTACCCGGGAAAGGGGCACCCCAGGAACCATTCGCCTGCGCATACTCGAAATTGGTACCTGTACCGTACCTGTTTTGGAAGTCTGGCAGGTTTGCGATCTGTTCCGTCGCGTACTGGGATCCAAAGGTCACTTCAAGCCCTTTTCTTCCTGCAACGCTCTTACCTGTCTTGGTCGTGATGACCACAACCCCGTTTGCAGCTCTCGTTCCGTAGAGCGCTGCCGCAGCTCCACCCTTCAGGATTGTAATCGACTCTATATTATTGGGGTCGAGATCCGAAAAGCGGTTAGAGTAGGCGGCACCATCCGATAAACCAGCGAAAGAACTGTTCTCCTCATTATTATAAGGAATACCATCGACTACGAATAGTGGCTGGTTTTCTCCCAGAAGGGAAGTGTTTCCGCGGATGGTGATACGCGTCGCACTACCAGGTGCACCACTAGAACCGGTGATGTTTACACCGGCGACTTTGCCTTGGAGAGCTCTCAGCGGATCCATCTCAACAACCTGCTGAACTTTATCGGCCGTGACATTCTCGACCGAATAGCCCAGGGCTTTGCGTTCCCGCTCGATACCAACCGCCGTAACGACGACTTCAGACAACTGAGTGACGTCCGTCTGCATTCTGACGTCGATCACGGTGCGATTCTCAATTGGTACTTCCTGTGTTTGAAGGCCAATGAATGAGAAAACGAGGACCTCTCCGGGTTCACCTGGCACCGTCAGGCGATAGTTGCCGTCGACGTCCGTTACGGCGCCGTACTGGCTTCCCCTAAGCACCACGTTTACTCCGGGTAGTGGACTCCCGTCCTCCACCGAAGTGACCCGCCCGGACACAGTCCGGTCCTGTGCCATCACACCGGACGCGCCGGTGACCGATAGCACGGTCATGAGTAATAGTAGAATTCTCTTCATACTTTTTTTAGGTAGGTTAATGGATTATTGATGAGGCCAAAATAGGCATAAAATGGCCTTTCACCCAAAAAAAGGCATAAATATTCGCCCAGACGTACCCCGGTACGGGGTATATTGCCGGTTCCGCAAACGACCTAAAACGGGCCGAAAACGTGGTCGGGGAGAATCACAGGTTTAATGACTGCCAATCGCGGAGAAGCTCGAGTGTTGACGACAGGCGGGGATACCGGTCCGCCTCTATTTGATGATCTTGAATTCGATCCGCCGGTTTTTTTGACGACCCTCCTCCGAATCGTTATCGGCAATGGGCTGTTGAGATCCGTAGCCCTTCGGAATCAGCCGACCGGCGCTGATTCCCTGCGAAACCAGGTAGCTGTTGACCGCGGCGGCCCGTTTCTCGGACAACTGAACGTTATACGAGGCGGAGCCGGTATTGTCAGTATGCCCACTGATTTCTACCCTCACCCCTGGGTTTTCCTGCAGAAAACGAAGAATCTTCCGGAGTTCGGTTAGTGACTTTTCCTGAAGATCGTACTTGTCGACGTCGAAGAATATATTCTCAAGGATCGCCCTTCGACCCTCCCTGGCGCGTTCCAAGTCGATATCCAGCACGATCGGCTCGTAATCACGCTGCTCGGAGTAGTTGAAATTCAGACTCTTGAACAAATAGTCCTCTTTATTAACGTAAAGAGCATACTCCGCGCCCTCCGTGAGAACGATCAGGTATGATCCTGTGACGGAATCCGACGAAACCAGCGATTCGGTATTCTCGGTCTTCAGGTTGATCAGTTCAATCGCAGCTGCCAGTGGCTCCCTTGACTCTTTGTCCCGTACGATGCCCTTGACGTAATTGCTCCTGTAGCGGATCCGCTGGTCCTCCGGAATCGAAATCTCGAAAATGCGGCTCACCGTATACCCGGCATCGCGTACCTCCTCATGCGAGTAGTACCCCTTTTCACCGTCAGACGTGATAAACAGGGAAAACTGATCCTCGTGATTGTTAATCGGACTTCCCATGTTCTTTGGCTCAGACCAGCTGCCATCAACGTCACTCTTTTCGGAAACGAAAATATCATATCCCCCAAAACCCACGAGACCATTCGAAGCGAAATACAGTACACGGTTGTTGACATGAATGAACGGCGATATCTCGTCATACGGCGTGTTAATGGGTTTGCCGAGGTTCTTAGCCCGAGTCCATTGACCTGCGTCATCAAGGTGACTAATCCAAATGTCGCGGCGGCCGAGCCCTCCGCGGCGGTCGGAGACAAAATACAATGTCCGGCCATCGGCAGAGAGGGAAGGCTGAGACTCCCACTCAGAGCTGTTTACGTTGGGTCCGAGATTCCGGGGCTTGGTCCATTGATCGCCGACACGAATACTTTCATAAAGGTCGCAACTGCCAAAACCCTGCCGTCCGATACATGAAGTGAAGATGAGTTTGCGGCCGTCGGCCGAAATCGTACACGTGCCCTCGTTCAGCTGACTATTAATATTGGGAGAGATCGACTGTGGCTCACTCCATCTCCCGTTAGGCGTCTTTCGCGATACGACCAGATCTTCATCATCATTTCCCCCTCCGCCCAATCGCCGCGTAAAAATAAGTTGTTGCTGGTCGGCAGTCAGCACCGGAAAATACTGCATCACGAAAGCGTTGACCGTGTCGCTCAACGGTCGCAACTGGTATTTCGAAACATTATCCCGATTGTCACGCGCGAACTGTACATTGCTCATCAGCAATTTCGCGCGCTCGATTTTTGCGCGGCTTTGCACTTCCGCCTTGAGAAATTTTCCCAGTGTTTCCTCGGCGCGATCGTAGTCGCCGATACTGAAGTAGCTTTCGCCGAGATCGTACCAGAAAATCTTTTGCTTCCGGATATCATCCGTGAGCGCTAACCCTTTTTCGAAATTGGTGACGGCCTGAGGAAAATCCTTGATCGTCATGTAAATGATGCCTAGTCTGTAGTAGGCTTCCACGAAATTTCGATCGCGTTTCAGCGCTTCGTTGAGCAACCCGATTGCCTGGGAGTTCTGGCCGCGTACGCGAAAATTGTCAGCTTCCGTGTATAATTCAATCGCCTTCTTATTCTTTGTAGCAAGCGGCAACTGCGCCAACACAACAGGACCGACAATCAAAAGAAGAAAAACGAATACTACCCGTAGCGTCATCCCGAAAGCTAGAAAACAATATCCGATACATCAATTTCGGGGCCGTCAAATTCCAGCATAGCGTTGATAATCCTCATGCTGTCGTAGGAACGAATATCGTCGACACGTATTTCCCGTGGCTTAATCATTCCCTGGCGGATCAATCGCGCTCGCGCGGTGCCCTCCAGTAGAGGTTTCGCGGGCGTGTACCAATATTCCCCGCGCCGAAAAGCTACGTTTGAATACGAGCAATCCGTTACACGTCCTTCTTGAATGATCAGTACATCATCACATTCTCCCCGTCGGGCAAACAGCTGTTCGAGTTGAACTCTGTCCGCGAACTTGTAACGATAGGAAATATTGTTATCCTCCACGACCCGAACACGCCTGACACTTCTGACTTGATAAGGTGAGAGAGATACGTTGGATGATTCGGCGTCATAGACAATCCGGCATTTGTAACATCCGCTGACCGGGACATCCACGTCGGCAAGGATGTGCGTCAGATCTACATCAGCGGAGGTCCCAAAGAGGTCTAGTGATGAACGTATCATACGCTCCGAATGATATTCGAGATGACGGAATTCTCCATCCAGCAATTTAATCGATTCAAGCAAGAGGGACATACACTTTGTCGATTGCTTCCTGATATTCTATTCTGGCATCACTCTGCACGGTGATTCCACCTCCACTTCTATAATAGAGTTTATCTCCGGATCGCTCAAGAAAACGGATCATCACTCCACTGTCAAGGGTCTCTCCATCGAAAAGACCCACAACGCCTGTGTAATATCCCCGGGGTTCCCGCTCCGCCTTGCGGAGTATTTCAAGTGTCTTACGCTTCGGCGCACCACTGACCGAGCCGGCGGGCAGTAGCGTGGTCAGTATCGTACCAAGCCGACGTTCGTACCCCGACTCAAGCGTTCCGCAAATCTCCGAGCTTACCTGCAAAAGGTTCTTCTGCCTTGTTCGTATCTCCTCGACGTACCGGAAACGAGTAACGCTCACGCTATTCGCTACAGTGCTCAGGTCATTTCTGATGAGATCTACAATGGTGACGTGTTCGGCAGTCTCCTTTAGATCGTTCAGTATCGTTTGCTTCGCATCGGGTAATGCGGCATCGATTGTTCCTTTCATTGGATACGCGGATATCGCGCCTTTGTCAATCCGTATGAATGTCTCGGGAGAGAACACGAGGAACTGTTCGTCAAACCACAGCCTATACCTCGCTCGCGTCAAAAAGAAAATATCTCGCAGCGAGTGCGACGTACTCACTTCTGTTTTCATCGTCAGGTTAGCCAAATAGGAATCCCCGTAGACGAGGTGAGACCACACGGTATCGAACTTCGGTTTGTAGTCGGAGAATTGCGGAGGAGAGAGGGAAAATTCAATTGCGGCGGGAACTGGCTCTCCGAAAGCAACATTTGTCCTTCCACCGATGTCATACATTA
>JBIQJZ010000033.1:0-1474 GCA_044507115.1 Flammeovirgaceae bacterium | reverse complement strand
TCAACATCCTCAAGTGGCAGCACCATCGGTTGTTGTAATCCAAAGTCCGCGAGGAACAGGAACGGAATGCCCCGTGCGCCGTAGTCGTTGAGTTTTTCGATAAATTCATCAACAGCCACTGCTCAAGGGATGTTCATGTACTTGTGGATCTGCAGGGATATCTTCCACTTGGGATTCGCCTTCACGTAGGCGATAATTGCGGGAAGCATTTCTTGCTCGCGTGACCATTCTGGTTGAAGAAAACAAACACACTTGTCACCGACTTCCTGAACAAACTGTTCTGCCCAGTCAAAGTCGCTGGCGTTGTAGACGACAATCTTGAGTTCGTCAGCTTTTTCGAAAATTGAGGGGTGCGGCGCTTTAAACTTCTTCGGGGAAAAACAGATCCAATCCCACGATCCCGTGAGCGGATAAACACCTGAGGTTTCAAGATGCGTTCGTATGCCTGCGCGACGTAGCGATTGCGTCAGAGCTGTGAGATCGTACATTAAGGGTTCGCCCCCTGTGATCACAGCAACGGTTGCACCACTGGATGTGACCTTTCGCGTGATTTCTTCAACCGAAACCGGGGGAAACCCAGAGGCATCCCAACTCTCCTTCACATCGCACCAGACACATCCCACATCGCAACCACCAAGGCGGACAAAGTATGCTGCGTGTCCCTGATAGGCACCTTCGCCCTGAATGGTATAAAAGTCCTCCATCAGCGGCAGCGAAGTCAACAACGTGTCCGGAGCCCCCACCATACGAGATAAATTGAATTTAAGGATTGCGCGCCTCGGTTGCCTTAAGCGTATTAAGCAGCAGCGACGCGATCGTCATGGGCCCAACTCCTCCGGGAACCGGTGTAATGAATGAAGCCTTCTTGGCGACACTGGCGAAGTCGACATCTCCCTTGATGGCCCATCCCTTCGGATACTCCGGACCTTCAACACGTGTTGTGCCGATATCGATCACGACGGCACCCTCCTTGACCATGTCCGCCGTTACAAGTCCCGGTTTGCCCACGGCTACGAGTAGGATATCCGCGGCGCGTGTGTACTCTGATATGTCTCTTGTATACTTATGGCAGATAGTCACTGTCGCCCTTCCCTGCTCGGCCAGCATCATACTAAGTGGCGCTCCGGCAATACGACTGGCTCCCACGACGACCGCGTGCTTGCCTTCCGTTTCAATATTGTACCGGCGCAGCAACTCCATAACTCCGAAAGGTGTTGCCGGCATCAGCAAAGGATTTCGCGAGATGATGCTACCGAAATTGTGGTTGGTAAACCCATCCACATCTTTGTCGGAGCGTATCTTCTCGGTTATGCGCTCAACGGATATATGATCTGGCAGCGGCAGCTGAACGATAAAGCCATCGACATCGTCATCATTGTTGACGTGGTCGATATGATTCATCAACCTGTCTTCGCTGATTGTATCAGCGAATCGCATCATAGTGTAGTGAAAACCAACCGCCTTGCACGCTTTG
>JBIQJZ010000310.1:0-3271 GCA_044507115.1 Flammeovirgaceae bacterium | reverse complement strand
ACCAAGAAGTCAGCGGGAGGTGATGCTCTCTTTAAAGAGCCCAAGAAGAATCAGCCCCCACCTACCTGGATCCGAAGCGTTTTGATCGTAACGTGCACCCTGGTAAGCTTCTTCCACGGACAAAACGACGGCCAGAAAGGCGTCGGGCTGGTCATGCTGGTGCTCATTGGAATCGTACCCCTGTATTTCGCGTTGGATCTCAACTACCGGTCGGATACGGTACCGGGTTCACTGCGAACCATTGAACAGATTGTCGCGACAATCGATCCAATGGATCTCGCTGCACCAGACCGGGAAAAACTGGCAGAGGCCAAACAGATAAATACCCAACTCCAGGCTCGCTTTGATACTGTGAAAGTCGTCGGCGACATCGCTGATGAAGATCGATTCCTCGTACGGAAAGAGATCATGATCATGGACCGCCACCTCGGCGAAATCGGCAAAAAAACGGAAGTCCGCCTAAGTCAGCAGGAAAAAGACCTACTAAGGGGGGAACTCAAGAACGTGAGAAAAGTCACTGACTACGCGCCGGGATGGGTAATCCTGATGATTTCGTTGTCACTCGGAACGGGCACGATGGTGGGTTGGAAACGGATCGTCAAAACCGTCGGCGAGAAGATCGGAAAAGAACACCTGACCTATGCGCAGGGAGCCAGTGCCGAGCTCGTGGCCGCCAGCACCATCGGGATGTCATCTTATTTCAACCTCCCCGTTAGCACCACCCACGTGCTGTCGTCGGGAATTGCCGGAAGCATGGTTGCAAGCAAGGGCGTAAAGAATCTACAAGGTGATACGGTTCGCAACATACTGATGGCCTGGTTCCTCACACTTCCGGTCGTGATGATCATGGCGGGAACACTTTTCCTGCTGTTCAGGTCGCTGTCCGGATAGGCCCTACTCTTCCGAATACTGGAGCGCCATCTTCTTGATGCGATCCTCAATCTTTTCCGTTGTGAGTTTCTCCCGCAGGCGGTCGACAATAATTGGAAATGCGAACGGTGTTGGCTTCTCCGGATAGGCGAGAATGATCTTTTGCTGAGCGATCCGTTCCAGGGACGTGCGCAGGCGCGCTTCTTCAAGTTGAAAATCCATCACCTCCTCGTACGCTTGCCGCAGCAAGAGATTATGTCCTTCATAGTCGTGAAACACATTGAAGAACAACTGCGATGAAGACTGCAAATGGCGATCCTTCACCGGCTTTCCAGGATAGCCTTTAAACACTAGTCCACTGATGGCAGCGATGTCCCGAAATTTCCGGCGTGCCATTTCGATTGAGTTGATACTCGCCTGGATATCAGCCATCAGGTTCTCTACGCCAAGAACATTTGTCTCAACCGCTTCCTCAATAGGAATGGGCTGGTCGGAAAGCAATTCAAATCCGTAGTCGTTCATGGCGATAGAGAACGTCATCGGTCGCAGTTGAGCGATGCGATGCGCAATCAGCGCAGCTATTCCCTCGTGGACAAACCGCCCTTCAAAGGGGTAAAAGACTGCATGATATCCCTCGGTGCTTTCGAAGTATTCAATCAGAAACTCATTTGCGGCGGGGAGGTGAGATCGGCGTCGCTGCAGTTCAAACAATGGCCGAAGAAACTGCATTTCGGGATCGTAATCCTCCCCCCGCACGACCTCGTCAAGCTTGAGCCGGATCATCGCACTCATCTGCGACGAGAGCGGCATGCGTCCTCCCATCCAGGAGGGAACAAGTCCCTTCGCGCGTTTCGATTTCCGCACGTGTACTTCCATCTCCTTGATGCGCACCAATTCCAGGCTCTTACCGGCAAACCAGAATACATCGCCCGGATTCAACCGGGAGATAAATCCCTCCTCGATCGTCCCAAGGTATTTGCCGGAAACAAACCGTACGTGCAATGTGCTGTCGCCGACGATCGTGCCGATGGAAAGTCGATGGCGCATAGCGATCGTGCGACTCTCGATCCGATACCGATCTCCCCGAATAACAACCTTTCGGTACTCGTCATAGGCATTCAGCGAGTCACCACCTGTCGTCAGAAAATTCAGGATCCATATCCATTCATCCTGCGAAACACTGGCATAACTGAACGTCGCGGTGATCTCGCGGTAGATCTCGTCCGCGACAAACCCATCGGAGACTGCCAGCGTTAGAAGATACTGGATTAGAACATCGAAAGATCGGATGTAGGGCACCCGATCCTCCACAACATTCCGCCGGATTGCTTCGCGCAGGCCGGCAGCTTCCATGAGTTCAAGCGAGTGTGTTGGAACAAAGTATATCCTGCTGACTGCACCCGGCTGGTGTCCGCTGCGCCCGGCCCGCTGGAGGAAACGCGCGACACCTTTGGGACCGCCTACCTGTATCACCGTCTCAACAGGACGAAAGTCGACCCCGAGATCAAGACTCGATGTGCACACCACCGCCTTCAGCTTTCCTTCGTGCAGCTGATCTTCTACCCAACTGCGCAACTCCTGGCTGATCGAACCGTGATGCATCGCCGTCAATCCGGAAAGTTCCGGCGCCAGGTCCAGCATCCGCTGGTACCATATCTCCGCGAAGGATCGCGTGTTCGTGAAAATAAGCGTGCTGTTGCTCTCCCTGACGATATCGACAACTTTTTCAATGAGGTGAATACCGAGATGACCTGCCCAGGGCATTCGGTCGAGTGAGTCGGGCAGCACAGAAATGACCTCTACCGTTTTTTTGATGTCCGCGCGGACAACCCGGTAGTTGCCGTCCGAATAGTAGCTGCCTAGCAGCGCCGCGAGGGCTTGCTCCATGTTACCGATCGTAGCTGAAATGCCCCATACCTTTAAGCCAGGAGCAACCGTCTTCAATCGCGACAGAGCAAGTTCCACCTGAACGCCGCGCTTAGAACCGATCAGTTCATGCCATTCATCCGCGACAAGAATTCGCAGGTCCTTAAAAAAGTCGGCATACGATTTCTGCGCCAGGAGCAAGTGCAAACTCTCCGGCGTGGTTATCAGCAAGTGCGGAGGCTTCTCCTTTTGTCGCGTGCGTTCCCGCAGTGATGTGTCCCCCGACCGCACTCCTACTGTCATGCCGGCGTTTAGCCCCTCGGTGAGGCGTCGTGCCGACAATTCGATTTCTTTTGAGAGCGCCCGGATTGGTGTAATCCACAATGCCTGGAGGCCAGCGCCTTTCCGGGCTTTCGCCGTCGGATAGCGCTGCATGAACTCCAGCATGATTGGCATCATAAGGGAGTACGTTTTTCCACTGCCGGTCGGAGCATTCACTAATCCGTTTGTCCCCGACAGGCATGCCTCCCACGCC
>JBIQJZ010000309.1:523-3276 GCA_044507115.1 Flammeovirgaceae bacterium | reverse complement strand
GACTCTACTTCGCACCGAACTCGGAGCAACAGATCTGCGGCTCTTTCCGGGACTTGTACCGCTACACACCCGCGAATCCGATCGCAACACTTTCGCACCGGACGAAGGCAATATGCCAGACTCGGTGCTCGAACGGCGCGCACATGCGCACGCTCTCCTACAGAAAGTACTCGCGAGTCAGCGGTTCCTGGAATCGCTAGACGCGTTGTCCGAAGTCAACCTGCCTGTCGGGGTCGTGAAGGCGGGTGGCGCACTTGACTACATGATTATCATCGATCGAATCGAGTTCACCCGTGATGGAGCAATCATGGATGTCTACGTATCCCTGGCAATGCCACAGACAACGACCCGACTGGCCTTTCACGGAAGGGTACCACTCTCCGCATCCGGAGGCATCAGCAGCAATGCGCGGATTTTTTTGCTCGGCGACCACACTATGAAGATCGGACCTCACAGTATCCTGACCGTACATGGTTCACAGCAATCGTACGTTGAGTTTGACTGCAACGGGTTTCTCGGTGTGAATGTCGATGCCAGTCTGCAGTTCTCATCAGATATCCTCCAGCGCGAAGACGAAAATGGAACTGCTTCCGACGATCGGCTGTCCGTTGGTTTTGCGGTCTACACCCAGTCGCTAAACAATATTCTTGTGACGATCGCGGTACCTCCCTTCCAGATCAAGGGGCTCGATGGTTTTGGATTCCGCGCAACAGAGGCTTACCTGGACTGGAGTGATCTCGCGAACCCTCCGGGCCTCGCGTTTCCCGAGAATTACTCGTCGCCGTTCATTTCCGCGGCACTCGACGAATTATGGCGAGGAATCTACATCCGGGAGTTCAGTGTGAGATTCCCACCTGCGTTTATCTGTCAATCTACACCGGAACGGCTTTCTGTAGGTGCCCGCAATATGATACTCGACGACACCGGTGTTACAGGTGAACTCTATGCCAGCAACGTCTTTTCGGACGGGAATATGAACGGATGGACTTATACACTCGAACACGCGACCCTACGCCTGAGATCAAACGAGGTCACTGGCTTTTCGCTGGAAGGGGATCTGACAATTCCTGTAATCAAAGGAAGCGGTGGGGACGATGCAAGGTTCGGATATACCGCGCAACAAAATGCGAATGGCGACTATGTGTTCGCAGTCGCCGTGCGGGAAGAATTGAAACTGGACTTCTGGCACGCTGACCTTAAACTCACAAATGGCTCGCACGTAGTCATCCGGGAGAAAGATAATAGGTTCTACCCGTCCGCACATCTCAACGGTGAACTGACGATCAACATCACCTCGAAAGAACCCAAAGCGAGTTTCAACAGCATACGTTTTGAGGATATGGTCATCGACAGTGAACCGCCACATTTCCGACCAGGGACATTTGGGTTTGGTCGTGAGAATCACAACTCGGACCTAGTCAGGTACCCGGTCGTATTCACCAACATTGGCATCAAAAGCGCAGACAGCCGGGCAGGTATTTCCTTCGATTTCCTGATCAACCTCGGGGGGAAACCGGAAGACGAGTCCTTTGCTGGCAAAGCCACGATGACGGTTTGGGGCATTCAGGACGAGACTCCACGGCGTGACGAGCGAGGAGAAATCGTGGGTCTCGATCCCGACAGTTGGCGATTTGACGGCGTGGAACTCAGTGCTGTTAAGATCAATATTCGCAAGCCAAAGGTCATCGAACTCGCAGGAGAAGTCCGGTTCTTTAACGACGACCCCATCTACGGCGAAGGTTTCAAAGGTAAGATGAAAGGCAAGGTTCAAAGCATTGAAACCGAAGCAGAAGCATTATTTGGTAGAACGACGACCTATCGATACTGGTATGCCGACGCCCTTGTAGAACTGAAGACCGGCATCCCGATCGTTCCGGGTGTGTTATCGGCATTCGGTTTCGGCGGGGGATACTATTCGAAAATGAAACAATCGGACGAACCGGTAGAGGGAACCCTTGGACGTTCTCCATCAGGTCGTACGTACATACCGGATGAAAACTCCGTCGGGATCCGCGCAGTCGTACTGATCGGTACACCGCGACCTGAAGCCATGCGCGGTGATGTCGCATTAGAGGTTGTCCTGAACCGGCACGGGGGTATCAACTCCACTACGTTTACCGGTAACGCGCGATTCATGAGTTCTGAATCGCTCACTACCCGGCAGATTCGGGATCTCGCTACCGTTGCGACGGCGGGAGAACTAACGGAGCGATTGAGCAGCCTCGCCTCGGGGCAAGTGTTCGGTAATCTCCAGTTGCATTTCGACAACATCAACGACATCTTCCACGGCAACCTTGAGGTGTATGTCAATGTCGCAGGCGGGATCGTCCGCGGTGTAGGCGCCGGCAACAAAGCGGGTTGGACAGCTATCCATTTCGAGAAGAACAACTGGTATATACACGTCGGAAGCCCCGATCAACCCCTTGGACTTGAAGTCGCGCGCATCTTCAAAGCCAAGAGCTACTTCATGCTCGGGACAGACCTGCCGGGAAGCCCTCCTCCTCCACCTCAGGTGTCCGAGATTCTTGGCGGCGTGGATCTCGATTATATGCGGGACATGAATGCCTTGAGGTCGGGAACCGGGATCGCATTCGGGTTGCACTTCCTTGTCGACACCGGCGACCTGCGTTTCCTTATGTTCTACGGGCGGTTCAGTGCCGGCACCGGGCTTGACTTCATGCTAAAGCACTATGATAGCAAATACCATTGTGCCGGATCCTCCAAATCCGCAAGATTTGAATCGCTATAGTTAC
>JBIQJZ010000309.1:0-513 GCA_044507115.1 Flammeovirgaceae bacterium | reverse complement strand
CCTCGGGGTCGTTCGGCATCGACGGGTGGTATGCCAACGGACAGGCCTATGCGTTTGTGATGGGAAAGATCGGTATTCGTGTGAACCTGCGGTTCTACAAAGGCAGATACGAAATCCTGCGCATTGGCGCAGCAGCAATCCTTCAGGCAAAAGGACCGAACCCATTCTGGATGAGAGGCAAAGTTGGAGGCCATTACAGGATACTCGGCGGACTGATCAAGGGGCGATGCAACTTTGAAATAACAATTGGCGAAGACTGCAAGCCTGTGGCAGAAGAGAACCTGCTCGAAGACATCAATATGATCGCCGCTTTGACCCCGGAAAACGGGGCACGCGATGTCAGTGTATTCAATACACCGCAACTCGTATTCAATATTCCGGTTGGGGAGACATTCACGGTGGCAGATATGGAGGAAAACACACACCATTTCCGGGCTGTACTGAACAGTTTCACCGTGGCAGATGGAACAAAAACTCTGACCGGGCAGCTGATCTGGAATGAAGACAAACAAG
>JBIQJZ010000308.1:0-3291 GCA_044507115.1 Flammeovirgaceae bacterium | reverse complement strand
AAGGCGGTTGAAAAATATATCAGAGCCAACAGGCTCAACTTCGACGAGAAATACGACGTTGCTCGCATCGTGGCGTACTACAACTCGCTGGCCGGTTCCTGACAGCTCCCGAAAGAAATCGGATTATTCATTACATTACAGGTAGGGCAGTGCCCGACATACCCACTTTTTAAGCAAATCAGCTATGAGCAAACCGCTTATTCTCGTGTCGAACGACGATGGTATCACTTCCAAAGGCATTCTGACACTGGTCAATATCATGAAACAACTCGGCGACGTGATTGTTGTCGCGCCGGATAGCCCTCAGTCGGGGATGGGACACGCGATCACTGTAGGGGAATCACTGCGCCTGGAGGAGAACTTTATTTTTGAAGGCGTGAAGGCGTATGAGTGCTCCGGAACGCCGGCGGATTGTGTGAAGATCGCGCGGCACTATGTCCTCAAGGGAGAACGCCAACCCGACGTTGTTGTCAGTGGCGTCAATCACGGAAGCAATACGTCGATTTCCGTTCTCTACTCCGGCACCATGTCCGCTGCCATTGAGGCGGCTATCGAGGGGACGCCGGCTATCGGTTTTTCGCTCGTGGACTTCTCTCACAAAGCCGATTTTTCACATACCGAAGAATATATCAGGAAGATTACGAGCCAGGTACTTGAGAAGGGGCTTCCGAAAGGTGTGGCGCTGAATGTCAACTTCCCACCAAAACGGAACGAACCGATCAAGGGAATACGCGTCTGCCGGCAGGCTAATGCAAAATGGGTCGAGGACTTCGATCAGCGACATGACCCCAATGGAAGAAAGTATTTTTGGATGGTCGGCAACTTTGTGAATTTCGACAAAGGACAGGATAACGATGAGTGGGCCATTGCGAACAATTACGTATCGGTCGTCCCCTGTCAGTTCGATCTGACCGCTCATACGGCCATCCCACTGCTTAACGAGTCGTGGGATATCCTCCATTAACGTGCAGCTCAGTGGCTGCGGACGATCGAAGGATCTTGACAAGCTATGAATTTTGATGAGTTGTGTTTGTGGATCAAGGACCGGCTGATTGAGCCCTTGCCTGGTAAGGTCGCGCACGAGGTGTTTCGTGCAAGACCGGTAGAGGCGGGCAAACTCCGTGTGCGACTGACCGGTGCCCCGCGTCTCGGCGGTGTGATTGTTTTGCTATACGAAGATGAAGGCAGGGTAAAGTTTCCGCTGATTAAACGCCCTGAATATCCCGGAACGCATGGCGGTCAGGTTAGTCTTCCCGGCGGAAAAGTGGAGGCGGGGGAGAATTCCATACAAGCGGCATTGCGCGAATGCGAAGAAGAAATCGGAGTTCCTGCGAGCGATATCCAGGTGCTTGGCCAGCTGAGCAATTTTCATATTTCGGCAAGCAACTACGTTGTGACGCCAGTAATCGCGGCCGTGAATTACAGGCCGGTGTTCAGGCCGGATCCATTTGAAGTTGCGCGCATTCTTGAGACACCGCTCGTTGAGATGGTGGAGGATCGGCTCATTCGGGAGAAGGAGATACTGGTAGCGGGAACGTACCGGATGTTAGCCCCTCATTTCGAGATTGACAACGAGGTTGTTTGGGGTGCGACCGCTATGATGCTGAACGAGTTCAGGATGGTGCTGACAAGTAGTAACACGCCGTTCGACAAGCACGGCTAGGTGCCGAAACTTGTCGAACGTCACGTTCAGTTGCTATTTCTTTTTCTTAGCAGCAACCTTTTTCCGAATTACCTTTGAGCTGGCTGGTTTGGAGACGCGTTTCAGTGCTTTTTTCTTAGAAGCCACTTTCTTGCCCGCGGCTTTTTTTGCCGATACCTTTCTAGCGGACACTTTCTTAGCTACTGCTTTCTTTTTTGCGACTTTCCTTGCGACCACCTTTTTAGCAGCGGACTTTTTTCCTGCTGTTTTTCGTGCTGTTACTTTTTTTGCTGCAGCTTTCTTCACCGCCTTCTTTGCAGATGACTTTTTCGCAACTGCTTTCTTAGCAGCAGCTTTTTTGGCGGTGGTTTTCTTAGCCGCCGATTTTTTCTTCGGTGCCACAGCTTTTGGCGCCGCCTTGGTCACTGGCGCAGACGCCTTTTTCTTCGCCGGACTCTTCTTCACGGAGCTCGTTTTTTTCGTCACGCCATTCTCCGAGGTGATTTGCCTGGCCATCAGGTTGAGAGCAGATCCTGCCCTGAACCACTCGATCTGACCAGCGTTGTACGTGTGGTTTACTTTGATCGCGTCAGTCGTGCCATCCCGGTGGTTTAGCACCAGGGTAAGCTGGCGATCGGGCGAGAAGTCCGCCAGATCGATGATGTCAATGGTATCGTCTTCCTGAATCAGGTCGTAGTCAGCTTCATTCGCAAATGTGATTGCGAGCATGCCCTGCTTCTTGAGGTTAGTCTCGTGGATACGCGCGAACGATTTTACCAGGATTGCCCGAATTCCAAGGTGACGTGGCTGCATCGCGGCGTGTTCACGGGAAGAGCCTTCGCCATAGTTGTGGTCGCCCACGACGATTGTAGGAACTCCGGCAGCCTTATAGGCACGTTGTGTCGCCGGCACTGGACCGTACTCACCGGTGAGATGATTCTTGACCGAATCGGTTTTTTCATTGAAATAGTTTACCGCCCCCGTGAGCGTGTTGTTGGCGATGTTGTCAAGGTGACCGCGGAAGCGCAGCCATGGTCCTGCCATAGAGATATGGTCAGTCGTACATTTTCCCTTGGCCTTGATCAACAGCCTCATGCCCGTAAGATTATTGCCATCCCATGCAGGGAAGGGACTGAGTGCTTGCAGGCGTTTTGATTCCGGGTCGATCTTAACCTGAACGCGGCTGCCGTCCTCTGCCGGTGCGAGGTACCCGGGATCTTCGACATCGAATCCTCTTGGCGGGAACTCATGGCCCTTAGGCTCGTCTAGTTTTACCGGTTGTCCTTCGTCATTGATCAACGTATCCGAAAGCGGATTGAATGTCAGATCGCCAGCGATTGCAAATGCTGTGGTGATCTCCGGTGATGCGACAAACGCGTGGGTATTGGGATTGCCATCGTTGCGTTTCGCAAAGTTCCGGTTGAACGATGTGATGATGGAGTTTCGTCGGTTTGGATCATTTGTGTGACGCGCCCACTGACCAATACAAGGGCCGCACGCGTTGGCCAGGACCACGCCACCCATTTTCTCGAATACATCCAGGTACCCATCACGTTCTACTGTATAGCGAACTTGCTCGGAACCCGGTGTGACGGTGAACTCAGCGCGCGCTTTGATCTTCTTATCGACTGCCTGTTTCGCCAGGGAAG
>JBIQJZ010000032.1:0-23257 GCA_044507115.1 Flammeovirgaceae bacterium | reverse complement strand
AATTTATCGGCGTGCGAAGCAAAATCACCGTATACCCGGTGAAGTCTTCAGGATCTATGTGAAACTTAAACTGCGAGAAATGAAAAAGTTGATATTGATCTTATTCGCTGCCGTGGTCATGAGCTGTGGCGACGGAACCAATCGTGCGAGCGAAGCCGGTTCAGAATCCCGCACGCAAGACAATTATTCGGAGGATGCATATGAAGCCGACACTTCGGACACCCGGATGGATACGACATCTACTGGCCCCGGTATCGGTGCTCAGGGACAGATCGATACCACGTCGACTACTCCGTAGTAGTTACCAATTGAACTCCGGCGAACGCGATTCGCCGGAGTTCGCTTAGAAAGACTATTTAGCGTCCGGCACGATTCGCTGATTGCGGTTTACGATCTCCCACGCCGTGTAGAAAACGCACTTGGTCCGCAATGTCAGAAGATCAAATTCAATCTTGTCTACCTCGTCACTTGGTAGGTGATAATCCTCATGAATTCCATCAAAATAGAAAATAATGGGAATGTCCTTCCGAGCAAAGTTCCAGTGGTCAGATCGGTAGTACAGACGTGCGGGATGACTTTCATCATTATAGGTATAATCGAATACCAGATTCGTATACTTCTTGTTGATCGATTCACTCAATGCGTGAAGCTCACTTGATAACTTGTCCGATCCGATTACATAGACATACGGGGGGCTGTCTTTATGTTCTTCATCCCGTCGGCCGATCATATCCAGGTTGAGGTTGACAACCGTATTGTCGAGGGGAAATACGGGGTATTGTGTGTAGTACTCAGATCCCAGCAGTCCGACCTCTTCCGCTGCAACCGTCATGAAGAGAATACTTCGGCGCGGGCCGTGTCCATCCTTCTTCGCCTGCGCAAACGCCTTCGCTAATTGCATCACCGCCACAGTTCCGGACCCGTCATCATCTGCGCCATTGTTGATAAGATCTCCTACGCCCGAACTCTTCTTCCCAATGTGATCATAGTGTGAGGTTATAACGACTACCTCGTCTTTCTTATCTGAACCTTCCAAAAAACCGAGCACGTTTTCCGTATGGATCGTCTGCACTTCCACACTGCTCCTATAGGATACGTTGCCCGTACCGGCCTTTCGCAGCGCACTCTTTGAAGTTGAAGTAGCTGCGGCGTTGAGTTTTGCTATCGAAGTGTTTAGGATCTTTTCGGCCACGGCGGGTGCGATGAAGAAAACACCTGAGTTGTTGCCAGACGGTTCTGGCTTCTTCAGCGATGGCCGTGTTTCGGTGAGGAATGATTCCCACTGCCTCGCATACCCTTTGAATTGCTCCTGCGTCTTGGTGTTTACAATAAAGATCGCAGCCGCATTCCGGTTGCGGGCTTCCGCGATTGGCGCCTGGTAGTCTTGTGCATCCTCACTCATGAGAAGGACGACACCTTTACCCGCCACTTGCACGTTTGCGAAATCCTGCGCACGACCTCTTCCCGCAAAAACCACTGGAATTGAACCACTCGTATTGTCCTGTCCATAAAAGACGATGTCCTGGAAGTTCCGGTACGTCACCGCGCCCGCCGTGATCGTCGTCTCACCCGGGACGAGTCGGTAAAGTTCAAAGGGCTGGTAGTAGCTTCCGTTGACCGGCGCCTTTAACCCCAATTGCTGGAAGTGGAAACTAATGAAAGCCGCTGCCATCTTTTGGCCCCTCGTACCCGTCGCGCGACCCTCCAATGCATCCGACGCGATTATCGAAAGATTGTCTTTCAGATCTTCGGGAGTAATCAGTTCCGCGTAATCCTTCGGAGACTGGGCGAAAACATGGACTTGAACAAACAGCAAGCCCACGAGGAAATATTTGTTGATCATAGGAATTGATTAAGTACTTCAACGAAAGGACGATTCCGCTGCAGTTCCGCCACAGAACGCCAAAGGTTTAACGACAAAACTAAGACTTTCCCAAAACATTTCGTACCGCCCCCGTCGGTATAATTTTGCAAACTTAAGTTACCTTTGCGCGGAAACTTCCCCCTCCTGGCGCGTGAACTTCCACAAGGGATAGAAGAGTTATTTTCAATACGTTATCGATGTCTACCAACACACACTACGCTGAGAAATTTGAGCACCGGCACATCGGGCCGGATGCCGGGCAGGTCGCCGAAATGCTGAAGACCATCAAGGCCAGCTCGCTGGATGAACTGATTGATCAAACGATTCCCGCGCAGATCCGACTGAAGAAAACGCTTGCCCTTCCGGAAGCCCAGTCAGAGTTTCAGTTCCTGAACAATTTTGCCCGCGTCGCAGCGAAGAACAAGATATTCAAGTCCTTCATTGGAACTGGCTACTACAATACCATAACTCCCCCTGTAATCCTTCGAAATATACTGGAGAACCCGGGGTGGTATACCGCCTATACACCCTATCAGGCGGAGATCGCGCAGGGCAGGTTGGAAGCGCTCATCAATTATCAAACGATGGTAATGGACTTGACCGGGCTCCAGATCGCGAATGCATCGCTGCTCGACGAGGCTACCGCTGCTGCCGAAGCTATGCACCTTTTCTACGCATCGCGAACAGCGCAGAAGAAGTCGGCACACAAATTCGTAGTCGACGAAAACGTATTCCCTCAAACGATTGACGTACTCAGAACCCGCTCCGCTCCGATCGGGGTTGAACTCGTCATTGCCGATATCAATACACTCGACCTTACAGACTCCGGAGTTTTTGCTGTTCTTGTTCAGAACCCTGACAACAACGGAGCCGTACGCGACTATTCCACATTTATTGACACTGCTCATAGCAATGGTGTGTTCGTGGCCATGGCGGCGGATATAATGAGCCTGCTGCTGGTCAAATCGCCCGGGGAAATGGGCGCGGATATAGCCCTCGGCACCACACAGCGCTTCGGTGTTCCGATGGGTTTTGGAGGGCCTCACGCTGCGTACTTTGCAACGCGCGAAGAATTCAAGCGCCAGATTCCCGGTAGAATCATCGGCGCCTCCATCGATGCACAAGGAAACCCCGGGTACCGAATGGCACTGCAGACCCGCGAACAACACATTCGCCGCGAGAAGGCTACTTCGAATATTTGTACGGCCCAGGTGCTATTGTCAGTCATTGCCGGAATGTATGCTGTCTATCACGGACCTGAGAGACTGAAAAAGATTGCCGAAAGAATCCATACGCTGACTCGAAGCCTCGACGACGGCTTGCGCTCGATCGGCTTCCGGCAAGTAAACGAGCACTACTTCGACACCCTTAAGGTCGCGGTGAGCGACGCGCGTGCTATCGCCGCGGAGGCGGAGAAGACCGAAATGAACTTCCGGATTTTCCCCCAGAACGACTACGTTGGCATTTCGCTGGATGAAACAACAACAGCAGAAGATTGCAAACTTATCCTCGAAGTCCTTGGCAAGTCATCAACAGGAGCCAGATCTTCGAACGACTCGAAAGGTGAGGCGTGGCCTTCTTCGCTCGTACGCAAATCACCCTATCTCACGCACCCGGTTTTCAACACACATCATTCTGAGCACGAGATGCTCCGCTACATCAAACGGCTTGAGAACAAGGACCTGTCGATGGTGCATTCGATGATTGCCCTTGGATCCTGTACCATGAAGCTTAATGCTACGACTGAGATGATACCCCTGACATGGCCGGCGTTCGGAAATATCCATCCGTTCGCGCCGGAGGACCAAACGCAGGGCTACCGTCAAATGATCTCGGAACTGGAATCCTGGTTAAAAGAAATCACCGGTTTCACCGGCGTGTCACTACAGCCAAACAGCGGAGCCCAGGGTGAGTACGCAGGGCTGATGACAATTCGGGCATACCATGAAAACAGAAATGAGAGTCACCGCAAGATTGCATTGATCCCCGCATCAGCTCACGGAACAAATCCTGCGAGTGCAGTGATGGCAGGCATGCAGGTTGTTGTAGTAAAATCTGATGCAGAAGGGAAGATTGATGTCGCTGATCTAACAGCGAAAGCTGAGCAGCATCGCGACAATCTCGCCTGTCTGATGGTCACGTACCCCTCCACCCATGGCGTGTTCGAAGAAGCGATTACGACTATCTGCGATGTTATTCACCGCAATGGCGGGCTCGTCTACATGGACGGTGCAAATATGAATGCACAGGTTGGGCTCACATCACCGGCCAATATCGGCGCCGATGTCTGTCACCTCAACCTGCACAAGACGTTTTGTATACCGCACGGCGGTGGTGGGCCTGGAATGGGACCCATTTGCGTAAACGACAAGTTAAAGCCATTTCTTCCCGGACATCCCGAAGTACGCACCGGTGGCGAGCAGGGCATCCCGGCGGTATCCGCAGCACCCTGGGGCAGCGCCAGCATTCTCACCATCTCATATGCGTATATCGCGTTGATGGGATCGACGGGGCTTACAAACGCAACGCGCGCCGCAATCCTCAATGCCAACTACATCAAAGCCAGGCTCGAAGGTCACTACAAGATTCTTTACGCTGGTGCCAATGGCCGATGCGCGCATGAGATGATTGTCGATTGTCGCGACTTCAAGAACGCAGGTGTCGAAGTAGAAGACATTGCCAAGCGGCTCATGGACTACGGCTTCCACGCGCCAACCGTATCATTCCCAGTAGCCGGTACGTTGATGATCGAGCCTACGGAGAGTGAACCGAAAGAGGAACTCGACCGTTTCTGCGACGCTCTCATTGAGATACGCCGGGAAATTCGTGACGTGGAAGAGGGCAAGGTCGACCGGGAGAATAATGTACTCATGCGCGCACCGCACACTGCAGACGTCGTAACGGCAGACAATTGGGACAGGCCATATAGCAGACAACAGGCCGCCTATCCGCTGCCCTTCTTGCGCAACGCAAAATTCTGGCCCGCAATTAGCAGGATAGATAATGCATACGGAGACCGTAACCTCGTGTGTAGTTGCTTGCCGATCGAGGCTTATGATCAGAAAGAGGAGTCGATCGTCGCCTAACCGTGACGATTAGAAATTGTGAGTATGAGAATAACACTATTGTCAGTTCTGTTGCTGTGCGCCATAGCTGCCTCGGCTCAGGAGATGGAGTATAAGGGATTCCCCTCCCTTGTATGGCCGAAACTCTATGGCATTTCGTTCGTCAAAGCGACAGACAATCTCGGAGAATTCGACAAGCCCGTCTTCACCGAAGACGTTAAAGCACTCGCCAACAAGACGATTATTCTTCCAGGATACATGGTTCCCCCTGATAACGGACTGAAGAGTTCCCGGGTAATGTTTTCCTCCTTGCCGCTAAACGCTTGTTTCTTTTGCGGCGTTGGCGGCCCGGAAACAGTCGCCGAGTTGCGCCTCCGGAAAGAAACAATGTATACTGATAAACCAGTTCAGGTAAGGGGTATTCTCCGTCTCAACGACACCAATCCCGATGAAATGATTTATGTGCTGGAAGATGCAGAGGTCATCGGGCCGGTGGGATTTTAAAAAAAAGAGCGACGCGTTTGTCTCATATTGCTCGGACGATTGCTTTGCATGGGCCATTATCGCAACTTTGATCGAACAGCATAAGTACCATGGCTTTCTTATTCAATTCATTTGCCGACTGGAAGACATATAGCGAAAGTTCGGGAAAATCGCTCGTTGAGGTCGTGCTCGAATACGAAAAGGAACAGAAGGCAAGAACGGACTCCGCCATCTACGACGGGCTCCGGCACGCGTGGCAGGTAATGAGAGAAGCTGTAAAATCCGGCCTTGAGGAAGACATGACCTCACGCAGCGGAATGATCGACAATGGCGGAAAAAAAGTTTATCGCTACCCAAAGGCCGTCTTATCCGCAGAGTTCCAGATGCTCGTAGCGCGGGCGTTGGCAGCAAAGGAAGTAAACTCCTGCATGGGACGAGTAGTCGCTGCTCCGACGGCCGGCGCAAGCGGCATCATGCCTGGAGTACTGGTCACATTGCAGGAAATCCATCAAATCAGCGATGAAAAAATTCTCGACGCAATGCTGCTGTCCGCCGGCACCGCATTGATCATGGAACAACGCGCATCGATAGCAGGAGCGGTAGGCGGATGCCAGGCGGAAACCGGAACGGCAGCGGCAATGGGCGCAGCAGCGATTGTATACTGTCTCGACGGGACCGTTGACCAGATATTTAACGCAATCGCAATCACTGTCCAATGTATGCTTGGACTCGTGTGCGATCCGGTCGCTGGCTTGGTAGAAGTCCCTTGTGTTGTACGCAACGCCAGCGCCGCGGCCATAGCGAACAGTTCAGCGCAGATCGCCCTCGCCGGAGTAGACGGCGTTATACCTGTTGACGAAGTGATCGAAGCAATGGGCGAGATCGGCGCAAATATGGAATCCAAGTACAAGGAAACAGCTCTCGGCGGATTGGCTATGACACCGACCGGCCAGCGTATTGCAAAACGGGTGCTGATCCGCGATATCGAAATACTCCCCGATCATGATTCAGAATAGGACTCCGGTATTGAACATTAGTTGCATACCGGCGTCTTGTAAGAACAGGTTCTCCCCCGTATGAAATTGTTAAGACAACTCTGTGAGGTACATGCCCCATCCGGCGACGAGTCCGACATGACTCGCTTTCTACTTGACCACATCCGGGAGGAAAAGCACCGCTGGAAAGTCCAGCCGGAGATATACCACGGAGAATTGTTTCAGGACTGCATTATTCTGAAGTTTGGCAACCCGCGAACCGCGATCTTCGCACACATGGACACCGTTGGATTCACGGTGCGTTACGGAAACCAATTAATACCTATCGGCAGTCCCGACGCCGAACCTGGCACCATCCTCGTCGGAACGGACGCTCTCGGCCCGGTCGAGTGCACGTTGCAGTTCGATCATGAAAGTCATGCATTGTACCAGTTCGCCAGAACGATTGAGCGCGGAACATCCCTCACCTATCAGGTCAATTTCCGGGAGACGAAAACCTACATTGAGTCGGCACACCTTGACAATCGGGCGGGTGTATACAATGCGCTGCGCGTGGCAGCCGAACTTGAAGATGGAGTCATCATTTTCAGCACGTGGGAAGAACACGGAGGCGGATCGGTTCCGTATCTCGCAAAATTCATGTACGAACAGTGGCAGGTACGCCAAGCGTTGATATCCGATATTACATGGATCACGGATGGCGTTCTGCCGGGGAAAGGAGTAGCCATCTCGATGCGCGACCGAAATATCCCGCGGCGTGCGTATGTCGACCGCATCATCGATGTAGCAAGCAAGAATCAAATAGACTTTCAGCTGGAAGTTGAAGGGATGGGTTCGAGCGACGGGCGCGAATTGCAGTTATCACCCTACCCCATCGATTGGTGTTTTGTCGGCGCCCCCCAGGAAAATTCCCACAGCCCCCGGGAGAAACTTTTTAAACACGACCTGAAGTCCATGACACGGCTTTATCAGATCTTGATGGCCAATCTGTGAGGCTACCCGTTTTGTCGGCGATTTGGAGACTCGGAAACCGATTTCTCGTATCTTTGCGTCCCCAGAGAACATGGCATGAAGATCAAAGGAATCGAGTTCATTGAATTCATCAGCGAGAGAGAAATTCAAGAGAAGATAGCGGAGCTGGCTACGCAGATCAATGAAGCATATGCCGGAAAGACACCTGTTTTTTTACCGGTGCTGAATGGCTCGTTTATGTTTGCGGCCGACCTTCTGAAGCACATAACGATACCGTGCCGTGTGTCATTTGTGAAGATCTCTTCGTATGAGGGAATGATTTCAACGGGACAGCTGAAAACGGTGATCGGTTTGGAGGAGAGCCTTTTCAAGCAGGATGTCCTCGTAGTAGAAGACATCGTCGATACCGGATTGACGCTTGAAAAAATCGTCTCCGGTCTGACAGGTCTCGGAGTCAATAGTGTTGAAGTCATCACACTCCTGCGAAAGAAGCCCGCGCGGGAAAAGAAAGTAAATGTACGTTTCGCCGGCTTCGATATCGAAGATGAATTCGTGCTCGGCTACGGGCTGGACTATGATGGGCTGGGTCGAAATTACCGTCAACTTTTCAAAGCGGTCGGCCATGACGGGCCGCCCCCGGCGACGGGAAATCCGCAATCCTTTTGACGCTCTGTGATTTACCTCGTACCTTTCGAGACTGTCTGGTCGTCTGTCAGCGATGCACGGCGTCAGTCACTAGCTGCAACTAAACAACTCTTAAATACCGTTCGATGATCAATTTAATTCTCTTCGGCCCCCCGGGTGCCGGAAAAGGCACTCAAAGCGCGATGCTAATTGAGAAGTACCAGCTGACCCACATCTCTACGGGGGATTTATTCCGAAAGCACCTCAAAGAAGGGACGCCGCTCGGGAAAATGGCGCAGGACTACATGAACAAAGGAAACCTTGTTCCCGACCAGGTCGTGATCGATATGGTGGACGACAAGATCAGCTCCAGTGGAAATATCAGTGGGATCATCTTCGACGGTTTTCCGCGAACGATTCCCCAGGCCAAGGCGCTCGACGCCCTCCTGCTGAAAAAAGATGCCCCGATAAAAATTCTTGTCGAATTGGTCGTGCCAGAAGACGAATTGAGAAAGCGGCTTGCAGCCCGGGCGGTGAAAGAAGGGCGGCCGGATGACGCAAAGGACGAGGTGATCACGAACCGCATCGCTGTGTACAAATCAGAAACAGCAGCCGTTGCCGACTATTACAAGAACGAGAACAAATATGCGTCGGTCGTCGGCGTAGGTGAAGTCGATGCAATTTTCAAGAACATCTGTGTCGAGATAGACAAGCGACTACTGGTATAAAAAAAGCTGCGTGTCCTCTCCTAACTTTATCGATTACGTCAAGTTTAATTCCCGGTCAGGTGCCGGGGGTGCCGGCTGCATGCATTTTCATCGCGAGAAGCTCGTGCCGCACGGTGGGCCCGATGGAGGTAACGGTGGAAAGGGAGGAGATGTCATCCTGCGCGGAAATGCGCAGCTGTGGACACTGCTCCACCTCAAGTATCGGAAGCACGTGATCGCAACACCGGGTGCACCAGGTGAAGAACAAAACCGCACCGGTGCGGATGGTAAAGACGAAATTCTGGAAGTCCCGCTCGGGACAGTCGCCCGGAGAGCGGAGACAGGAGAGATCCTTTGCGAGATCAATGAGGATGGTGAAGAATTTGTTCTAACACCCGGAGGTCGCGGCGGAAAAGGGAACGCTCATTTTGCTACTCCGACCAACCAGGCTCCTACGCATGCACAACCCGGCGAGCCCGGACGCGAGGAGTGGATCGTACTGGAGTTAAAACTGTTGGCTGATGTTGGACTCGTCGGATTCCCGAACGCAGGAAAATCAACGTTGCTATCGGTCGTGTCGGCCGCTAAACCAAAGATCGCCGACTATCCATTCACCACGCTCACACCAAACCTGGGAGTCGTCGCTTACCGCGATGGACGCTCCTTTGTCGTGGCCGATATTCCCGGAATTATTGAAGGTGCAGCGGAGGGGAAGGGACTAGGTATTCGCTTCCTCCGGCACATCGAACGAAATTCGCTGCTGCTCTTCACGGTGCCCGCGGATTCACGTGATATAAAGACCGAGTACGAGATCCTGTTGAACGAACTGCGAAAATATAATCCGGAGTTGCTTGACAAGAGGCGCGTACTTGCTATCACGAAAGCCGACATGCTGGATGAAGAACTGACCGAAGCACTGAGCGCAGAATTACCTGCGGATATTCCATCGGTATTTGTGTCTTCAATTACCGGCCGTGGGATAACAGAACTGAAAGATATGATCTGGAGAAATTTGAATCCCGCAAATGAAGCCGGGAACTGAGGCTATTCTGGCATAACAGAGGCTGCCGAACCTGGACTTGGTGCCAAGTTGGCACCAAATCGGCTTTGGCAGAGTTATTGACAAAGTGATCAGTCAAAACGCGAAAACGTAATATCATGGATAAAAGGGAAATCAGGGACGAAATCGAAAACATCAACGAACAGGAAACTACTCCACAAGAGCAAGCTGCTGCCGCCGATAGCGAGCCTGAAACTGAGATTGAGGAGAACGACGTTACGGCCAAGCTGCAAGACGAACTCGAATCCACAAAAGACAAATACATCCGGCTCTACTCCGAATTCGAAAACTTCCGGAGACGCACGGGGAAGGAGAAACTGGAACTTATTCAGAATGCCAATGAACAGTTGATCACAAGTCTGCTTCCGGTAGCGGACGATTTTGAACGCGCCGAGGCGGCGGTTCAGGACCGCACATCAGACGTCGAGGGTTTCTTTCTGATCTCTTCGAAGTTCAAGAAAGTACTTGAGGTATACGGTGTCAAGGCGATGGACATTGGGCAAGGGTCGGACTTCGACGCCGACTATCACGAAGCCGTTTCGCAACTTCCGGCGCCAACTCCGGAGTTGAAGGGGAAGATCATTGATGTCGTCGAAAAAGGGTACATGTTAAACGAAAAGGTAATACGCTACGCGAAAGTTGTAGTGGGAAATTAACACCGTCTAAAACACCATGTCAGCTAAGCGAGACTATTACGAAATACTGGGGGTGAGCAAGACCGCATCGCCTGAGGAAATCAAGAAAGCTTACCGGAAAGTCGCCATCAAATTCCACCCCGACAAGAACCCGAACAATAAGGAGGCAGAGGAGAAGTTCAAGGAAGCCGCGGAAGCATACGAGGTCCTCAGTGATCCGGAGAAGAAAGCCCACTACGACCGCTTCGGTCATTCACGTCAGGGGGCGGGATACGGTTCCCACACGATGAACATGGATGACATCTTCAGTCAGTTCGGCGATATCTTCGGCGGGGGAAGTCCATTCGACAGCTTTTTCGGCGGCGGCGGGACTCGCAGCGGAAAACGGCAGCGAAAGGGTTCCAACCTGCGCATAAAGTTAAAACTCTCCCTCGATGAAATCGCCGAAGGTGTAGAGAAGAAGATCAAGGTACACCGGATGGTGCACGCCGAGGGTGTCTCATTTAAGACCTGTACCACGTGTCAGGGCGCTGGTCAAGTGCGAAAGGTGGTTAACACCATGCTTGGTCAGATGGTCTCATCGTCAACATGTCCGACATGTGACGGGTCGGGCCAGATCGTGGACAAAAGACCTCCCGGCGTCGACAACTCGGGGTTGGTTTCAAAGGAGGAAGTGATCACCGTACGCATTCCCGCTGGCGTATCCGATGGCATGCAGCTGTCCATGCAAGGGAAAGGCAACGAAGCGCCAGGCGGTGGCATCGCGGGTGACTTGCTGATTCTGGTCGAAGAAGTCGAAGATCCAGTATTGAAGCGCGACGGCAATAACATCATTTACGATCTCTACATAAGCTTCATTGACGCTGCTTTGGGAACGTCGGTAGAAGTACCTTCCGTGGGCGGGCGGGTGAAGATCAAGATCGACCCTGGTACGCAAAGCGGAAAAGTGCTCAGACTACGCGGAAAAGGGCTAAAGGATATCAATGGATATGAAACTGGTGACCAATTGATCTACGTGAACGTCTGGACTCCGAAAAAACTTACAGCCGATGAGCGCGCAAAGCTGGAAAGCCTTCGCGATTCACCGAACTTCGAGCCGCACCCCGACGCAAACGAAAAGGGCTTTTTTGAGCGCATGAAGGAGTTTTTCAACTGATATCCAGTCGGTTAAATGCCGAAACTTCCGCTTTTTCGGCTCTTTTTTCATAATTCTACAGGATAACCTTACACAGCGTAACCTAACGGGAGGGGGTACGTACATATTCAGCATGCAGAAGAGTCTTTGGTTAACGATATGCGGGGTCGCTTGTGTGGGATTGGCCTGGGGACAGATGAAAAGGCAGTTCATTGTCGAGAACAACTTGGCCTGCCACAGCGTAAGTCTGCGTCTGAAGGCCAATTCAGGCGATTGTTACATCAAAGCCGGCCACAACGCCGAGATTCTCAATATTTTTAGCAACCAGGATCAATCATCCTATTCTCACCAGTTTAGCAAGGAGATAGTCGACAACTCCTGCCGCCTTTCCCTGAACTTCGAAAACAACAGTTCGTCCAGTATTGGCCGGACAATTTCCACGCGTGTGTTTGGCGATGGTGATTCAACCGACAAGGTTTGGAGGATGTATCTCTCCGACGCGAAACCGTACAGCCTGCAACTTGACTACGGAGTTGGAAACGCGCATGTCGACCTTTCCGGACTATCGGTCAGCAAATTAATGATCAACACCGGCAGCGCCAATGTCAACATTGGGTACAGCTCGCTCGAAAATAAGGTCGATATGGACACGCTTTCAGTCAAGGTCGATCTCGGTTCGCTTAAGGTCACGAATGTCAACCTCTCGCGCGCGCGTTACACTTCCGCGGATGTCGGCTTCGGCAACATGACACTCGATTTCAGCTCAAGCGCTCCCCTCGTGGGCAACCGCATAGTTGGAAGTGTGGGCGCCGGTAATCTCACCATCATCCTTCCGTCGGAAGAAACCCCGGTACTCGTCACGATCAACGACTCATGGCTCTGTAGTATCAAGATTCCGCGAACGCTTAAAAAAATCAACTCTAATACGTTTGCCAACGCAGCCTATTCGGAAAACGCCGAGAATGCCCTTGTCTTCAATCTTGACGTCTCCATGGGCAACATCGTCTTTCGCCACGCATCCAGGTAATCACGCCCCTCCCGCGATATTCCATCAATTTTCAGAAAAGCAATAAGTTTCTATCTTTCGAGACTAATCCCTACCGACAAGCCTGTGGAAGCTTTAATCGCGAGAGGAGTGACCAAGCGATACACCAATCACCTGGCACTCGATAATGTAAGCATTACGATCCCGCCGAAGAGCATCTTTGGATTACTCGGGCCAAACGGTGCCGGTAAGACGACATTCATCCGGATCATCAATCAGATCATCAACGCCGACGAAGGAGACATCACGATCTTCGGAGAAAAACTGCAGAGCAAGCACATCGGCATGATCGGCTATCTTCCGGAAGAACGCGGGTTGTATAAGAAACTCAAAGTAGGAGACCAACTGGTATACCTTGCGAGGCTAAAGGGTCTGAGTCGTTCGGAGGCGCTGGCGCGTAGCAAACACTGGATCCGAAAATTTGAGATAACAGATTGGTGGAACAAGAAAGTCGAAGACCTAAGCAAGGGGATGGCGCAAAAAGTGCAATTCATCAGCACCGTGATGCACGAACCCAGGCTCGTTATTCTCGACGAGCCATTCTCCGGATTCGATCCTGTCAACGCTCAACTCATTACAGAAGAAATCCATTCTCTGAAGGAAAATGGAAGCACCATAATATTCTCGACACATCGCATGGAGACCGTTGAAGATTTGTGTGACCACATCGCACTCATCGACAAGAGCAAAAAGATACTGGAGGGCTCCAAGAAAGAAGTAAAAGCGCGATTTCGGAGTAGCACCTTCACGGTCGAACACAAGGGAGCGTTCGCGCTTAGCAGCGACCTCTTTGAACTAGTTAGTCAAAAATCGGTGGAAGACGACTTTTTTCAATCAACCGTCCGTGTCAACAGCGAAATAAGTCCTAACCAGCTCATCCGGGAGCTTACCGACATTACCGAAGTGCACAGCTTTATCGAAAAAGTCCCCACGATGGGAGAGATTTTCATTTCTCTGGTGAAAGGAGGAAACTATGAGTAAGGTATGGTTAGTTTTTCAGCGCGAGTTTCTCAATCGCGTCCAGAAGAAGTCGTTCCTTATTGCGACGATATTGATCCCCCTGATATTCCCGGCGATTATCGGTGTGATGGGGTATGTGATGCTCAAACAGGAGGAAGACGCCGGGCTTCAGACTATTCGCGTGGTCGACGCAAGTGGAAACTTTGAATTTGGTACAAGCAGCAAGTTTGAGTTCGTAAAAGTAACGCAAGACCTGGAAAAGGCTAAAGAGGCCTTCAACAAATCAAGCGATTTCGCGCTCCTCTATATTCCGGAGTTCGAACTTTCCAACCCCCGCGGTATCGCGCTGTACACCAAATCAAATCCCGGCATCAGGAAGATCGAAGATCTCGAGCAGATTCTTGAAAGCCGTATTCAGGACTTGAAGCTTCAGGAGTTTAACATCGACAAGGAAACGCTGAATAATCTTCGAACAAACATTTCCATTAACAACATCAACCTATCGGATACCGGCGAGGAGAAAGAAAGCAACACCGGCATCTTGTACGTACTCGGTTTCCTCCTCGGAATGCTGATTTACATGTTTGTACTTATTTACGGCATGCAGATCATGCTTGGGGTGATCGAGGAAAAGACCAGTAAGATCGTGGAAGTGCTGCTGTCGTCTGTCCGCCCATTTCAGTTGATGATGGGAAAGATTCTGGGTATTGCCGCTGTTGGGTTACTTCAGTTCGCTATCTGGGTCGTGTTGATCACAGTACTTTCTACTGCTACGCTATCGCTATTTGGAGTGAAGATGCCACAGCAGCAGGCGATCGAACAGATTTCCGGCAACATGCATCAGGACCCCGCGGCTGCAGCCGCGGCGCAAGCGCAACAGAACAAGATTCAAAAAGCGATACTCGCCTCGTACGATCAGATTCCGATTGCCTCGATAATCTTTAACTTCGCTTTCTACTTCCTCGGCGGGTACTTGCTGTATGGGGCACTCTTTGCGGCCGTAGGTTCGGCGGTTGATTCGCAGCAGGAAGCGCAGCAATTCACTTTTCCAATAACCATACCGTTGATCATTGCATACTTTGGGCTTTTCATGTTCATTCTGAATGATCCCGACAGTACCGCCAGCTTCTGGTTTTCAATCATACCGTTTACCTCCCCCATTGCGATGATGGGAAGATTGGGTTTCGGTGTACCGGATTGGCAGCTCCTGCTTTCTCAAGCACTGCTGATAGCAGGATTTCTGTTCACAACCTGGATAGCCGCCCGCATATACCGCGTTGGTATTCTGATGCATGGTGCGAAGATCAACTACAAAGTGCTCGCCCGGTGGTTTATGATGAAACAATAGCGCGCTGGCGCAATTAACCGCTGCGCGTCAAGTCGCATCTTTGCACTATATTGGATGCATGGCTAAACGCAGCCCCATACCGGCCAACGACTTCCATGAACACAACCCGCAATTAAAGTGGATCGTGCTGGCGGTATCGTTCCTCATCAGCGTGGGGTCGATCTACTATACCAACGTATTAGTTGACCAGCTCAAAGAACGTGAGCGTGAGCAGGTGCAGCTATTTGCGCGTGCGATCGAATATACACTCAACGAAAGCCTGAACAGCAACATCCTATTCGTATCAGAAGTCGTATACAGGAACAACTCCATTCCAACGATCCTGGTCGATGAAAAAAACGAGGTCTTGCACTTTCGGAACATCGAGATCGACTCGGGCAGGTCATCCGCCGCTATCCAGCAGCAACTCGCCAGTGAACTCGAATCGATGGCCGATACATACGATCCTATCATTATTACGCTGAAGGATCCGAATACGGATGAAGTCTTTGGGATTCAGAAGGTGTATTATCGAAACTCCTCGCTACTGACACAATTAATAGCCTACCCCTATGTACAGCTAACCGTTATTGCAATTTTCGGCTTTATCAGCTACCTCGCCTTCAATTACTCAAAAGCCGCGGAGCAAAATCGCGTGTGGGTCGGTCTCGCGAAGGAAACAGCCCACCAATTAGGCACTCCACTTTCATCCCTTATGGCATGGATTGAAGTCATTCGCGAGGACCCGCATTTGCGCAACAAGGAAGTCGCCGATGAACTGGAAAAAGATATCGAGAAATTGAAGGTAGTCACGGAACGGTTTTCCAGCATTGGTTCCATTCCGACGTTGAAGCGAGAGAATATTGTCGCGTTGATCAACAACGTGGTGACCTACCTGAGACCGCGTATTTCCTCGCGCATCCGGATCGAGGTGTTCACATTGTCGGAAAATATACAAGCGATGGTACACGCACCTTTGTTTGAGTGGGTCATCGAGAACCTGTGCAAAAACGCAGTGGACGCGATGGGGGTGTCGGGCACTATTGCGATCAAAATCCTCCGCGGCAGTGAAGGGAAAGTCTTTATTGATGTCAGCGACACCGGAAAAGGTATCCCACGCTCACGACTCGCCATGGTTTTCACGACGGGTTTCACCACCAAGAAGCGAGGATGGGGTCTTGGGCTGGCACTCGCAAAACGCATTATCGAGACCTACCACGACGGCAAAATTTTCGTGAAATCTTCGGAGGAAAACCTGGGAACGACATTTCGTGTAGCGCTCAATGCCGCTCCCCCCGCGGAAGCCTGATTCCACGTCGTTTAGGCCAATAAATCTCATTTTACGACTTTGTACTTCGTCTGCAATACCCTACTTTTGCGCCGGCTTGGCGAAGAGGCTGAAGTCGGATTTTCAGAAGTATCTTAACAAAACACTGTAATGGCAAATATTGGAAAGATCACGCAGGTAATCGGACCGGTGGTGGATGTCGCTTTTGACGGCGAAGGCGCAAAACTGCCTAATATCCTCGATTCTTTGGTGGTAATGAAGGCAGATGGAACAAAAGTCGTCCTGGAGACCCAGCAACACCTCGGTGAAGACCGGGTCAGAACCATCTCGATGGAGGGTACCGAAGGCCTCGTGCGCGGAATGAAAGTTACAGACACCGGGTCGCCAATCACTATGCCTATCGGCGAAGACATTAAAGGGCGCCTCTTCAACGTTATCGGAGAAGCGATCGACGGCCTTAAGCAACCCAGTGGCGAAAACGCTCTTCCAATCCACCGCCACGCCCCTGCTTTTGAAGATCTCTCCACTTCTACGGAAGTTCTCTACACCGGAATCAAGGTCATCGACCTGATCGAGCCTTATTCAAAGGGTGGAAAGATCGGATTGTTCGGCGGTGCCGGTGTGGGAAAAACAGTTTTGATCCAGGAACTGATTAACAATATTGCGAAAGCTTACTCCGGTCTTTCTGTATTTGCCGGTGTAGGTGAAAGAACACGGGAAGGAAATGACCTGCTTCGGGAAATGATCGAAGCCGGCATCGTCAATTACGGCGAAAACTTCCTCAAGTCTCTTCACGCCGGGGGCTGGGATCTTTCCCAGGTCAGTGAAAACGACCTCCGGGAGTCTAAAGCCACCTTTGTATTCGGCCAGATGAACGAACCCCCCGGAGCGCGCGCACGGGTTGCCCTCTCCGGTCTCACAGTCGCAGAATATTTCAGGGATGGAGACGGTCAGGGTAAGGGCCGCGATATTCTCTTCTTCATTGACAATATCTTCCGCTTTACGCAAGCTGGTTCGGAGGTTTCGGCCCTTCTGGGAAGGATGCCGTCTGCAGTGGGATATCAGCCGACACTCGCAACCGAAATGGGTGCGATGCAGGAGCGAATCACATCGACGAAAAACGGTTCTATCACATCTGTGCAAGCTGTTTACGTCCCTGCGGATGACTTGACTGACCCCGCGCCCGCGACAACATTCGCTCACCTTGACGCGACGACAGTATTGAGCCGGAAAATCTCCGAACTCGGGATTTATCCCGCCGTAGACCCGCTCGACTCTACGTCGCGGATCCTCCGCCCGGAAATCGTTGGAGAAGAACACTATAACTGCGCACAGCGCGTAAAGAACATCCTTCAGCGCTACAAAGAATTGCAGGATATTATCGCCATCCTCGGGATGGATGAGTTGTCAGATGAAGACAAACTCGTCGTTCACCGCGCAAGAAGGGTTCAGCGCTTCCTGTCGCAGCCGTTCCACGTCGCGGAAGCTTTCACAGGTCTCAAAGGAGTCCTGGTGGATATCAAGGATACAATTCGGGATTTCAACGCGATCCTCGACGGCAAGTACGATCACCTGCCCGAAATGGCGTTCAACCTCGTAGGAAATATCCAGCAGGCAATTGAGAAAGGTGAGAAGATGATGGCGGAAGCCAAGCAAGCCTAAACATTCACGCGAATAACTTGTTCAAGATGTTTTTGGAGATACTTACGCCGGAGCAAAAGATTTTTGAGGGTCAGGTTACCATTGCGACGTTTCCAGGTGCCGATGGTTCCTTTCAAGTGATGGACAATCACGCGCCGCTGATTAGCCTCCTTAAGGAAGGTTTGGTCGAATACCGCTCCAAGGATATGAACAACAGCCTGCGGATCTCCGGAGGTGTCGTGGAAGTATTGCACAACAAGGTTGTTCTCCTGGCTGACGGTATCGCCCAGGATTAAGAATTGCTCGACAAAACAAAAAGCCCCGGAAACCGGGGCTTTTTTATTGGATTCTTTTGATCGCGTGCTACTGTCGCGCAACCCACTGGATGAAGAACACGATAGCAACAACCAGCGAGATAATACTCAATATCCAGAACACACTGCCCGCGCCGGAAAAAGCCCCCAGCACAATCGCCACAACTGCAAATATCAAGGCCATCTTAAGATCGCGATCCATGGCCTTTGTAGCCGCCACGGACTCCAGGCTCTTGCCCTCCTTTTTCGCTTTCACAACTTCCTTTACAACGGCTTTCACCTCCCTTCGGAACTCTCTCTTCTCCGCTTTCGAGAGCGAAGAATACTTCTCGGCCAGCAACGTGGCCTGTTCCTCGGTAATGTTGGTCACCACAGGGCCAGCTTCTACAGGCTTGATTCTGCTGCCAGCACTTGCGCTGAGCGCCTGTTGATCGAGTTGTAGCGGGCTCATCTCCGGTGAAGGAAGCGTTAGCCGCGCTTGTTCAGACGCCTCGACCTGGGCGTTTTTCTTGCCACTATTGTAGTCATAGTGATCAAAGTAATAGGCGTACTTTTTCTGAGTAGTGCATGCTGCAAACAAGAGCACGCCGACAAATAGTAAAAGGTGTCTCTTCATAGGGTAGATTTTTACTGGTGATACAAAATAACTAATTCTCCTTTCGAAACCATGAAAGGACGCGTTGTGCGAAGCGCTTTTCAAATTCCCAAAAGAATCTGAACTGCCCGAATAAAAAACCGTACCCAAGTAAAACAATATTATAAAGCGGCAAAACGAAAAGGTAGTAAAGTACCGAACCCAGCGTTGAATTGCCTTGTTCGCCAGCTAACCAGTATAACAGCGGCCTTTTCAGGAACATAATGGTGAACCCCGTACAGGCAAAGGTCAGCAGCACTAAAGCGACCTGCCACGCACTTTCCAGCTTCCAGCGCGCCTTCAATTTTTCAATCCAACTCATTACGCTATAATCCAGCTAATTATACTATCCTTCAAAACTTAGAAATCGGCTCCATCCTCCCACTTTCGGCAGAGGTGCTCGCAGCGTCATATCTTCCTTTCTGACAGGGTGAATAAATTCCACAGCTTTTGCGTGTAGCCCAATGGCACCTTCCTGGAATTTGGTGCGGGATCCGTACTTCAGGTCTCCGGCAATAGGCGATCCCATCGACGCGAGTTGTACCCGTATCTGATGTGGCCGCCCGGTCACCGGGAAGACCGACAGCAGCCATTGCCCCCCCGCTTTGCCCAGCACCTCGTAACTTAGTTCCGATCGCAGCGCACCAGGTGTCTCTGCGGTAAAGGCCGTGGTCTTGTTCCGCGTTGTATCCTTTATCAGCCAGTGGACCAGCGTACCCCGATGCTCCGGTGGTTCGTCATCGACGATCGCCCAATACGTCTTGTTTATTTTGTTATCCCGAAAAAGGGCATTCATGCGCTCCAGCGCCTTTGAGGTTCGTGCAAAGATCACAAGACCACTGACGGGCCGATCGATCCGGTGGACGACACCCAGAAAAACAGCTCCGGGCTTTTGGTATTTTTCACCGACGTACTCCTTGCATATTTCAACGAGCGGCTTATCACCTGAAATATCGCCTTGTACCAGAACGCCGGATGATTTGCTGACAACCAGGAGATGATTGTCTTCATAGACAACATCGAAATATCCCATTCACGCGCGAAAATAGCTAATATAATCCACACCGCTCCCCACTCACCACTCACCACTCCCCACTCACCACTCACCACTCACCACTCACCACTCACCATTCACTGCTCATGTGAAACTGTATATCCGGAAAATTATCCTGCACCATCTGCAACCATGCCTTTGACTCCGCCATAAAAACAAGCTTCCCGTCCTTGTCGCGTGCGATATGTCGCTGTTTTGAGTCGATGAACTCCTCAAGCTTTGCCGGGTCGTTGCTACTGATCCAACAGGCTTTGTAGATATTCTGCGGCGCAAACTGTACCGTTGCTGAGTATTCGTTCTTCAGCCGGAACTGAATCACTTCAAACTGTAAGGCTCCAACGACACCCACGACCTTTCTCTTACCGAGCTCGAATGTGAATAGCTGCGCGACACCCTCCTCCATCAATTGAAGCAATCCCTTCTCAAGTTGTTTGGTTTTCATCGCGTCGAGGTTGATAACCTCCTTGAAAATCTCTGGCGAAAAACTCGGGATTCCTGTGTAGATCAACTTCTCCCCCTCAGTCAGCGTGTCGCCGATCTTGAGATTTCCTGTATCATAGATACCTACGATATCACCGGGCCAGGCCTCATCCACTGTTTCGCGGTCCTGCGCCATAAATGCGGTAGCATTGGAAAACCTCACTGACTTGTCAAGACGCACGTGAAAGTAATTGCTTCCCCGTTGAAATTTCCCCGAACACACCCGGAGAAATGCAATTCTGTTCCTGTGCTTCGGGTCCATGTTCGCGTGTATCTTGAAGACGAAACCGGTGAACTTCGGTTCCGAAGGTTCGACCACACGCACGGTAGTCTCACGCGGTGCCGGCGGCGGCGCGACCCGGATAAACGTGTCGAGCAGTTCCTTTACTCCGAAGTTATTGACAGCGCTTCCAAAGAACACCGGTGCGACCTTTCCCGCGAGATAGTCGTCAACATTGAAGTCAGGGTAAACAGCTTCAATGAGTTCGATATCCGCGCGCAGTTGCCGGGCATTGTTCTCGCCGACGTAATCATCGAGTATGCTGTCGTTAATATCGCTCACTTCAATCCCCTCTTCGACAGTCGTCTTGCTTGGCGTGAAAAGGTGGAGACTCTTTTCATAGAGGCTATATACACCCTTGAAGCCCTTCCCCATGTTGATCGGCCAACTCAGCGGTCGAACGCGTATTTTTAGTTTGTCTTCAATTTCATCGAGCAATTCAAAGGGGTCGCGACCCTCCCGGTCAAGCTTGTTGATGAAGCAGATCACAGGCGTGCTGCGCATGCGGCAAACCTCCATTAGTTTCTCCGTCTGGATCTCAACACCCTTGACACAGTCGATCACCATGATTACGCTATCAACCGCCGTCAGTGTGCGGTAGGTATCTTCTGCGAAGTCCTGGTGACCGGGAGTATCAAGAAGGTTAATCTTGACATCCTGGTAATTGAAGCCCATAACGGATGTGGCGACGGAAATACCGCGTTGTTTTTCAATTTCCATCCAGTCAGACCGCGCGTGATCCTTTATCTTGCTGGATTTCACCGCGCCCGCCTTCTGGATAGCACCGCCGAACAGCAGCAGCTTCTCCGTAAGCGTAGTTTTTCCGGCGTCAGGGTGACTGATGATGCCAAAAGTGCGTCGTTTCTCAATTTCTTCGTCTAGCGACATAGGGACTTTGCGATTGCCGTCCGGTTTGTTCGGAGAACGGCAGGTATAAGGTCGCAAAAGTAACAAAATGTAGGGGTTTCAACTCTCGGAATGTTGACATAGATTACAGGCATGGAATACAGAACGCTCGGTAGAACCCAGTTAAAAGTAAGTGAGATCGGTTACGGAATGTGGGGATTGGCAGATTGGAAAGGAACAGACGATGAAGAACTCGATCGTACACTCGACCGCTCTGTTGAACTCGGTTGCAATTTTTACGACACGGCGTGGGGATACGGCTCGGGGAAAAGCGAGCAGATACTGGGTCAGTTGATGCGGCGCCACCCTGCGAAAAGATTATATCACGCCACCAAAATCCCACCGAAGAACTTCAAATGGCCAAGCAAGTCGGATTACAAGCTCGAGGAGTGTTATCCCTATGACCATATCATCGAATACACTGAAAAGAGCCTGAAGAATCTGGGTGTGGAATGCATTGATCTTCAGCAATTCCACGTGTGGGAAGATGGTTGGGCCGAACGCGAGGAGTGGAAAAACGCCGCCGACAAGCTGAAGCGAGATGGCAAGATCCGTTTTATCGGTGTGAGTGTCAATCGCTGGGAGCCTGACAACGTGCTCAATACGCTGCGCACCGGGCTGATCGATACGGTGCAGGTGATCTACAATATCTTTGATCAAGCTCCAGAGGATAATCTTTTTCCACTCTGCCGGGAACTGAACATCGGCGTGATCGCGCGGGTACCCTTCGACGAAGGAACGTTGACCGGTACGCTGACCAAAGAGACCACCTTCTCAAAAGACGACTGGCGTTCGACATACTTTGTTCCGGAGAATCTGATCAGCAGCGTTGACCATGCGGATGCGCTTCGCCCGCTCATCCCATCTGGAATGACCATGGCTGAGATGGCCCTTCGGTTCATTCTGGCGAATGACGACGTCCATGCAACCATCCCGGGAATGCGCAAGCTGAAGAATCTGGAGGCAAATACCCGCGTCAGTGACGGGGCGAGCCTAGACAAGTCCCTGTTGAAGCAATTAAAGGCCCACCGCTGGGACCGCACGCCCACTGAGTGGTCGCAGTGACGGCGAGACTTCCGTGTACATCAGAGCAGCCTTGAAGGCGCAGGCCAGAGGCTGTCAATGTGTCATTTTTTCCGTCAAAATCCGGGGCTGGCACAACCCTTGTTAACCCTAGCGTACAAGAAAGTGTGAACTAAAAAAGAGATCAATAACATGGGCAAAATCATTGGAATCGATTTGGGTACGACGAACTCCTGCGTGGCGGTTATGGAGGGTAGTGAACCCGTCGTAATTGCAAACAGCGAGGGCCGTAGGACGACCCCGTCGATCGTTGCTTTCCTCGACGATGGGAAAGGAGAACGAAAAGTAGGTGATCCCGCCAAACGTCAGGCTATAACCAATCCGAAGAATACCGTCCAATCGATCAAGCGTTTCATGGGTAAGAAACACGACGATGTGAGTGGTGAAATGAAGATGGTTTCTTATCAAGTTGAGCGCGGTAACAATGATACCGTACGCATCCGGATCGGCGATCGTTTATACACTCCTCAGGAAGTGTCCGCGATGATTCTTCAGAAGATGAAGAGCACCGCCGAAGACTACCTGGGAACGACCGTTACAGAAGCGGTGATTACGGTACCTGCGTATTTCAACGATGCGGAACGCCAGGCTACAAAAGAAGCTGGGCAAATCGCAGGTCTTGACGTCAAAAGGATCATCAACGAGCCCACAGCGGCAGCGTTGGCGTATGGCCTTGACAAGAAGAACAAAGACATGAGAATCGCC
>JBIQJZ010000031.1:0-23296 GCA_044507115.1 Flammeovirgaceae bacterium | reverse complement strand
GCGCCATCACGGTAGTCGTGACAGACGCGGGCGTCTTCCAGGTTGCACTGTCGACAGACCAGTTCAATACACCACCGGATTCGGAATTCATGCCGTACTCAAGCCCCGGCATCAACTTCGATCAGTTGCCGAAGGGCCAATACTTCGTGTACCTCAAGTCAGCGAGTACGGTTTGTCCGACGAGGAGCGCTCCGATCAACATTCTCGGTATCCATCCGATTACATTCGACCTTGTTCCGAATTGCGTGAACAACGAAGTGTCGTTACTGCTCGATAACGTCACCGGCGAAGCTGTAGGCGCCCCCCTTGAGCTGCAGATCTCGAGGAGGTTCAGCACGGATCCCCCGGAGATCATCTACCGACAATTCCCGGACGATGGCGAGATCTTCCTCGACTATGCAACTCACACGTTTCTTCAGACGCCGGGTGAGTATTCCGTGAGGATCATCCAGTTCCAGTTTGATGTTGTGTGCAATGTTCAATCGCAGTCGTTTGACTTTACGATTGCCGCACCGCTGTCCGCGCAGGTCGGAAATGTGCAACAATCGTATCCTGACATACCAACCGGAGACCTGCAGATCAGGAACTTTAGTGGCGGCGTCTATCCGTACGAAGTGAGGATCGAACTCGACTCAGCATCGTCGGTAATGTTGCCCTTCTACTCGACGACATTCGAGCCGGCGGGTATGAACAGCAACCAGGACATCGAGAAGATTTATAGCGATATCCCGGCCGGCCGCTATCTCGTCGAAGTTCGGGATGCCCTGGGATGCGCAGTCGACCTCGTTGCACGGGTCCCGCTCGACCAGGCATTGTTTATCCCGAACATCTTTACGCCAAACGGCGACAACTCAAACGACGTGTTCTTCATTCGGAATCTCCCGACGGAAGGAGGCGAGAACAAGTTGGTCATCACCAACCGCTGGGGTAAGAAAGTCTACTCGTCGGATAATTATCAGAACAACTGGGATGGTGGCGACGCCGCCGACGGTATCTACTTCTACCGCCTGCAACTGGCCGGAGGCGAGGCGGTCACGGGCTGGGTGGAGATTCTGAGAGGGCCGAAACCGTGATGGTCGTGAGTCGTGAATCGTGAATCGTGAGTCGTGAGTCGTGAGTCGTGAGGTCCTCAACCTTGTTCGTTCCTGCTGCGAGATATTCTGCGCAATTCCTCAAACGGTTTCCAAAAACTTCATTGTGTCTACGTTGTCGGCATAGTCCCACAGTTCGGGTGACTGCGCTTGGCCGAAGGGCACATAGCCAGCGTTGGGATCGCCTACGGTGCATTGGATCTTGTCGGCTACAGCCGTGAGTCTTGATGCGATATCTGTCGGATTGGTGTAGCGCTCCAGGTAAACGACCGATATCGGAGATACCAGTTTTTCGTTCTCTTGTAGTATCACGAAGCCCGAGTCGTAAAATGGGATCTTGTTTACCAGCAGGATCGATTTCTGATAGTCGTAATTGTTGTGGTACTTGTGGTGGTGGATAATGTCGACGTAGATATCCCATGCGTGTATCAACTGCGTGGGATCGTAGTCTTCGGGGATAAAGATCTTGGATACGCTTCTGCAACCCAGTCCGAAATAGGTAAAGACGTCACGTCCGAGGAATGCCAGATCCTGGGATGTTTCCTTCCCCGATACCACGGCGCAGGAGGTCCGGTTCTGGCGGATAATATGAGGATACTTTCCAAAGTAATACTGGAAATAACGAGCGGAATTATCGCTACCGGTGGCTATAACGGCATCGAAATTCTTGAGTTGTGCAGGGAGAGATATGCGTTCGCGGAATCGCGGTTCTATTTCGATCAGCTTGTCGATCAGATAAGAGGGGAGGACCGAGTCTTTCGATGACAACTTCGCCATCAGCGAGTGACCGCTGATGAGCACAGACAGGAGGTCGTGGAACCCGGCGAGAGGAATGTTTCCGGCCATGATCACTGCGATGGTACGTGCGCTTCGCGACTTGAGATCGTAGTGCGATGTCCATTGTCGGAGACGCGCCGGGTCGAGGTAGCGCTTCACACCCTCGAATGCAACGTTTACGCTCCCCGGCGTAAACCATGGATTTTCATTCTTCACGCGGAGGACCAGTGCGTCCAGCTCTTCTTCATCGATTGCATGAAGGTATTTACCCAGATTTATCAGCCCTTCCAGTCGTTCGTCAGTCGTCATAAACTTTTGTGTCGCCGTGAGTGTTTCCCTATTATCGTTTGAAGAGTAACAATTTGGACGTATTTTTGCATATCACGGATTCAAAAGTAGGAAAAGCATGGCAATAATGATTACCGACGAATGCATCAACTGCGGTGCATGCGAGCCGGAGTGCCCCAATACAGCCATCTACGAAGGCGGGCGTGAGTGGGATTGGGCTGGAGGTACGAAGCTGGAGAAAGTTGAATTGGAAGATGGAACTGCCATTGACGGAAAGGCGCTTCAGACGCCAGTGTCAAATGAGTTCTATTATATCGTTTCCGGCAAGTGTACCGAGTGTACCGGCTTTCATGAAGAACCCCAGTGCGCGGCAGTTTGCCCGGTAGATTGCTGTGTGCCCGATCCTGACTACGTCGAAAGCAAGGAGGAATTGCTTGCGAAGAAGGCGTGGTTACATCAGGAAGTGGAAGCGTGAGTCACCTCATCTTTCCCCTCTTTATCAAATACGTCTGGAGTACGGTATTAAAATCCCCTCGTACATCTGCTTCGACGAAATCTATTTTGTACTGATTGCAGCGCATTTTCAGGGCTTTGTAGAACTGATCGGCTGCGAGTCGGTAGTGGGTTTTTACGTCGGCCGGGTTTAACTTGATCTTTTCGCTGGTTTCCAGGTCGATGAATTCGATCGGCCTGTCTTCAAAATCAAACGCTAGTTCCGTCTGTTGGTCGGTGACGTGAAATACGATCACCTCGTGTTTGTTGTGTTTGAGATGCTGAAGTGCCTTGAACAGGTCGTCGGTATTTTCACTGCCGTCGAACATGTCGCTGAAGATGATAACCAGAGATCGCTTGTGGATTTTCTCCGCGATCTCATGAAGGACCTTTGATACCTGCGTCCCTCCCTCCGGGACACGCTGGTCCGACAAGTTGTTCAGCAGGGTGAAAATCTTGTCCAGGTGAGTGGGCGTTGACTTGACCGGTGTGAAGGTCCTGATGTCGTCCGAGAACAGGCATAGTCCCACGGCGTCGCGTTGGCGGTGGAGCAGGTACGCCAGGGCGGATGCTGCGTAGATGCTGAACCGGAGTTTGGAACGTGTCTCCACCGGGTAGAACATCGACGGGGAAACATCGATAGCAATCAGGCACCTCAGGTTCGTCTCCTCTTCGTAGCGTTTAGTGAACAGCCGGTCTGTCCGGGCGTATACCTTCCAGTCTATGTGGCGGGTGCTTTCCCCTTCATTATATAAGCGGTGTTCCGCAAACTCGACCGAGAAGCCGTGATAGGGGGATTTATGCATGCCCGTGATGAACCCCTCAACCATCTGACGGGCGAGGATTTCAAGGCTCGTGTGCTGCGATATTTCGTGCAGTTTGATACTCACAGATATTGCAATTTTGGACCAATGGATGCTATTTTGGGCGATTCTTGCCCCATCAACCTCGTCCAGCACTTCAAACTATTCTCGGGCCCCGCTTTGCTATGATTTTTCAAAGTACTATCTTCAAATAATCAAAACGTTAAACCTAACACTAAAATTGAAGGATTGTGGAAGAAAACAAGACAAACGGTAGGGAAGAAATTTTCTCCGAGAAAGTTAAGGCAGGGAAACGCACCTACTTTTTCGATGTTAAAGCTACCCGTTCAAATGACTACTACCTGACCATCACCGAGAGTAAAAAGCGTTTTAAGGATGATGGCTTTACGTATGAGAAGCACAAGATCTTCTTGTACAAAGAGGACTTCAACAAGTTTCTAGAAGCATTGAACGCAACCGTCAACCACGTAAAACAGGAACTTATGCCTGACGTTGACTTTTCACAATTCGACCAGCCACAAGAACGGGAGGAAGCTACTGCCGACACCCCCTTGAACGGCAAGAGTACCGAGCTCGATACGGAGCTCAAATGGGATTAACCTCATTCAAACCCATACCTGATCTTGTAAACCTCTGTACTGCAGGGGTTTATTTTTTTTTGTCCCCAGGCTTTTTTCGCAACTCGCAGCAGAGGCGTGTTTCTCGCTGTGCATTGATGATTCTGATTAACTTTGCGGCTTTAAATAATTGAACTCGAATGGGACTAAAGTGTGGTATCGTAGGACTGCCAAATGTGGGTAAATCGACCCTTTTTAATGCTATTTCCAACAACAAGGCGGAGGCCGCCAATTTCCCCTTTTGCACCATTGAGCCGAACGTGGGGGTAATCACGGTGCCAGACGAGCGACTTTCCATCCTGGAGGACCTAGTCAAACCGCAACGGGTCCTGCCGACGACAATCGAGTTTGTGGATATCGCGGGCCTCGTCAAAGGCGCGAGTAAGGGTGAAGGACTGGGAAACCAGTTTTTGGCCAATATCCGGGAGGTTGACGCTATAGTCCACGTCGTCAGGTGCTTTGAGAATGACAATATCGTCCACGTCGACGGGAAGGTAGATCCCGTCACCGACAAAGAGATCATCGATACCGAGCTCCAGCTCCGCGACCTGGAATCTGTCGAGAAAAAGATTGGCCGGGTTGAACGCACCGCCAAGAGCGGTGATGCCAAAGCAAAAAAAGAGCTATCAGCCCTTACGCTGTTCCGGGATGCCTTGCTGGCGGGCAAGAATGCGCGATCCGTGCAGGCGGATGAGGAAGACAGGAAAGCCGTCGAGGATCTGCAACTCCTGACTGCCAAGCCCGTGGTCTATGTGGCGAACGTCGACGAGGGGTCGATCCACACCGGAAACAAGCACGTTGAATCCTTGAAAAACCTGGTAGCGGAAGAGGGGGCCGAGGTGGTCGTCATCAGTGCTGCGATTGAGGCCCAAATCGCGGAGCTCGAGAGTGAAGCAGACCGCGCTGTGTTTCTGGAGGAATACGGGCTGAAGGAATCGGGTCTGAACAAGCTGATTCGGGCCTGTTATCAGCTTCTCGACCTCATAACATATTTCACTGCAGGGGAGAAGGAAGTCCGGGCGTGGACTATCCGGAAGGGTTGGAAAGCTCCGCAGGCCGCCGGCGTGATCCACACCGATTTTGAGAAGGGGTTTATCCGGGCGGAAGTTATTAAACTATCTGATTATCAGAAGTATAAGTCCGAACAGGGTTGTAAAGAGGCGGGGCGTATGTCAGTTGAAGGGAAGGAATATATCGTGGAAGACGGTGACATAATGCACTTCCGGTTTAATGTGTAAAGTTTCTTTTCTGCTGTTCAAACCTTTCTGAAAATTTGTTAGCTTTATAAACCGCTCAGATTCAAAGGACAAGAGCGGATCCAAGGTTGACTTTTTTTGGCCCGGATTTAATTTTTTAAGGTTTGAGAATAAGGATCATTTTTTCGCTGAAAAACAGGGGAGCCTACGTCCCGTTCCATCACCAGTACCTGTTAGCTCAGGTTATTAAGGGGTTGCTCGTTTTTGGTCCTGACAAATCTTACCTGGATTTCAGCAACTTTAACTTTTCAGGACTTAAGGGGCAGACCAAAGTCAGCCGGAAAGGGCTCCATTATTATTCTTCCAAGGTAACACTCGTCTTCGCTTGCCCCGACAAGGCATTCAAGGACTATTTTATCAAGCAGCTTTTTGCGCAAAAGGAGCTTATTGTTGGCAATCTCCACCTGGAGCCGGAGAGTGTAGAGCCCGAGGAGCCCGTTCAGATTGGCGACGAAGCCCGCTTTCTGTGCATTTCCCCGATTGTACTTCTTCCACCGGCATTCAATGACGACCGGGGCAAGAAGTTCATCAACCCCGAAAGCGATGAATTCTCGGACTTGCTATATGAATCCACCATCAATCGGATGGAGGCCACCGGCAAGTATACCGCCGATCAGCTCAGCTCTTTCTATAAATTTCAGATCGTTCCAGACAAAGAGTACATCCAGCGGATACAGGCGTCGCACAAGAAGTTCGCCCGCATTTATCCACTTTACGACAACGACATAAAATTCGAAGTGCGCGGATACACATTCCCGTTCGTGCTCTACGCCGCGAAGGAAGTACACCAGTTCATCTATGAGAACGGCCTGGGGCAATTCACACACAAAGGCTTCGGCATGCTCGACATCGCGAACAACGACTCGATACATCGCGCGGCGGAACACGAGGCGACGTACGCTTAGCGGTTCACGCCTCACGCGCCCACTCACCACTCACCACTCACCACTCACCTCCTGTTCCTCTCTACTCTCAAATATCCAATCAGCAGATCCGCTTGTGGTTGGAAGGGTCGGTAGTAGACAAAGATTTCGTAGAGATTTTCGGTTTGAAAGTGGCTGCCTTCGAGGTAGTAGGGAGGCAGGTCGGGAGATTGGATGAGGTATTGGTAGTCATACCAGCCTTGCTTGAGTAGTACCCGGCCTTTGTATTCGCGAGTCAGTGAGTCGTACTGCATCCGGTTGAGGTCGTTTGTGTTCCAGTAGTTGAATTCCCCGGTGACAAACACAACGCCGGGGTAGGGTACTGGTGCGGCGAGGGTGAAATTGACATTGGCGTAGTTGGTAAAGGCAGGATCGGGGTAATCCAGATTTCCTGGAACAAATCCGCCGTTGAAATCTGGCAGTTGCGAATAGGCTTCATCACGTCGCGATTTGTCACGTTCGATATAAACTTCATACGGCTTCACATTCCGGTTGACGCTGGCTACGTTTCGCCCCGGGTTGTTCAGTGAACGCATATCAAAGAAGCGAAATTCGTTACCCCCTCTGAACATTTTCTCCGATTCAAAGAACCTGTATTCGAGCTGCTTTTCGATCTCGCGGACAAAGCTCGGCTTCAGATCGTTGGCAATATTATCCCATCGCCGGTTCTGACGGATGGAAACGTTAATACTTTCCAAGGGATTGATAACTTCCAGACGGCTGTAGTTAACCGTGAAATTCAACTGTTGATTCCGCGCGGCAACGGATCCCGCTCCGATGAGGTTTTGCTCGCTGCCGAATGCCACCCGCGGTTCGTAGACCATGAATCGCTTGGTGAGGATCACGTCATTCTTGTCTGATCCGCGATACACCATCACGACATAGTTGCCCGGAAGTTTAACAGCTGGAAGCGTGAGCCAGTAATGCACGTAAGGTATGTGGGTGTCGACCGAATACTCGAAGTTGTTTATTGGAAACTCGTTGAACTCTCCCATATAATCCAGATCCATCAGCTTTGACCGAGTCCAGTCGTAATTGCAGTGAACAATCCTGGCGGTGTAGTCATCGCGCTGGTGTCGCAGGTCGTCGAATTCCAGCAGCAGGTTCCCTTCGCCAAGTTGTACGACTGCTGGCTCAAGAAATGTTTGGGGGTCATCAAAATCCGGCCGGATGACAACCGTCCGGATCTGTGGCTCGTATGTATAATCCTTGAGTTGGATCGTCTTAGGATTGCTGCCCGAATTCATCGAACTTTGCGAAAGGGGCGTGCAACCTCCAAGGAAAATGATGATTATCAGCAGGTTGGTCTTCATGGTCAGGACAAAAGTATAAAACCATTCCAACCTTTCCGGTAATTCAGGAGTCTAAAATGCAACACGGCCGCACAAACGCGAACATGCTCAGTGAACAGGAGCTAATAGAAGGATGCCGCAAGGGGGATCGAAGCTTCCAGCAGGCGCTTTATGAGCGCTTTTGCCGGAAGATGATGGTGGTTTGCCTAAGGTATTCAAAGACAACCGCGGAAGCCGAGGATATTTTGCAGGAGGGGTTCGTCAAGGTGTTCCACGCGTTAAAAGATTTCCGTCAGGAAAGTAAGCTCGGCACCTGGATTACCCGGATCATGGTGAACACCGCTCTCAACAGCCAGCGTAGGAAATTGTATCTGTATCCCATGGTGGATGTCGAGAAGATTGATGTGCCGGAAGACGAGGTGAGTATCTCCGGGATTCATTTCAGCCAGTTGCTGGAGATTATCCAATCTCTTCCCCACGGATGCCAGGTTGTGTTCAACCTCTTTGCTATCGAAGGATACAATCACAAGGAGATCGCCGAGATGCTCGGAATATCCGAAGGGACGTCAAAGTCGCAGTACTCGCGCGCGCGCAGCCTGCTGCAGGCGAAACTCATGAAGGAATCGTCATATTATGAAAAATATGGAGAGGGAAAAGTTTGAGGACTCGTGGAAGGACGCTTTTGAGGAGGCCGGGATCAAGCCTTCCGATAAGGTGTGGACGAACATCGAGCTCGAGATGGAGCGAGCAAACGGTGGCGAGTTGAAACGACGTCTGCTGTTTTACCAGATGCTGGCGGCTGCCAGTGTAGTGTTCGCAATGGCGATCGGCGGCATCGGCTATTACTATTCTTTTAAGAATCCTCAAACTTCCGGCAGTACCCTGGCGCAGTCAGATGTGTCGCAGCCTCTTGAAAATACAATCGCCCAAACCCCCGCGGCAGAACGGCAAACATCCACCCAAACTCCCGCTGCAGAGCGGCAAACATCCGCGCAACCGGTCCAGCGGGAAGAAAGGAGTCAGGCTGACCGCAGAGAGTCTCTACCTTCGTCGCGAAGAGAGATACCGCCCACAACGCTTGGAGGCAACAATGTAGAACGGTCTAACGCAGCTGTCGCGTCCTCGGTAGATGAGCGCGATCTCCCGCGTCAGCTCGACAGCAGGGAGTTGCCTTCCCTGTACACGCATCGCGAAGTAACGCTGACCTTTGCCAAGCGTGAGGAGCCGGAGGTAGACCCTGTACTGAAGATGCTCGCAGATCTGGAGCGTCGCGAACGCGAAGTACAGACGCGCGAAGACAGGAAGAAGAACGAAGATCTCATGCATGAGAGTCTCTGGACCTCGGTTGGTTTCGCGGCAGGTTCGTTCAATACTATACAGGCTCCATCCGCGTCCTCCGGGTCGTCACTCGCCGCAGCAGCCCTCGCCGGACCGATCGTTGAGAATGAAGCGAAGGCGAGCGGTTATGCATACTCAATGGGCTTAAACGTGGGTACCCGAATATCCGAGCGCTGGGTGCTCCAGGGTGGAGTGAACTACCTCACACAATCCTCCGATTACACGGCGAACAGCGTCGTCGCCGATGGACCAGGGTTTGCATTCAACTCGATGTCAAACGAGCGCTACAAACCCGCGACCAGCAATGCTGTTATTAATGCGGACGAATATGAATTGCGCAACAAGCTGGTTTATTCCGCACCGTATAACGTCAACAACAGCATGCGATACCTGAGTATCCCCGTCCAGGCGGGCTATCTGATCGTCGACAAGACATTGGGTGTGCAACTCAACGCCGGGGTATCCACTGATCTCTTCCTGGAGAACACTGTTAAGGGCGACGGGGACCAGTTGGCGGAGACAACCGTCGCAAGGGGAGCCGACTCTCCCTACAGGGCGGTAAACCTCAGCGGTTTGATGGGAACGGAGATCAGCTACCGTTTGGGTCCTCACTACCGCGTTTCGCTCAATCCAGATATTCGCTATCCATTCAACACGATCTACAAGTCCGAGATGGGTGTTCAGTCCTCACCACTGACTTTTGACGTCGGTTTGAGGTTCCGCTATATTTTCCAATAACCATTCCAACCGTATTGCAGACGGTGGTGTCTAATAAGACAAAACCACCTCGCGTATGGATACATTGGAAAACCGGTTGCAAAAGAGGATATACGTATCACTTTATGCGTTGTTTTTTCTGGTGGCGCTTTTGGGTCTGAGTCTTCTTCTTGAAAGCTGCCAGGACAGGTGCGAAGTGACACATGAGTACGCGTATCTCGAACCCGTCTATACTACAGTAGAGGAGATACGTGCCAGCGTAGAACTTGTAGCTCCCCAACCGATTGCATCGGTGGGAAAGATCTATTTCAAGGACAACTATTTGTTTGTTAACGAGCCCGGCAAGGGAATCCATATAATTGACAATCGCAATCCTGAATCGCCGACGCCAATGAAGTTCCTCAAGATCCCGGGAACATTTGATCTCGCGATCAAGGGAAACACACTTTACGCTGATAGCTATGTCGATCTTGTAGCGTTCGATATCACCAACATCTCCACGATCCATGAGGTTGACCGCCTGGAGGGTATCCTCAAGAACTACCAGGTACTCAATTGGAGTATCGATGAAGATTGTTGTGTCATTACTTCGTTCGAGCAGAAGAAGATGGTTTACGTGAATGAATCCGACTGCGCGCCAGACCAGATGGAGGCTTGGGGCGGAAGAGCTTTCGACAGCGGAATTATTGTCTTTACTTCCGAAGTCGCCAATTTTAATTCAGCAGCTGCTATCGCCCCGGGGTCTGGCTCTGGCTCCGGGGTGGGCGGCTCAATGGCTCGTTTCACCATCAGCGGAGATCACCTTTACCTGCTCGATGGTGGAGACCTCCAGGCTGTAGACGTCAGTAACGAACGGCATCCTGAACAGAAATCACGGACATCCGTCTCGTGGGATATCGAGACGATATTTCCGTATAAGTCGAACCTGTTCCTCGGATCGCAGTCGGGAATGTTTATCATGGATATCTCTTCCCCGGAATCACCCAAGACGATCAGCCACTTCCAGCACGTCATGAGTTGTGACCCGGTCGTTGTCGACGACCAGTACGCTTATGTAACCTTGCGATCGGGAAACCTATGCCAGCGTGGCGTGAACGAACTTCAGGTTGTCGATATCAAGGACTTGAAGGATCCGAAATTGGTAGCGTCTTATGCTATGACCAATCCTCATGGTCTGGGAATTGACGACAAGACCCTTTTTATCTGTGATGGGAATGACGGCCTGAAAGCGTTCGACGCTTCTGACGTCAATACCATTGATCAACGCTTGCTTGCTCACTACCAGGGTATCCACGCCTTCGATGTGATTCCGTTCAACGATGTGCTGATGATGATCGGTGACGGCGGCATCTTCCAATACGATTACAGCAATCCCGCTGACATCCGGATGCTGAGCAAGATCAATCTGTCAAATGTCAACTGAACGTGGAATCCTCACGGGTTTCCTGCTTCTGATTTTCTTCAGCACTTCCGCTCAGCAGGATTCGACAAGATCGAGGATCCGAAGCTTTGCATCGCTGCACATGGGAGCATTGTTTGCTGATGCAGGCGCACCCTATCCTTCGGTAGCCCTGTCGGCGGGAGTCGCCGTTGATCGGATGAGTGTCTCAATCGGCGCGAGCTACGACGTATATCACGTTTGGGAAACGCTGCCAGTGTTCGTCGGGATTGGTTGGGACGCTGTTCGTTTCCGTAACGCTACTTTCTTGGCTCAAGTTAATGGTGGATATGCTAAGGCGTGGCATTCGACGGAGGCTGAAATCTTATCCCCCGGCGGATACTTGGTTCATCCGATAGTCGGGTACCGTCTGCGCCACGGCAGGTTAGAGGTTTATATGAGCGCCGGGTACAAATTTCAGCGATTGGAATACGAGCAACGGGCGCGCTGGTGGGGAGGCTGGGGGCCGGAACAAGTTACGGTCGTTCAGGATATGGAGCGCGTATCGGTGCAATTGGGCATTGGCATCCGGTAGGGGCTGAGGTTACGACGCGAGGTTGTCAATCTCGACTGCGAGCGCATCCCACCTGGTGTTCGCCTCATTCAGCTCCTGGGCGATCTGGTTGAATTTCTGCTGCAGCTTGTTGAGTTTTTCAAAATCGGAATAGACTTCTGGTTGCGCCATTTCGGTTTCAAGCTTCTCCTTCTCAGACTGTAGTTTTTCAATTCGTTCCTCCGCGCGCGACAATTCTTTCTGAAGATTTTTCAGCTGAATTTCCTGGGAAGGAGTATTCTGTTTCGGTTCCGGTTTTACTTTCTTCACCTCTTTTCCCTTCACCTCCTTCTTGGCAGCAGCATTTGTCTCGTTCTTTTTCCTCCAGTACTCGTACTCTTCGAAGGTTCCCGGATACTCCTTGATTTGTTTGTCTTCGATGTACCAGATCTTATTCGCGACCTGGTTGACAAAGTGCCGGTTGTGAGATACTACGACAAAGCTTCCCTGGTATTGCTGAAGCGCCTGGATCAGGATGTTCTCCGAAATGAAGTCGAGGTGGTTTGTGGGTTCGTCGAGCAATAGGAAGTTGGCTTCGGAAATAAGTGTTTTCGCGAGCGCCACCCTGGACTTCTCTCCGCCTGACAGCACCTTGATCTTCTTGAACTGATCTTCGTCATTAAACAGAAAACAACCGAGAACGTTTCGCAATTCCTGCTCAGTTTTCCCGGAGCCTGCCTGTTTGAGTTCTTCCAGGATTTCATTTTCCATGTGAAGCGACTCCAGCTGGTGTTGTGCAAAGAAGGCGGGTATCACGTTGTACCCTTCATTGCGTTCCCCTTTCACCGGCTCCGTGCCTGCAATGATGCGCAGAAGTGTCGATTTCCCCTTACCGTTGGCACCGATGAGTGCGATCTTGTCAGTTCGCTCTATCGCGGCCGATGTGTCTCTAAGGATCTCGGTGGGGCCATAGGCCTTCGAAATTCCCTCGAGCCGCATAATATATCGCCCGGGCTGCTGGCTAAAACGGAAGCGGAAGTTTACCGCGGCTGTGTCATCGATTACCTCCTCTACTTTGTCCATCCGCTCCAGCGCTTTGATCCTGGACTGCACTTGGCGCGCTTTGGTTGCCTTAGCCTTAAATCGCTCGATGAAGCGTTCCGTCTGCCGGATTTTTTGTTGTTGATTCTCGAAGGCATTTTGTTGAATCTCTTCGCGTAGCTCCTTTTCGGTCAGGTAGAAGGAATAGTTGCCCTCGTACGTGATGAGCTGTTGCTGTGTCACTTCAACTGTCTTCGTCGTCACGTTGTCCAGAAAGGTCCGGTCGTGTGATACCACCATTACTGCCCCTTCGTAGTTCCGGAGATAGTTTTCAACCCATTCAATAGAGGGAAGGTCGAGGTGGTTGGTCGGTTCGTCAAGCATCAGAAGGGACGGTTTCTCCAGCAGCAGCTTTGCCAGCATCACCCTCATGCGCCAACCGCCGGAGAATTCTTTCAATGGACGATGCAGATCGCTTGTCGAAAATCCGATCCCTTCGAGTACTTCCTCGGCTTTCGCCTGCATCGTGTAGCCGTCGAGGTGTTCGAACTTTTCCTGTAGTCGGCTGAGCTTTTCGACGAGGGCGTCTGAATACTCCCTTTCCAGCTGATGAAGTGTCTGCTCGATTTGGCGTTGGGTGTCTACGGCGTCCTTGAAAGCCTCCATTGCCACCGTAACGATGGCGTCGTCGGTTTGATAGGAGAGGAGATCCTGATTCAGGAACCCGATAGTGCAGTCGTTGCTTTTGCTGATACTTCCGCTGTCAGCGGTGTATTCGCCGTTTATCAAGCGGAGCAGTGTCGATTTTCCGCGCCCGTTGAGTCCGATCAGACCGATCTTGTCTTTCGGTTTGATAAACATATTGGCGTTCTCATACAAGGCACGCCCCCCGATATAATAAGAAAGATTCGAAACAGAGATCATCAGCAGTTATTGACTGGCATCACAGCGCCTTTTTTATCGTGCGTGTGCAGCAGTTGCAAAAATACGCACTTGGTGGGTTACTTCCCACCGGGGTAACGCTGCTTTCAGTCTCAGAGTTCGCGGACCCAGATGTTCCGGAAGCTCGTCGGGTTCCCGTGGTCCTGGAGTCGTAGCGAGCCTTTGCCGTGTGCAATAATCTTGGGTTTTCCGATGTATTCGGTAGTTCCCTTGATCTCCGTGTTGTGTTGAATGAGTACACCATTGTGGAAGACCGTAATTCTCCCCGGAGTTTTAAGCGTGCCATCGTTGTTGAAACGCGGTGCTAGAAACACGACGTCGTATGTCTGCCACACGCCGGGAGGGTTACTCGCATTAACCAGAGGCATGGTTTGTTTGTAGATAGACCCCGCCTGGCCGTTGGAGTATGTTCGATTGCCATAGGAGTCCAGGACTTGGAGCTCGTACTTCTCGCAAAAGAAGATGCCGCTGTTCCCGCGTCCCTGTCCCTCGCTTTCGATTTTATCCGGGGTTCTCCATTCGATGTGAAGCTGGATATCTCCGAAGGTCTGTTTTGTCTTGATGTCACCGGTACCTTTGACGACCGTCATCGCTCCATCAGCGACCTTCCATTTCGGCGTCGCACCGTCCTTATCCAGCCAGTTGCTCAGATCGGTGCCGTCGAAAAGCACGATGGCATCGGATGGCGGAGCGGAAGGGACGTTGCCAGGTGTTACAATCCGGGGTTCCGGTTCCCACACTTCGGTGTCTTTCGGGTCCGGACGGTTTTGGGAGTACGCAGTTGTCGTCATAAGAACAATTGCCGGGAGAATGAGTCGTTTCATACGCGTATAATAGTGAATAGTTACCGGGCTGGGGCTCCGGTCAGAAAGCATCACTGCTTTCCGAAAGTTATCCAGTTCAGAAATCATCTGCAATATCATCCACCTTTTTAGCTTTATCGCTGCTCATTTCCCCCAGGATGAGATAGGAGGTGTAGATCATTTCGAGTTGGTTTCGGGAGTAGCTGCGGAATTTGAGGATGAGGGTATCGCCTTTCCAGAAGTAGGTCTCCCGTTTCATGTCATATGAAGAAGGCCCGTAGATCGATTCGAGGGCTTTCATCAGACGCGGATCCTTGTCCGTAACAACGTGGATTTGATAAATGAGATCCTTGTAGGTTTTGATCTCTATCTTTCGCACGCCAACCTCTCCAATCCGACGATAGTCAGGGTGCTCAACGGTATAGAGGTTCGCATCGAACTGGTTCTGCTCGAGAAAGGATTTCTTCAGCTTCAGTTCGCCTTTTACGGAGTCAACCGGGATGCCAAGTTTCAGGTCCTTGAATCCGTTTCGCCGTTCAAGTTCCGCAATATCCTGCGCGTGTGCCATGGCACAGACGGCGAGGGTTAGGAGGAGGAGAATTTGCTTCAACATGGGGTATGTCAGAGAAACTTAACAGGGATTGATATTTTTACGTTATCCCACATCATCAAAAGGTCTGCCACATCGTTTCGGTGATCGAACTGGATAGTAAACGCCTCGTAGATCTTGTCGGTGGATTGCACTGGAACGGTAAAGCGCCAGAGGTCTTTCCGGGGATTGTAGTTGTAAGCGCCCCAGAGTCCGACGTCGGAATTGATTATGATCGTCCACCTGTCTTTTTCCGGGATGGTAAAGAGCGAGTAAGTTCCTGCTTTCAAAATGATCTTATCGAGTTGAATGTCCTTGGTCGTGGTTATTTCTGTTGCCTCGTTCGCGCCGGTGCGCCATACTTTCCCGTAAGGTACGAGCGCCCCGAATATCTCCCGCTTCTTCTTTTGAGGTTGGCTATACGTGATGCGGACGTAATGGTCCTGGAACCGCACACTTGTTATCGCGAGGGGACTCGGGCGGAGTTTCAGCAATTCCTGTGCTGACGCGGGTAGCGCCGCCATGAAGCAGATAAAAGCGAGCAGTATCCTCATATAGGGTTAAAGATAGTGTTTTCACCTGAAGCGCGTCGCCAATTTGGTTCGGGTGGCTGGTAAGTTCCCCGAAAGGTGTCAGGGGTGTCTTTGGTTATCGACACATTGTTCTATTTTTACGAAATGACACGCCCTGCATTTGATGATATATATATGGAGCTAGCCGTGAATCTCGCCCGGCGCTCGCACTGCATCAAGCGACATGTAGGTGCGGTACTGGCGAAGGACACGCGGATCATTTCGATAGGCTACAACGGACCACCACCCGGCACCCATAATTGTGATGAGGAATGGCCTGATGTAGGTTGCCCGCGAGACTCAAAAGGCGGCTGCTCGCTGGCGATCCATGCCGAGCAGAATGCAATCCTCTACGCAGTCAAAAACAAGTCATCAGTGGAGGGAGCGACGTTATACGTAACGCTGTCGCCCTGCCTGGCGTGCGCCCGGATCATTTTCACGACAGGGATTCAAAAGGTCATCTATCTAAAGTCTTATGCCGAACACAAGGGACTGGCGTCTGACGAGGGCGTGGATTTCCTTCGGCGTTTTGGCGTGGAGGTCGTGCGCTACGAGGGGCAATTGCAGAATGTCACCTATATGATCTAGGCGCGGGGAGCCGCAACCGCGGTCTCAAGGTCTCCGACAAACTTTGCTGTCACACCCTTGGTCTTCTTGGCCCGCTCATTCCTAAATACAATCAGTGCTCGATCAGCGGTCTCATACAATCCGACCGGGTTACCGTCGGCACGGAAACTTCCGAGACACCACTCGATGTCGCGCTGAAGTTGGTCCTCGATCCCGAGTGTCTTCAGTTTGAGAAGGATTTCTTCGGCGACGCTGTCGATACTTTTTGTTGTTCGTTTCGGTCGGGACGCACGTGCCGTCGTGGTCCTTCCAGTTGCTTTTGTCGCTCCTTTCGCCATGATCTTTCGTTTTTGTTCTGATAGTAAGTTAAGGTCGACCGGGGGTTAAGACAAGAACATTCCCACAATTTTGACCGCAACCGTATGCAAGTAGAAAGTCGACATGCTGTGGACTATGGTCAGTTGAGTAGCATCAGGAAAAGCGAAGTCGCTATAAAAAGCGAAAGGGAAGTAAATCCAATTTACTTCCCTTCGCAAAAGTCTTTAGGTTAAACCTAATTACTTCTTCTTCTTAGCAGCTTTCTTAGCCGTCTTTTTTGCAGACTTCTTAGCTGCTTTCTTCGCTGATTTTGCCATAGCGTTTTTATTTTTTGTTTAAAACGATACGAAAAGTTATAACATTTTTTCTATTCCCAAAAATTTTTGAGAAAAAAATTTTTTTGATTCACATTTTTTTTGGAAGGGCTATACTACTACGCGAACACAACACTCATCGGATAACATTGACTTCGGGTTGAAGAAGGACTCCGAATTTTTCTTGAACACTTTGCTGTATCTCCATCGCCAGTTCCCAAATATCGTGTCCCTTGCCGCCGCCGTAGTTGACCAGCACGAGTGCCTGGTTCTTATGAACGCCGATGTTAGCAATGGTCTTCCCTTTCCAGCCACACTGTTCAATAAGCCATGCCGCGGGAACTTTGATCAGATCATTTTCCCCTGGGAAAACAGGGATATCTGGATACTTCTCTTGCAACGTGATGAACGCAGATCTATCAAGTGAGGGATTCTTGAAGAAGCTTCCGGCATTCCCGATAACCTTGGGGTCGGGAAGTTTGCTGGTGCGTATCGCGACGACTGCATCACTAATTGCACGCACCGATAAACTGGTTATGTTCTTTTGGGCGAGTACATCCTGGATCGCGCCGTAGTGAATGTTAAAGCGATGGTCTCGACGGGTGAGACTTAAAGTAATACTTGAAATGAAGTACTGGCCACGGAGCGCCTGTTTAAAAATACTTTCACGGTAACCAAAGGCACATTCTTCGCGACTGAATACCCGGGTGTCGAGAGTCTGGAGGTGAATGGCCTCGACCGAGTGGATCACATCGCGTATCTCTACACCGTAAGCACCGATGTTCTGCATGGGGGCGGCGCCGACTGTCCCCGGGATCAGCGAGAGGTTCTCGATCCCACCGAAGTCGCGTGCAACGCAATGCATAACGAAGCCATGCCAGTCCTCCCCTGATCCTGCTGCCAATTGAACTGCCGTCTCTGTCTCTTGCACCGTGGTGATCCCCTTGATCGCATTCCGGATGACGAGGCCATCAAAATCCCCTGTGAGCAATACGTTGCTGCCTCCGCCGAGTATCAGATGTCTGTTCTTCCGAAACAGTTCGCTGCTGAAAATCTCACGTGCTTCCTCCGGCGTGGTGACGGTTACCATGTACCGGGCGATCGCATGAATGTGAAAGGTATTAAAGGGAAAGAGGTCGACGTTCTCCTTAACTTCCATTGCGGGTAAGGCGTTTGTTGCGCTGTAAAGGTCCTAAAAAATGGCGACAGTATCTCGCGATCATTCCGCCTGGCGTTCCAGGTCTTCCCGCGAGATCTTAAATAGACAGATGCGCGGGAAGCGCCCCGCCAACCAGGTTGTTCCGCATACGGCCAATCCTTCGTCAGACGTTCGGATGATTGCGGCGACTTCAAATGGATTGGAGAATCCGAGGTACCGGCTGCTGACAAACTTGCCTGTGGCTTCGTCATAGAAGAACAGTCCGATCTGCTTGCTTCTGGTATCACTTGCGTAGATCAGAGTGTTCTTCGATCCGATGGTGGTTCGCATGAGTTTGACGGGGGCATCCGGTACAAGTTCAGGAAGGACAAACCCGCCCAGGTAGGAGCTGATGGTTGAGCCCGTCGTGGGGAGCGTTACGCCCGGCAAGAAATAATTCTGCCCGAAGTCAAATCGTGAAGCAGCGAACTTACCATTGCTCAAGGGAACCACGGCGCTGAATCCGCCGTCGTCCTGCTGTCCGTGGACGACACCAAGGGGACCATCCTGCTCGATGTCAGTAAAGACCAGGGAAAACGAATAGTTCTCAAAGCCATTGAAGAAGTACAACCCATTGGAAGCTTTACCCACCTGAAATGGAAATCGTTTGCCCGTTCGGAGGATGTGATTCATGATAGGTTTTTCAACCTCCTCACCCGCGCCGATACCGAAGGCCACGGGACCTTTGACAATGCCACCCGATGCATCATGCTGTGCTATCACTGTTGCTTTCTCGGCATGATCGTAACCCAGGGAGAGGAAACCGGATCCCTCAGCGCTAGCTGCCGAGGGAAACCCCACTCCGGCAATCGGGATAGAGGTTGATCCTTCCAACTGAGCGTCGACCTTAACAAGTTTAGCCTGCAGGGTGAGCGTGTCAAGCGCGAGAAAACAAAATTCGTTTTGAATTTCCATGAGGTCTCCGACAGGGTTGGCCTGGTCGTAGAGTGTCATGTCTTTTACGAAATTTCCGACGGCGTCAACCAGAAGCAGGTACGTACCGCGGAAGTTTGACCCTGGTATTTTGCGCTCGGCGAGAACAAGGTAGTCTCCTGCAGTAGTCTGCCGGATGTCAACCGGAAAGAATGCTGCCGAGTAATTATTGTGGTCGAACACGGATGTGAACTCTTCTTTTTCAAGGTCCGGGTTGCTGTCTTCGGTACAAGACGATATAAAGCAGGCGAATGCAACAACGGCAAGACCGGCGATGAGTTTTCCAGGGAAGAAGGCGCTGCGGGGTGCAGCGATGGAGCTTAAGAAGCGTGTTGTCATACCGTTAGTCGATCATCGATTTAAACCCGCTGCCCAGGAACCGCAATGGGAAGAGGCAGCCGACGGAGACCATTAGATTATCAAGTTTGATATCGTCCAGGCTGTCTCCAACGCCTGACAAGCGATCGCTGCCGTAACGATTGGCCGTTGACGCAATGTTGCTCATTCCGATCCGGTAGGAGAGGTCCAGTGTCAGCCGGACATTGCCGAGTGGGTAGTACAGTCCGGCGCCAGCAATCGCACCCCAATGGTATTTCGCGAATAGATCGGTTGCTCCGATGATCACAGGCTCGGCTTCGAACTCGTGTTCACCACCGGAAGCACGATCAGTGCCGCGGATGGAAACTTCCTTAGTTGCGTCGAGCAGCATCGACGAGTAGACGCCCAACTGCACGTAAGGGATTACCTTTCCCGTCTGAAACTCATACTTGGCGATCAGTGGCCAGTCGAGCGATGCCACCTTCTGACGCTGGTTATAGTGGAGAGAGAGGTAATTCCCGGGCTCTTCGGAATCAATCCATTCGTAGTCGTTTGCATAGGCGAACACTGAGGTTCGGTAGGTTGGCTGAAAGCTCACTGAGAGATTTCGGAAATAGAATGTAACCTCAAAGGTGACCTGGCTTCCGAGCGACTTAAAATTCTCGTACTGCTTCGCATTTCGCGCCTCGTCATAGTTCGTCGGCGAGATGACGTAGTAGGGTCGTTCCACGGTAGGCTTTGATAAATTCGGACCTGCTTTGAACCCCAGCCACCACTGCTTGTGAAGAAAGGTGTTTAGTGATTTTCCCGATTGGTTGAAGCCGGCTTTGCGTGCTCCGCGCTGTCCGAAGAGGGGCGAGGTCGCCATCAACAGACACAAAGACAACATGTAGATGTGTTTCATTATCGAATTACCACGAGTGATTTTGAATCTCTGAAAAGTCCGGTCCTCATATCGAGTTTATAAAGCCCTGATCGCAGGTGCGAAACGTTGGTTTCAACCTCGTGTACCCCTGGTTCATATGCGGCGTTAGCCAGCACTGCGACTTCTTGCCCTGCCGCATCGTACAAGCGGATCGATACGTGCTGGCTGTGGTTCACGCGGAACCGTACCGTTGTCTTGTCACGCGCCGGATTCGGGAAACAGTCATCCAGGGCAAAACGCGAGTCGACAAAATTATTAATGCCGGTGACAATTTCCTGCTGTGCAACCGGAAGCGTTTTGAAAACCACGCCGTCCGAGGTTCCCTGGGCGGTCATGATTCCCGGGAATATTTCGTTGAGACGGTTGTCAGGTACCAGCAACCAGTCCTTCATGATATTCGCATAGATGACTCGGTAGTCGTACTGCATTTCGACGTTCGCCTTTGTCAGGTCAGGGACTTTCCCGATGACGCCGGCCTGAACCCCTTTGCCAAAGATAAACATCGGTCCTCCGGTTCCATGATCCGTTCCATAGCTTCCGTTCGAATATATCCGCCGTCCGAATTCGGATGTTGTGACGGTGAGCACCCTGTCCTCCAGTCCGCGCTTCCGCAAGTCGTCGTGAAAGGCGCTCATCGCTGACGAGATATGGTATAGTAGTGCTGCGTGCACACCCATCGTTGGATCATATGACTCCACCTGGGTAGCGTGAGTGTCAAACCCCCCCGCCTTGATGAGGAAGACCTTGGTCTTGCACCCACCTGCTAACAGACGGGCAATGATCTTCAACTGTGGAGTCAGCACGTTTCGCAGACTGCTCTTGGGGGCATTGAACGGATAGATCTCGGGATAGGTAGTCGTACCCGCCCCTCCCGCTTCATATACCTGTGCCAAACGCTCCGCGTATTCCTTCGACTTATCCTCAAGACTGAGGATCCAATCCAATTCGTTGAAGTAAGGTGAGTTCTGTAGCCACTGCGGAGGTATGCCGCGGGGGTCGATGTGGGTTTCGTTAAATCCTTCGAGGTCGCCGACCAGGTTGGCAAACCCCACCGGATCGTCGATCGAGATAGACGTGGGGATATTCCCCTCCTGGTGGAAGATGAGGGAGACATCGCTGCCCATCTCAATCGCGAGTGGATCCGGCATGCCCGCATTCGGATAATCCTGTGGATACTGTGAAGGAGCGATCTCCTGTTGCAGGTAGCGCCCTATCCATCCGGATTGAAGATACTCATCATGGGCACCTCCCATGAATAGAATATCGCGCCCGCGGAAGTGTGATCCATTGTTGTTTTTATAGGATACCCCCTGCACCATCGTTACACGCCCCTGGTCGTACATCTGTTTCATCGCCAGCATGTCTGGGTGCAGGCCAACCTGCTGATCCTGGGGTAAGGTGCTGTCGAGCGGGATATACTTGCGCAGGCTATTGCGCGCGGGGATCGCAATGTTGGCGCGTTTGCTATAATACAACTCGTAGTCGGCTACCGGGATAAGGCAGTTCAACCCGTCATTCCCCCCGTGCATTTGCAGAATGATGAGCACCCTGTCATTGTCGATACTGGCCCGCGCCATTTTCGTCAATGCGTTTTCAGCCATCAGGTTTAGCGGCACGCCACCGAGTGCGAAAGGCAGGCTGACGGCGGCGGGCAGATTCTTAAGAAATTTTCTCCTGGAAGCGTTCATCGTGAATTGACTTTACGAGAGTTGGTATTCAGGTGACTGAAGCATAGCGTTGAACAGGAATTCGAGTTGCTCACGGAGGTCCGGCGCACTCTGGTCCCATCGTGTGGTCCAGTATGCTTCGTCGAACTGTTGGAGGAAGCGCTCTTTGAAATAGTTTAGCCTCAATGCACTTAGCGACGAGCTATCGTCGGCGCCCTCGTCGAAAGTAAGGTTGTCAGAGTGGGGAAGAAGGTACCGTGCGATCTCGATTATCAGGCTCCGGGCATCCCGCGCAATGGCGTTGCTGATATTGTTCAGGACGAATGCTTCAAGATCGACATGGAAAATATAGTTCTCCGCACCTGTAATGACACGTCTGACAAAGTCATACCGCCGCGCCAGATAATTGGGCGTGATCCAGCTTCGGTGGTAAATAGGGTACTGGTGGTACGCTTCGTATCCAGCGACGTCATATGGTTCGAAGAAACTCAATCCCAGCGTATCAATGCGCTTTAGTATTTCGTCAGTAGCCTCGTAGAACGCTTCCGTTTGCGTGGCCATATCGGGAAGCGAAATATCAAAGAATCGGAGAGTACCTGTTACGAGGTCGAGAGGAGATTTGATGATGCCCCCGTAGCTATCGTCAGTGACGCCCGCGCCGGCGTCATAGAAGTGTTCGCTCCGCAGCAGGTTCTCGTAACCGGAAGCTACAAAGGTGTTCGCCATTTCCGTGATGATGGTCGCGTCAAGCGGTATGCTGTCCTCCGGCGTATGCGGGGTATATACAAAGTAGCGATAGATCTTCCAGCAGATATTCTTAACGGTTTCCGGTTTGCTGTACAGGTAGTCCACCAGCTGCCTGATTTCATCCAGCGCGCTTTCCTCCGTGGGCAGCCCTCCATTCAGCAGGAGCGGGTCCGGTTCGATGACAAGGTTGTCGAATCGTGCGCTGAATGTTTTGACGCCATTGTCATGTGACGACGCATTGAGCACACTTCCCTTGATCTTCCCGCGGCGCAACTCTGTTTCCGCATCGATCGTCGCAAAATCGCGGTCGATATCCCAGCCTGAGAAAACACGCGCGGCTGCCTGTACGTCAGTTTCGGTAAACAGGATGTAGTCACCCGGATCGGTTGGCGTCGGCAGAGTTCCCTCCAATCCTCGTCCGATAGTATACAGTTCCATGAACTCGCGGGCGTAGTTCTCGTTCGGGCTCCCCTTGACATTCCGGTTGCCGTCGAGCAGGGCAAGCATCGCATTGTCGATGCTGATCTTCACAGACAACTCTTTGAAATTGATGAGCGGGTCAGTTGCGAGGGCATCCAACGCAAACATTCGGAATAATTGATTCTGAAAATACAGCGAACGACTGCTGTCGACCTTGGATTGGATAGTCGTAAAGTGTGTGTGAAAAAAGAACACGATCTTCTCGCGTGCCGAGTACGCAAGGGCGAGCGAGGGGTCGATACCCGAGCCTAGCATTTGCGCGACAAACCATCCCTTAAAATATTCTTGAAGCACATTCTCCTCACTGTTCGCCCCGGTTGTTCCCGTCAGGACCCA
>JBIQJZ010000307.1:0-3345 GCA_044507115.1 Flammeovirgaceae bacterium | reverse complement strand
CGAACCGACGGCAGGCCTTGACCCGGTGTCCGTAGAGATACTGAAGGACAAAATCAAGAAGGAACGCAGTGCGGGAAAGCTCTTCATTATCAGCTCACACATTCTAAGTGACCTGGAAGAACTTTCATCGGATGTCATTTACATTTTCGAGGGAAAAATTCAATTCCATGATTCTCTTGAAGAATTGCGAGTACAGACGGGTGAGACGCGTCTCTCCAAAGCAATCGCAACCCTGATAACGAAAAAGAAACTTCAGACAAACCCGAGCTGATGACTCGTATTATCAAATATATTTTCTACGATCTGCTCCGAACACGGTTCATTCTCCTGTACGCGGCCTTGCTATTGGTAAGCACGATCGTTTTGTTTCAATTTGACAGCGACCCGAGTAAGATCGTACTGAGCCTTCTCAACGTCGTGCTGATGGTCGTTCCGCTCGTCAGCATCGTGTTCACTACCATACACTTCTTCAACTCATACGAGTTTATCGAACTTTTGCTCGCGCAGCCCGTTAACCGGCGTGTCATCTTCTTCAGTGAGTTCGCTGCCCTGTCGCTGTCGCTGTGCATAGCATATCTGATTGGAGTGGGCTTGCCGGTGGTCATCTACGGCGCCTTCTCCGCTGGATTTACCCTGCTGTTCTCCGGACTGATGCTCACCCTCGTATTTGTCGCCCTGGCTTTTCTTGCCTCGGTACTCACGCGCGATAAAGCCAAGGCAATCGGACTGGCTTTGTTGTTCTGGTTTTACTTTTCCCTCATATATGACGGCATCCTACTCTGGGTGATCTTCACTTTCAGCGATTACCCGCTCGAAAAAGTAACGCTGGCGCTGATTGCGCTGAACCCCGTGGACCTGGCGCGCATTGTCATGCTTTTGAAATTGGATATCTCCGCTCTGATGGGGTACACCGGTGCATTTTACAAGAACTTCTTCGGCAGCTCCGCCGGGATCATCTTTGCCACTGCTGTGCTCCTGGTCTGGGTAGCTCTTCCTCTTGGGGGGGCAATGCGAATATTCGCCAGGAAAGATCTCTGAAAGGATTTTCCGAACCGGATACCGCACCAGTTTGTTGTACAGACATCGGACCTCCGAATTTTACTCAATGCTAACATGAAAACCGACATAACTACACGCGACCACATCATGACTCTGGTCGACAACTTTTACGAGAAGGTAAGAGGGGACGAACTCCTGGCCCCCGTTTTCAGCCACGTCGACTGGCCGCATCACCTACCTATCATGTACAACTTCTGGAGTTCAATGCTCCTGGGCGATCAAACCTATCGCGGTAATCCGCTGCAAAAGCACCTGCCGCTGCCGATTGAACCACAGCACTTCAATCGTTGGCTCAAGCTATTTCGCGAGACCGTTGAAGAGAATTTCTCGGGGGCACATGCCGAAGAGATCGTCATGCGGGCGGAATCCATTGCGGGAATATTCCAGATGCGAATGGGGTTGATCAAGTCATAGGCGGCTCAGGCAAGCGTTAGCACCGAGAAGAAGTGCAGGACGCTGCCCCCCAGAACCCAAAGGTGCCAGATACTATGACTGTAAGGAATCCGGCGGCTCATATAGAATACCGTGCCCACGGTATATGAAATACCTCCGGCAACCAGAAAAGCGAATCCCTCCAGCGTCAGGATGTTGTAAATCGAACCAATCACCGGAACGATCATCCAGCCCATAGCCACGTACACCACAATCGACACCCACTCAAAACGACCTGTAAAAAACGATTTCATTACAACACCAAGCGCGGCAAACGTCCACACCAGGGCGAGCAGTACCCATCCGACCCAGTCCTGCAGGGCGAGAAGACAAAATGGTGTATAGGTACCTGCAATGAGCAGGAATATCGCCATATGGTCAAATTTGCGAAAGAGATCCCGCGCACGCGTAAAAATGAGACTATGGTAAAGTGTAGACGCCAGGTACAGAAGGACTAGTGTCGTTCCGTACACGGTGAAACTCACCATGCTGTTCTGGTCGGCCAGCACGATCAAAATGACGAGTCCAGCGATCGCCAGAACAGCTCCTATTCCGTGAGTGATTGAGTTTGCAATCTCTTCTCCGAGGCTATGGTCGTTCGACCGGGTACGTGAGCTCATGCGCAGAAAGTTGAATCGCTGTATTAACGCGAAAGTGGTACAAAAAATTTCACCAAAGTAGAAAACAGGTTGTCGATGTTGTATGATTCTAGTCATATGCTGCCAATTCCGCGATGCGGATATTGATCGCAAATACGCACGATGTACCAGCATGAACCCCACAACTTTCACATCCCGGTGATGGGATTAGCCTTTACTGTCGACACGCCGATAAAGGTGGCGCGCTTTGGAATAGCCTCCGTCATCTCTATCATTGAAGACAAGCTCATCGAAATGATGAGGCGGCATTATTATGATTATTTAGGCAAACCCTACCGAATCATCTCGGACAAAGAACACGACTATCGCGCACGGCGGATAACCGACTATCTGAATCTTGTAAATGATATCGTCTCATCGCAGGTGGCCAAGCTCAAGGCCAGCGCGTTCGAGGCAGGGTCCGAACTCGTAAAGTATTTTGAAATGCTGCCTGGTTCGAGTCCGATCAAACGTTTGTACGAAGATATGCAGGGTACGTCGGATCCCGTCACAAAACGGAGTCTGCAGGACGTTCTTCGGATGCATGTTCGGGCGGGTGCGATCGATGTAAACATCATGACAAAAGTCGACCGGAACAATCACGACAGAAACGGTAACGTCCTGACCGACGCATCCGACGCTGTTGCCGCCCTTCGCGGCTATGCCGACAGCAATCTTAAAGGGTCTTCCGTCGTCTTTTCCGCAGGTTTGAACCCCCGGCTGTTCAACTACATGGAGCGTACAACCGCATTTCATCCTACAACTCACGGCGTATTCGACAAAAAAATCATCATCAAGGTAAGCGACTTCAGATCCGCATTAATTCAGGGGAAGTACCTGGCAAAAAAAGGAATCTGGGTTAGCGAATTTCGCATTGAGTCGGGTCTGAACTGTGGCGGTCACGCGTTTGCAACGGATGGCACCTTGCTCGGACCGATCCTGGAAGAATTCAAGACGCGAAGGACAGAGCTCACAGAGTCCCTGCATGCACTTTATCGGCCGGCCGCTCGGGAGAAGGGGATTGTTGTTCTAAAAGACCCCCACCCAATTCGAATTTCCGTGCAAGGAGGTATCGGAACGTTTGAAGAATCCGAGTTTCTGAAATCCCACTACGATATCTACAGCACGGGCTGGGGCACACCCTTCCTGCTTTGTCCGGAAGCCACCACGGTCGACCAGACAACCCTGAACCTGCTTGCCAACGCACGGGAGGGCG
>JBIQJZ010000306.1:0-3361 GCA_044507115.1 Flammeovirgaceae bacterium | reverse complement strand
CCCATCCGGGCAGCTGCGCGCGATAACTTAGGTCTAGATCGACCGTCAGTGTGTCTGCGCACCAGCCGCCGGCATCGACAATACATGCCTTGCGCCAAACACCACTTGTACCATTGAAGTTTATGAAGCTTCCCGCGACGTTTCGAGCGGTCTGCTCAACCGAGAAGTGTGCATCGAGCCCGAACGCTTGAAGGCGGGTGATGATGGAGTAATCGCGGTTAACGTAGCCCCATCGTGTTTGTACAGCGCCGACTCTTGCGTCGAGAAAATAAGGAAGTGTCTTCCGAAGGAAATCGCGTTGGGGAACAAAATCGGAATCAAAGATGGCAATGAACTCACCTTTGGCGGAGGGCAACGCTGCGGCCAGTGCGCCAGCTTTATAACCCTCGCGGTTGCCGCGTCGAATGTGATTCATTCTGATGCCGAATTGCTCAAGCCATTCCAGCTTTTGATAGATAATTCCGGACGTCTCATCCGTTGAATCATCCAGGATCTGAATCTCAAGTTTTTCACGAGGGTAGTCAATCGCTGCGACTGCATCGATCAGGCGTTCAACCACGTATTTCTCGTTGAATACCGGTAGCTGTATTGTAACATCGGGAAGAAAGTCACTCGCCTGAGGGGGGGGCTGATTCTCGCGTCTTCTCTTCCGGTACAGATAGGTTAGCTGCAATTGTCCGAGACTGAAAAGGAACAGATACAGGAGACTGAAGGTAAACACTATGGCCACAATCCATTCCATGGCTAAACATATTTGAATAGCGTGTACAGGATTTTATATCCTGCCATCACGGTACCCTTGACTGTACCCGATATCTTGGATACCCCGATCCGCTTTTTGTAGCGCACTGGGACTTCAATGCACCTCAGGTGATTCTTGACGGCTTTGATCTGCATTTCAATAGTCCAGCCATAGGTTCTGTCTTCCATACCTAGTTCTAACAGCGCTTTGAATCGCACGGCGCGGAACGGCCCGAGGTCAGTGAACCGCGCATTGAAAAACAGCTTAAACAGCCGTGTCGCGAGCCAGTTGCCAAACACCTGCGGAATAGTCATAGAGCCTGGCTCACGACGCCCGAGTGTACGTGAACCAATGACAAGATCGGCTTTTCCCCCCTGGATCGGTGTGGTCAGCAACGGCATTTCCTGTGGATAGTCGGAGAAATCGCCATCCATGAATACAACGATCTCAGGTTGTGGCGATGCATTGCGACAGTACTGAATTCCAGCCAGGCAAGCGTTGCCATATCCTCTCGTAGGCTCGTGCACAACTGTGGCCCCGGCTGCGGATGCAACGGGTCCCGTACGATCAGTTGAACCATTGTCGACGACAACGACTTCATCGACAAGGCCGGCAGGGATTGCTCCAATTACGTGGCCAATGCTCGCTGCCTCGTTGCACGCGGGGATGATCACATAGATGATCAAGATGCCTTTGGTTCGGAGTGGACAATGACGCCGCCAGTCAGGATTGGTTCACCAAAGCGTCCCTTTTCATCTTTAACTTCGAGGTTTAGCACTCCACGCGGACAGACCGCTGAACATATTCCGCAACCGACGCAGGAAGAACGGATGATGTTCTGACCGCGTTGCGCGTACCAGCGAACGTCGATGCCCATCTCGCAGTAGGTCGAGCAGTTTCCGCACGAGATGCATTGTCCGCCGTTCGTTGTGATGCGGAACCGCGACTTGAATCGTTGCACAAACCCGAGATACGCTGCAAGAGGACAGCCGTATCGGCACCAAACCCGATTTCCCATGAGCGGATAAAAACCCGTTCCGACAACACCAGCGAAGATAGACCCGATATACACGCCATAGACATCGCGTAGCGTGTAGGTGTCGATGAATAAAATACGGGATGCGCCGCTGAACCATGTGTATAAAACACCAGCGGTCATGACAACGGCAAACACAAGAACCCCGTGGACCATCCATCGCTCAATTTTCCAGGCCTTGAGCGATTTCTGCGAAAGCTGACGGTACGGATCTCCAAATGTTTCAGCAAGTCCGCCACAGCCGCACACCCAAGAGCAGTACCATCTTTTTCCGAAGAAGTATACCATCACCGGAACGGCTATGACGATAAGCGCAACACCCCACCCGAGCATAAAGATGCCGAGCGTCCCAGCCTCGATCATTTCAGACAGGCGGTAGTCGAAGAAGAGTGTGTAGTCGAGCGGCCAGATATTTTTGAAATCGTAGTACGGACGCTGGAGACGGATGAGTATCTCCGGAATAAGGAATGCAAATGCAGTTTGGAAGAACATTACGGATAGCGTTCGCGCTTGTTGATACCTACTGTGTCGGTAGTGGATCATGAATCTGATGCCCATTACCAGGATCGCGAGTGTGTAGATGAACCCGTACAAGAAATATTTTCCAGCATTGCCTCCATTGATCGCATGGCTTACCGGATCGACCATTATGATCCAGTTGATCATGTGTTCTGGAAAGAAGTAAAGAAAAACATAGAATGCGATCAGCCATGTTCCAACGGTGACGCCAAGCCAACCCCGATTCTTCAACGGGTGAAAATAGATACCATTGTTTTTGATGCCGGGGTGCTCGCGTTGCTTTGGAAGTATGTACATCGCCGCGCCACCCAGGCAAAGTCCATACGTTAACACCAGGAAAAGAAGGGGATGGTTTTTGACCGGCGTGATCGCGGAAGCTTTCGCCAATGAATACTTCAGGTCTCGCACGACGTAGCGATCGAAGCCCGGGCGCACTTCTTCGGCATTCCCGTGTGTTGTATGCAGTTCGCGGTTTGCTGTGACAAAAACTTCGTCGAGTGCAGCGGCGAACGCAAACGACGAGGTAAACGTCTCATCAGTGATGTTTCCGGCGTGCCGGGTGAACAGTTCGAGTTCGGCGACGTGCTGCCGAATGATCTCATCGGTCAGTCGATAGTTGCCCATGAACAGCGTTGCGTTAAAGAAAACGAAGGCGCTGAGGAAGAGGGCGAGTCCGGATAATTGTACGAGGCGCATCAAGGTCGGGCAGGGGTTGCGTGGACGTCCATGAATCGACGGGTAAACTCATCTTCATATCGCTCGGCGAACTCGGGGTCAAAATTTGCGACCCGTAGATTCCCAACGACGTATCCAATGGATCGCCCGTCACGCAGCCACCGGTCAAAGTACTCGTGGCGCAAACGTATACCAAAGGCGTTAATACCGGTAAAGGTTTCGGTGTCACGGTTCCACGCGACGCGAATAGCCTTTTTTCCGGAACTGTGTTCCCAGTAGAAATGATCTTCCCCATCCGCCGGCTCGCTGCGCACCGTGCCGTAGGTTTGGAACTCGATGTCGAAGAACTTCGCTGAGTTGAACCACGGGCCAGGCGTGTACGCGGTTCT
>JBIQJZ010000305.1:0-3390 GCA_044507115.1 Flammeovirgaceae bacterium | reverse complement strand
CCAGAGAGAATTGCCAATTACTACGGAATGATCACGCAATTCGATGAAGACCTCGGGCGGTTTCTTCAACGGCTTGACGAATCGGGGAAGCGCGAGAATACAATTCTGATATTCATGACCGATAACGGTCCTTGCCCATGGTTTGGCGGCGTGATGCTGGATGATAGTCTGCAGGTTGCCCACGGCTACAACGCCGGAATGAGGGGAGCTAAGATACGAGGCTACGAAGGTGCTCATCGCGTTCCGTTTTTTATTAGCTGGCCGTCCGGCGGGATCGGGGGGGGCAAGGATGTAGCGAAGCTGGCGGCGCATTTCGACATATTCCCATCACTGGTAGATCTTGCTGGTCTAGAAGCTCCGGATGTGAAGTTCGACGGAGTGAGCTTGCGACCGTTGATGCAGGACCCAACGGCACCATGGACTGATCGCACGCTTTTTATTCACAACCAGCGCGTGCAGTATCCGAAGAAATACAAGGACTACATTGTGCTGACGGAAGAGTGGCGACTCGAACACTACGGGAAGACAGAATTGTACCGGATCCGGGAGGATGAAGGTGAACAGAACGACGTCGCCGGAGAACACGCGGATGTGGTGGATCAACTCTCGCGCGCGTACGACCGTTGGTGGGAAGATGTCTCGACAGTTTTTGATGACTACAACTACATTGTAGTCGGTAGTGAGAAGGAAAATCCCTCTATGCTTTACGCACATGATGCCCTGCAAAGTCCTGCCGGGATGGTCTGGGCCGTAGACGTTGATCAGGGTGGGGTCTTTGAGTTTAGTATTTATCGATGGCCACCGGAGTCGGGGCGGCGGATTGTTCAGACGGAAGGTGCGTCGTTTCGACATAACCTGTCACCTACTTCGACAATTTCGAATCCGCGGTTTCGACTGGAGGACGTCGCAGACGGGGTGGTGGATATTAGACGAGCGCATTTGAAGATCGGAAACCAGGAACAAGAGACAGATGTCGGGAGTAGCGCTGTCGCGTCAACATTCGTCGTGCAATTGGAAGCGGGGGAGACAGCTCTTCAGGCCTGGTTCTCGGGCGACAAAAGGTACGGCGCTAACTACGTCAGCGTCCGACGAATCGGACCGGCGCCGTCAGAGCAACCGTCTGGCTATGCGTCGGTGCACCCTGATGCCATACTACGTCCTGGCCAGATCAGCGAAGCGAAGTAACATCTTTTTCCGACGCATGTTGTCGGCAAGCCTGTATAAATCGATCCCGTTGTCATGACGTACCGTATTGTTGGCGTTGCTTTTTCATTTCTGACCATTATTTCTTTTTCGTTGTTCGCATCGAACGATCCGGTCAGGCCGAATATCATCCTGATCGTTGCCGATGATCTCGGTTACGGGGACCTTTCATGTTACGGACATCCGGTGATTAAGACTCCGAACATTGACAAGATGGCGTCGGAGGGAATGCGGGCCACCAGCTACTATGTTACGTCCGGAGTTTGTACACCGTCAAGAGCCTCCCTTATGACCGGCAGCTATCCGCTACGGGTAGGCATGGGGTCTGGGTACGCACCTCACGAGAAGGTGGACATTGTCGGGCAAAAGCTTTTACCGTACGGCGTGCTGTTTCCGTTTTCTGACTACGGGCTTCACCCCGACGAGTTTACCATCGCCGATCTTTTGAAAGGGGCGGGATATGTAACCGGTCACATCGGGAAGTGGCACCTTGGTCACCGTTCACCCTTCCTGCCGACAAAACAGGGATTTGATTATTATTTCGGCATTCCCTATTCGAATGACATGGGGAACAACAATTACGACGCCTTGAAACGCGGCGCGATTTCCGGCCCAACTCCGCTATACCGCAACGACCGCGTTATTGAGGCAGATCCCGATCAGTCACTCCTGACCCGTCGTTACACCGAGGAAGCAATTGATTTTATTGCCGAACACCGGAATGATCCGTTCTTCCTTTACCTGGCGCATACGATGCCGCACATGCCTGTGGCCGCTTCCTACAATTTCGCGGGAAAATCCCCACACGGTATCTACGGGGATGCGGTTGAGGAACTCGACTGGAGCGTGGGATACATTCTGTCTTTCTTAAAGGAGCACGGTCTCGCTGAGAACACGCTGGTGATCTTTACATCAGACAACGGTGCGGCTACTTGGAACGAGACGGGCGGTTGGGCCTGGACGCCCGACTGGGACGGAAGGAGGGATCGCCGCGAGCGGGCGTATAAGTCGGGATCGAATAGACCGTTGCGCGGCTCGAAGGGCACAACCTGGGAGGGAGGTATGAGAGTACCGTTTGTTGCGCAGTGGCCCGGACGTATCCCTGCCGGTAGTGTCGCCGAACAGCTGGTTACGTCGATGGATTTACTTCCGACCATCGCGGCGATCACCAACCGCAAATTGCCGGGGGACAGAATCATCGACGGTTACGATATCCGTTCGGTGCTTTTCGGAAATCCAAAAGCGGTGAGTCCTTACGAAGCTTTTTACTATTACCGCTATGAACGGTTACAGGCTGTCAGGAGCGGTAAATGGAAACTGCATGTCTATCGTCCGGAGTCCGGCGCGACAACTCTTCTTTACAATCTGGAAGATGACATCGGCGAAACGGTCGATCTTTCAGAGAAACATCCCGACGTCGTCAAGAATCTTCAACGACTTGCGAACGCTGGCAGGCGCCAATTGGGGGATATTGTGACCGGTCAAGTCGGGAAAGATCTCCGACCGATTGGCAGCCTCGCATCCGATTGAATGAGGATCGTACACACCGCTCATAACACTCCTGTTGATTTTCCTTTTGATTTGCGTTTCCTTATACTGGATTGTCCGTCAATGAATTTCGTAAGATGTACCAGTTTATGAAGTACCGAAACGCGCAAAAAATTCGACTACCTCCCTTTGTATCCGCTGCTGCGGCGAGTTAAGATAATACATTCATAGGCTAAGATATAGGTTGGCGCTTCCTGAGTTCTCAAACTACTTTTGAGATATCCCTATTTGCATAATGGAAACTAAAACAATGTTTATGAAAACAACATTTACATACTTGTTCAGTCGAAGACTGTTAGCGAGTACTGCAATCTGCTGTTGCTTTTTGTTTGGCGCAATTAGCGCGTCGGCGCAGTCTCAGGTTACAGGTACGGTAACAGATGACGGAGGAAGGAGCTTGCCCGGTGCAAGTGTCCTTGTAGTAGGTACGGCAATTGGTGCAGTGACGGACGCAGATGGAAAGTATTCGATCAGTGTTCCGCAAGGAAGCAGCACACTGTCGTTTTCATTCATCGGTTTTGAAACACAGATTGTCCAGATCAACTCAAGAAACGTGATCGACGTCACGATGGTTGCCGATGCGCGATCACTTGATGAGGTGGTGGTTACGGCTCTGGGGATTGAGCGCGAGCGCAGAGA
>JBIQJZ010000304.1:0-3392 GCA_044507115.1 Flammeovirgaceae bacterium | reverse complement strand
TCCTTTCCATCGGGTACCTCGCGTGAATAATTAAGAAAACCGTAGACATTGATAACAGGCATGCAGATGATCGTTCCACGGTTGACTTTATGCAGGCCGCGATCGAGTATCCGCCGCACGATCTCCATACCATTCAGTTCGTCGCCGTGCATCCCCGCAATCAGGGCAAGCACCGGACCATCTTCCGGACCGCGCGAGACATATATAGGAGTATCAATCAGCGTGTGCGATGGCAACCTCGCGATGTTGATGTTGATTTCTTTGAACTCTCCGGGTTGGATTTCCTGATTCGCGACGGTGACCTTTCTCAAAACTGCATTGCTCGTTAGGTTAGGAATTGCGGATGAGGAATAAAGTTACGTATTCTAACCTTGAATCCTCAGTCTGGAAGCAATTTCTCATGCATTCACCTTGTCGCGCTGGATCTTGTGCTTACCCGCATTTTTCTCAACGAACTCGAAGATCTTGCCGGCGATGTCGACGCGAGTGGCGCCCTCAATGCCTTCGAGGCCTGGTGATGAGTTCACCTCGAGAATGAGCGGTCCTCGATTTGAGGGAAGCATGTCGACACCAGCAACTCCGAGGCCCATCTTCTTCGCAGCGGTAATGGCCGCGGCTTTCTCCTGTTTAGTAAGCTTTACGACCGAGGCCGTCCCGCCGCGGTGCAGGTTGGACCGAAACTCTCCTTCCTTTGCCTGCCGGCGCATCGCACCGACAACTTCGTTGTTCACAACAAATGCACGGATATCGGAGCCTTTGGCTTCCTTGATAAATTCCTGGATGATAATGCGTGCGTGAATTCCGTGAAACGCCTCCACGATCGACTTGGCTACCTTCTTGGTTTCAGCGAGTACCACGCCCAGACCTTGCGTTCCCTCTAGCAACTTGATGACAACGGGCGCACCACCTACCGCCTCTACAATGCCTTCCGTATCGCGCGAATAGTCCATGAAAATAGTTTTAGGCAATCCCAGTCCCGCGCGCGACAGAATCTGCAGACTCCGCAGCTTATCGCGCGAGCGAATCAGCGCCTGCGACTCGACCGCTGTAAAAACCTTCATCATCTCAAATTGCCGGATAACCGCGGCGCCATAGAACGTGACCGAGGCACCAACGCGAGGAATAATAGCATCAAAGTAGTCGAGTCGACGCCCGTTGTACAAAACCATTGGATTTTTTTTCTCAATGAAGAGCACGCACTTCATGTGGTCAATGATCTCTACTCGGTGACCTCGCTGCTCACCAGCCTGTTTCAGGCGCTTTGTGGAATAAAGCCCCGGATTTCGGGAGAGTATTGCAATATTCATTGGAAATCAGAGACTAGTACTTCTTAGCGCGAACGGCCAGGCGGGCTTTCCGCTTCTGCCGGAACGAGACGTTCTTCTTGCTGACGTCGATCAGGAATCGGTTGTGTAAAATCCTACGCCCGATCAAAATGGGGAATTTCAACGATCCCCGGTTACAGAGAGAGAATTCGGTGGTGATTACCTCCCCCAATACAGTCACGGAGGTTACAATAACAAAGCGATTCTCAATCTCACCGAATGAATTCTTGATATCCTTTCTTTCAAAGTGGTCGAATGTGAATTTCATTCCGGTGAACTCGGGGTGCTCCTCGTCAAGCAGGACAAACTCAAGCTTTCCGTTGACCACTTCGGCACTATGGCAGTGAAGGCTGCAGGTGTAGGCACCGGTATCTATCTTTGCATGAATATCTGACAAGCCAAGATCCGGTAGGTCTACCCGGTCATATCTCCCCATGATTTGCATGCATTGATTTTTGATCAATATAGAATAAAAAAGCCCTGCCAAAGCAGGGGCTTCCCAAATATATTTTCCTGACAATAGGAGGTTGAAGCGGGCAAAAAAAAAGCCCTCGGAACGGGTCCGAGAGCTTTTCTTTTTACCTGTAAACTTTAGCAAGAAACGCAGGCGGCCTGTAAAAGTTTAGCTGATCAACCGGTATTTTGACCGCTCAAAAAAAGGTTTTTTATCGGCCGAACGGATTAATTGCTGACAGCGCCTTCTTGCCACCTCCCATCTTGTTCATCGTCTTCATCAACTTGCGCATATCTCCAAATTGCTTCAGCAAGTTGTTTACTTCCTGCACGGTGCGCCCGCTTCCCTTGGCAATGCGAGCCTTGCGACTCCCGTTGATGAGTTCCGGATTCTGGCGTTCCTCCATAGTCATAGACCGGATAATTGCCTCGATCGGTTTAAATGAGTTGTCATCAATATCAACACCCTTCAGTGCTTTCCCCACACCGGGAATCATTCCGAGCAGGTCCTTCATATTTCCCATTTTCTTCACCTGCTGAAGCTGCTGAAGAAAATCGTTGAAATCAAACTGGTTCTTCCGGATTTTCTTGGAAAGACGCTGCGCTTCTTCTTCGTCATACGCCTGTTGCGCCCGTTCCACGAGTGAGATCACATCCCCCATACCCAGGATGCGGCTAGCCATCCGGTCGGGATAGAAGCGATCAATCGCTTCCATCTTTTCGCCGGTACTAATGAACTTGATCGGCTTCTCAACGACGCGGCGGATCGACAGGGCCGCTCCCCCGCGGGTATCACCGTCCAGTTTCGTCAGCACTACGCCGTCAAAGTTCAGTCGCTCGTTAAATGTTCGCGCAGTGTTCACTGCATCCTGACCGGTCATCGAGTCCACGACGAACAGAGTCTCGGACGGACGAAGCGCTTCTTTCAATTGCGCGATCTCATTCATCATCTCTTCGTCTACTGCGAGACGGCCCGCGGTATCGACGATCACCACGCGATGATTATTTTTCTTTGCATGTGCGATTGCCGCGCGTGCAATACTAACCGCGTCCTTGTTGTCTGGTTCAGCATACACCTCGACCCCGACCTGCTCCCCAAGCACTTTCAACTGGTCGATGGCTGCTGGCCGATAGATATCACACGCTGTCAGCAGAACACTCCTCCCCTGCTTCTTCAGGTAGAGCGCAAGCTTGCCGGAGAAAGTCGTCTTACCTGAACCTTGCAAGCCCGAGATCAGGACAACAGCGGGATTCCCTTCGAGACGGATGTCTTCACTCTGTCCACCCATCAGCGCGGTGAGCTCATCACTCGTGATCTTCGTCAACAGCTGGCCTGGTGAGATAGCAGTGATCACATCCTGACCCATCGCCTTCTCGCGTATCTCGTCGGTGACTTCCTTTGCCACCTTGTAATTGACGTCGGCATCGATCAAGGCCTTGCGGACTTCCTTTATCGTGGACGCCACGTTGATCTCCGTGATCTTGCCCTGACCTTTCAAGGTCTGAAAGGCCTTCTCCAGCTTTAAACTAAGACTATCGAACATCTTGATTCTTCTTTACATTGATGAACCCCAAAGCGGGGCCCCAAAGTTAATGACTTTTTCAATTGCATCC
>JBIQJZ010000030.1:0-23935 GCA_044507115.1 Flammeovirgaceae bacterium | reverse complement strand
GAGGTCTGGAATGTGCAAAATGCCATTACTAGCAGAAATGGGAGAGGTGGTCGTATGCAGCAGCCACGGCGAACATTCAAGGAACAGAACATTAGCTCTTAAGTTGCGATAAACGAATATGGAATCTAAGAAAATATACTGGAAGGGGATCGGCCAACTCACGAACCGCACTGAGTTTGTGAAGAATGGGCAAGACGAGTTCGGTCCCGACCCTGGTCCGGAAGAAGATCTGGGGCACTCCCGGAGAGATTTTTTAAAGATGATGGGCTTTGGAGTCGCGGCTGCCTCGCTCGCAGCCTGCGAAGCTCCGGTACGCAACGCTATTCCTTTCGTTCACGGACCTGACGACTACCTGGCGAGTGTTCCCAACTACTACGCCTCTACTTATATTAATGGCGGCGACTACTGCAGTATCGTCGTGAAGACACGCGAAGGCCGGCCGATCAAGGTCGATGGCAACGCGCTTTCTTCTGTAACCAGGGGAGGAACGAATGCACAGGTCGAGGCATCTGTTCTATCACTGTATGACAACGACCGCCTGCGTGGTCCCAAGTCAAAAGGTTCGCGGATCACCTGGGAGGAACTCGATGCGCAGGTAACTGCAAAGCTGAACGAGATCTCGCGCACAGGAGGCCAGATTCGTATCGTCAGCAACTCAATTCTCAGCCCGACGACAAAGTTGGCGATTGAGCGATTCGCTTCGAAATATCCTACAACACAACATATCCAGTACGACGCTGTCTCCGAATACGGCATTCGCAAAGCAAATCAGGAAAGTTTCGGAAGCGCGTTCACGCCATCATACGACTTTAGCAAGGCCAGCACAATTGTCAGCATTGGAGCTGATTTCCTTGGAAGCTGGGGAGCGACAATCGAGCACACCAAACAATATGCGCAGACGCGCGAGGTCAGCGAGACGAAAAAGGAGATGTCTCGTCACTACCAGTTTGAGCCGTTGTTGACGATGACCGGCGCGAACGCCGACTATCGTACGCCGATCAAACCTTCTGAAGAAGGAGCAGTAGTCGTAGCGTTATATAACCTGATTGCGCGCAAAGCCGGCCGACCTACCGTCAGTGGTGGAGCCGACGAAAAGCCGCATCTATCCCGTGCGGCCGACGAACTCTGGCAAAACAGAGGTAAAGCGCTCGTCGTTGCGGGATCTAACGACAGTGCTGTACAAGTATTGGTCAATGGCATTAATGACATGCTTGGAAGCTATGGAACGACCATTCTTCCGAACCTGCCGGTCAACTACCGTCAGGGAAATGACGAAGCAATGAATGCGTTCGTCAATGATGTCGTCCAGAATCGAATTGCTGCGGTCATCTTTTACAACTGCAATCCTGTTTACGATCATCCGAGAGGCGCGGAACTTGGTGAAGCTATCAAAGCCGCATCGCTGTCAATTGCGACAGGATACAAGGAGGAGGAGACTGGTGCGTTGTGTCAGTATCTCGCGCCGGACCACCATTACCTTGAGTCATGGAACGACGCGGAACCGAGGCGAAACCACTTTAGTCTTTCGCAACCCGTTATTACGCAGTTGTTCAAGACCCGTCAGGTACAAGAGAGTCTTCTTGTCTGGGCAGGAGAGGAGCAATCGAACTATTTTGAATTCTTAAAAGAAAACTGGAGAACGCGGTTTCACCGCGGAGCCGCTCAGGACTTCCAGGCGTTTTGGGACAAGTGCCTTTACGATGGGGTGTTTGAGCAACCGGTTACCGAATCTGCAACCACAGCTTTTAGCGGAGACGTTAGTGCCGCGGCAAGTGCGATTGCAAGCAATTACAAGTCCTCCGATGTAGAACTCGTGGTTTATGCAAGCTCGACGATCGGAGATGGTTCGCAAGCGAACAACCCGTTGCTGCAAGAACTCGCTGACCCGATTACCAAAGTCGTGTGGGACAACTACGTGACGGTATCCGTCAAGGACGCTGCGAAGATTTCTTTCGACGAAAGCCACACCAAGATGGCCAGCATCACCGTCAACGGAACGACTGTGAAACTTCCGGTGATGGTTCAGCCTGGTCAACTTCCCGGCACACTCGGGATCGCCCTTGGTTACGGTCGCACGAAAGCCGGAAGAGTTGCCGACAATATCGGTGCAAATGTCTTTCCTTTCGTAAGCCTTGTCAACGGCTCACTCAGTTACACAGCGACTGACGTTCAGTTCGAAATTCATTACAAAGAAGATTACCAACTCGCACAGACCCAGACGCAGAATACATACATGGGTCGCAAGTCGGTTATTCAGGAGACAACCCTGTCGGAATTCAACGACGGCACGTTTGCGAAGGAGAAGTTCCAGCCGATGATCAACACGTGGACATCGCCTGATCATAAGAAAGACCCTGAGAGACTCACGCTTTGGAAAGATCACGAGTACAAGGGTCACCATTGGGGAATGGCGATCGATCTTAATACCTGTATCGGGTGTGGAGCATGTATCGTAGCCTGTAACGTTGAGAACAACGTTGCACTTGTTGGCCGCGAAGAGGTGATCAACCGCCGGGAAATGTTGTGGTTGCGGGTTGACCGTTACTACAGTAGTGATTCGCCTGCGGACGACTGGACCGGTGCAGAGATTGCGGCGGAGAATCCTGAAGTTGTTTTTCAGCCGATGCTTTGTCAGCACTGTAACAATGCTCCCTGCGAGACTGTGTGCCCTGTTGCGGCGACTACCCACAGCACGGAAGGACTCAACCAGATGGCCTACAACCGGTGTATCGGTACGCGCTATTGCGCTAACAACTGCCCGTATAAAGTGCGCCGTTTCAACTGGTTCAAATATCACGACAACAAGCAGTTTGCAAATGTCAACACATCCATGAACACTGACCTCGGGAAGATGGTCCTCAACCCGGATGTCACAGTTCGTTCACGCGGTGTGATGGAGAAATGCTCGTTCTGTGTGCAACGCATTCAGGCAGGTAAACTGGCGGCACGCAAGGAGAAACGAACCCTCCGCGATGGTGAGGTGGTAACGGCTTGTGCTGCAGCCTGCTCGACGGGAGCTATTCTCTTTGGAGATATGAATGACCCTGAAAGCAGAATCGCGGAGCATCTTAAAGTACGGCCGATCGATCCCGAGCGACCACACATCAACGACAAGGACGCTGACAATATCCGCGCTTACTCCGTGCTCGAGGAAATCGGCACACGCCCGAATATTTTCTATCTGGCGAAGGTGAGGAACCGCGACGCAGCAAACGCATAACAATATTGAATTAGAGGATTAGCTATACCACGACAATGCAAGTAACTTCCGCAATCCGCGACCCTTTGATTACCGGTGGCAAGACCCTGAAGGATGTCTCCCAGGACATCAGCCGTCATGTAGAGAGTAAACCGAACCCGATGTGGCTGATGGCAATGGCTGTGTCGCTGGCGCTGTTCGCATTTGGTTTCTACTGTGTCTGCGTGCTACTCTGGGAAGGAGTAGGGGTCTGGGGTCTGAACAAGACAGTCGGTTGGGCCTGGGATATCACAAACTTCGTCTGGTGGGTCGGTATTGGTCACGCTGGTACCCTGATCTCTGCTATCCTTTTGTTGTTCCGTCAGCGCTGGAGAATGTCAATCAACCGTGCGGCGGAGGCGATGACGATATTCGCCGTTATCTGTGCCGCGACATTTCCCTTGATGCACATGGGCCGCCTGTGGCTCGGCTTCTACTGGGCGCTTCCACTCCCGAACACATTCGGGTCACTGTGGGTGAACTTCAACTCACCGCTGCTGTGGGACGTGTTCGCGATCTCGACTTACTTCACCGTCTCGCTGGTATTCTGGTACATCGGGCTTATTCCTGACTTTGCAACGATTCGCGATCGCGCGATTGTACAGGGTGCCAAGACACGGGCTGCGATCTATAACGCATTGAGTTTCGGATGGTCAGGTGGCGCCAAAACATGGATGCGCTATGAGTCGGTCGCGTTGATTCTCGCAGGTTTGTCCACACCGCTGGTGTTATCGGTTCACACGATCGTTTCGATGGACTTTGCGACGTCTGTGATTCCCGGCTGGCATACCACGATCTTCCCGCCGTACTTCGTTGCGGGAGCGATCTTCTCCGGATTTGCCATGGTATTGACCCTTCTTCTCGTCACACGAAAGGTCTTTAAGCTCGAAGACTACATTACCATCTACCATATCGAACTGATGAACATCATCATCATCGTGACAGGTTCTATTGTAGGTATCGCTTATATCACCGAGTTGTTCATCGCCTGGTACTCAGGAGTGGAATATGAAGGGTACGCATTCTATAACCGTGTGCAGGGGCCGTATGCGTGGGCATACTGGTCGATGATGACGTGTAACGTGATTTCGCCGCAATTATTCTGGATCAAGAAGATCAGGACGAGCCTGGTAGCGACCTTTGTGTTGTCGATCATTGTGAATATCGGTATGTGGTTCGAGCGCTTTGTGATCATCGTGACGTCCCTACATCGCGACTACCTTCCATCCAGTTGGACGATGTTCCACCCGACGTTGTACGACATCGGTGAATACATATTTACCTTCGGCTTGTTCTTTACTGCGTTCTTCCTCTTTGCCAAATTTTTCCCGGTTGTGAACATGGCTGAGATCAAGAGCATTTTGAAGGCAACCTCGTCGGGAGAGGAGAAACCCCGTCATTGAAAACGAGCTTAACTATTGATTGATAATGGCCGCAGATAAAAATTTTCTGGTAGGAGTTTACGACGACGAGGATGTGCTGCTCGGCGCCGTCCAGACACTCCGGTCGAAAGGCGTGAGAATACACGAGGTGTTCACTCCTTTTCCGGTGCACGGACTCGACGAAGCCCTCGGTTACAAAAGAACACGCCTTCCGATCGCAGCATTCATGTTCGGAGCGCTTGGAACCTCGCTTGCGCTGCTGATGCAGTTCTGGATGCTCGGATACGATTGGCCGATGATTATCGGTGGTAAGCCGCACGCTGCTCTTCCTCCCTTTATTCCAGTGACGTTCGAGTTCACCGTGTTGTTGTCGGCACTGGGAATGGTAGCAACCTTTATGATTGTAAGCGATTTGAAACCATACGGGAAACCACGGCAGTTCGACGTTCGCAGTACTGACGATAAACTTGTTGTGGCGATCGATGTAGATTTGAATAAGTCGCAGGATGCAACGGCGATTACACAATTGCTGAAAGATTCCGGCGCATCGGAAGTTAACAGTAAGACTTTCTGACGATTATTTGGCCGGAAGGTCCCATGATAATTACAGACACAGAGAATTGTACAAAGAATAACAGGAATACAGGGATGAGCGAAACAGAGGAACGACTGAACGCTCACGACTCATGACTCACGATATGCAGACTCTAAAAAGGATATTGATCGCGTTTTCCGCGACTGCTGTGCTCGCAGGTTGTAGTGCGAGCGGCGACCACCCGGGCTACGAATACGCGCCGAATATGTATCACTCGGTCCCGTATGATCCGTTTACACAAATAACTGATCCAAACGCAGGTCGCTGGCTGACGTCTATCGACTATCCGAATATGCCGGGTCGGGATTACGGCCACTCCGAATTCTTCAACTCGAATCTTTTCAATACGAACCGGATGAATATGCGTGTTCCTCCGGCTAATACGGTGAAACGAAACAGCCAGGGATGGCTGCCCTATAGACTTCCAAACGACACCACTGGCCTTCGTTTGGCAAATCGTGTGGCGAACCCGCTGGAAAGCACGCCTGAGGTACTGGCAGAGGGAAAACGACTGTATTCTATTTACTGCGGCCACTGCCATGGTTCCAAAGGAGAAGGCGAAGGTAAAGTTGCACAGGGAGTTACCGTTGAAGGGCTGGAAAAAAGCGCCTACGCCGGGGTTCCTAACTACAAGGCAGATGCGTTGAAGTCTATGACAGAAGGACACATTTTTCACGTGATCACGTACGGAAAGGGTCTTATGTGGCCGCACGGGTCGCAGATCGTTCCCGAGGATCGTTGGAAGATCGCGAAGTACGTCAAGGAACTGCAGAAGTAGGGCAGACTAAAAGAAAACGTAAAAGAACATAACGTAAAGCACACGTGACGCTGATTCACGAATGACAATTACGAACAGGACTAATGACTTATAGCAATGGCTCAAGTAATTATTGAAGACGAACAATATATTTTCAGGTCGCAAACCCGGAATACATTTTACATGATTCTGGGGATTGGAATAGTCCTCGTGATTGCCGGCTTCTTAATGGGCATGGGCAATCCGCCGGCGGCGGGTGGCGACCATCATGCGATGGCTGATCAGCTTGTTGCGAGCACGTTGCAGGATCACAGTCATGCCGAAGGCGGCAGCGACGGGTTCGGATATGCATTGAAACGACTCTATACGTCGTTGTGGATGAACAATATATTCTTTGTCGGGATCGGTATCATCGGTCTTTTCTTTGTGGCAATCCACTACGCAGCCCAGGCGGGATGGTCCGCAGGCGTTATTCGCATACCGCTGGCCATGGGGACCTGGATTCCGATTGGCGGCATTCTTACGATTGTTCTCTTCTTCGTAGTTGGTCACACGGTGTTCCATTGGACGCACAGTGACCTGTATGATCCGAACAGTTCTCACTATGATGCATTGATATCGCACAAGGCGAAGTTCTTCTTTTGGCCGGGCGAAGGCGGTGGCTTCCCGCTCTTTTTCATCCTCAGAATGGTACTGTTTTTTGCGATGTGGTACTGGTTCTACGTCGTGATTCGCCGCAACATGCTGGCTGAAGACCTGGAAGTTCAAACCGTCTATTGGTATAAGAACAGGTCCATGGCCGCTTGGTTCCTGGTGTTTTTTGCGGTTAGTTCGTCCGTCGCAGCGTGGGATTGGGTGATGAGTATTGACACGCATTGGTTCAGTACGATGTTCGGCTGGTATGTTTTTGCCAGCTGGTGGGTAACGGGTCTGGCTGTTATTACATTGATCTGTGCATTCCTGAAAGATGCAGGATATCTGAAAGTTGTGAACTCCAATCACCTGCACGACCTCGGAAAGTATATGTTTGCATTCACCATTTTTTGGACGTACATCTGGTTCAGCCAATTCCTTCTGATCTGGTATGCAAACATTCCGGAAGAGACTGTCTATTTCGTCGAGCGCATGAAGACAAGCCCCTATAGCTGGATTTTTTATGCGAACCTGATCTTGAACTTTGTATTACCGTTCTTGTTACTCATGACAAGGGACGCCAAACGACAGATACCCATGCTGAAGGTGGTATGTCCAATAATCATCGTTGGGCACTGGTTTGATTTCTACAACATGGTGACTCCCGGAGTAATGCAGAACCAAGGCGGGCTTGGAATCCTGGAGATAGGTATGGGGTTCATCTTCCTCGCTGCGTTTTTTATAGTCGTGCTCAGTTCGTTGGCAAAGGTACCGCTCGTTGGCAAGAATCATCCGACACTGGCAGAAAGTCTGAATCATCACATTTAAAAGGGTAGGAAATCATGACGAATCTGATCATAGGCTTAGGTGTTGTTCTAATCCTTATCATATTATTTCTCATTTTTCGTGTCAGTAGCCTAGTTAGCCTTGCCAGGGGACGTGATGTACAAGCACATGACAGGGTTGACGGAAGCAACAAGGCAAACGCCACATTGTTCTTGATTTTTACGTTGGTCGGCCTGGGAGGTTTCTTCTGGTACTCAGTAGTCTATTTTGACGATTACAATCTTCCGGTGGCATCCGTTCACGGGGCGTGGACAGACACGCTTTTCTGGATTACGATGGCCGTGACGGTGATCGCTTTCACGATCATTAGCATTATCATGGGAGTTTTTGTATTTAAGTTTCAGCACCGTGAAGGACGCAAGGCTAGATTTTATCCAGACAACCACTACCTCGAACTTGCCTGGACGATTATTCCTGCGATTGTCCTGGCCATACTGATCTTCACCGGCCTGCGTGCGTGGAATGATATCACGGCCCCCGCGTCTGAGGATGCAGAGGTAATCGAAGTTATCGGGCAGCAGTTCGCCTGGACTGCGCGTTATGCTGGCAACAACGACAACACGCTTGGAAGCTACAACTACAAATTTATCGATGCGGTCAACGAGTTTGGACTCGATCTCAGCGACAAGAATACCTTCGACGATTTCAAGTCACTTGAGCTTCGCATTCCAAAGGGAAAGGAAGTGCTGATCAAGATCCGGGCGAAAGATGTGCTACACAGCTTATATATCCCGCACTTCCGCGTAAAGATGGATGCAGTTCCCGGAATGCCTACACAATTCAAGTTCACAGCGACCAAGACTACTCAGGAAATGCGCGATGAGCTCAATAATCCGAACTTCAATTATGAACTTGCCTGCGCTGAAGTGTGTGGACAAGCTCACTTCTCCATGAAGATGATTGTCGTGGTAGAAGAACCTGAGGCTTACGAAAGCTGGAAGAGACGTCAGGAGGCGTGGTTGAAACAGAATCCCGACTACCTGAAAAAAGTGCCTGCGGCCCTTCGGGAGGCAGCCATGATCAAGGCAGGTATCGATGCAGACCCCAGTGTGGCGGCGGTCGGGAATTAAGAAATACAACATTCTAAAGTGTTAAGAGATGGCAACAACTGATATTCACGTTCATCCTGGCGTTCATCATCACGACGACCATGAGCATGAACACCACGGAAATTTCTGGACTACCTGGATTTTCAGCGAGGACCATAAAGTCATCGCGAAGCAGTACCTGATCACCGGTATCTTGTGGGCACTGATGGGGGGGACCCTTTCAATCATTTTCAGGTTACAACTTGGTTTCCCGGATGCGAACCTGGAGTGGCTCAGGCCCGTTCTGGGAGGATGGATTACCGAGCAAGGTAAGCTGGATCCCGAATTTTATCTCGCCCTTGTTACGATGCATGGTACCATTATGGTATTCTTCGTGTTGACAGCGGGTTTGAGCGGAACATTTGCCAACTTCCTCATTCCGCTGCAGATCGGTGCGCGTGATATGGCTTCCGGATTTATCAATATGCTTTCATACTGGTTCTTCTTTTTAGCCAGCGTGATCATGTTTATTTCCCTGTTTATCGAAACCGGGCCTGCCGCCGGTGGGTGGACCATATATCCGCCGCTCAGCGCCTTGCCTCAGGCGATGAAGGGGTCCGGACTTGGAATGACGATGTGGCTGATATCGATGGCGTTGTTTATCGTGAGTACACTCCTCGGTGGTATCAACTACATCGTAACGATCATTAACCTGCGAACCCATGGAATGTCGTTCACACGCCTTCCTCTGACTATATGGGCAATTCTATTTACGGCTATTGTCGGACTGTTGTCGTTTCCGGTATTGTTCGGGGCTGTGTTGTTGCTGATCTTCGACAGGAGCTTTGGTACCAGTTTCTATCTTTCTGATATCTACATTGCCGGAGAGGCTCTCGCCAACAGCGGTGGAAGCCCTGTTTTGTTCCAGCACTTGTTCTGGTTCCTGGGGCACCCGGAGGTATACATCGTTATTCTTCCCGCACTCGGCATTACTTCCGAGATCATAGCGACTAATTCACGCAAGCCGATCTTTGGATACAAGGCAATGATCGGATCGCTGCTCTTTATTGCCGTGCTCTCATTCGTTGTGTGGGCACACCATATGTTTGTCACAGGGATGAATCCATTCCTGGGGTCAATTTTTATGCTCTTGACGCTACTTATTGCGATACCATCGGCCGTCAAGATCTTCAACTACGTCACAACGCTTTGGCAGGGCAACATCCGGTTCACGCCGGGCATGCTGTTCTCTATCGGGATGGTGTCGTACTTCCTGACCGGAGGAATCACGGGTATTTTCCTGGGTAACTCCGCGATCGATATCCAGGTGCACGATACATACTTCGTGGTAGCTCACTTCCACCTCGTAATGGGGAGTGCGGCATTCTTCGGAATGCTTGCGGGTATCTACCACTGGTTCCCGAAGATGTTCGGGCGTATGATGAATGCCAAGTTGGGGTACATACACTTCTGGTTCACGTTTGTCGGTGTTTATCTCGTGTTTTTCCCCATGCATTACATCGGTATCGCAGGATTTCCAAGAAGGTATTACACATGGACGAACTTTGATACGTTCAGTGGGTTCATGGACTTGAACACTCTCGTCAGCGTCGCCGCAATTGTGACTTTCGGTGCGCAGTTCATCTTCCTTTTTAATTTCTTCTACAGCATTTTTCGCGGCGAGAAGGCGCCACTGAATCCCTGGAATTCCACGACCTTGGAATGGACGACGCCCCGGCTTCCGGGCCACGGAAACTGGCCGGGCGAAATTCCTTCCGTTTACCGCTGGCCGTATGATTATAGCAAGCCTGGCGCCAAGGATGATTTTATTCCACAAACCGTTCCGTTCTCGGAAACTCCCGAGTCAAACCTTCCGCATGAAAACGATTTGATCAGGCTGGAGTCTACCGGATCCCAGGGTGCGATAGTAGTGGAGAAAAAAGACTAAGATGATAAAGCTGGGGGCTTTCTATAAGCTCAGCCTGTCAACGTTAGTCGCTGTTTATGTTCTGATACTGGTAGGAGGGGTTGTGCGGAGTACCGGGTCAGGAATGGGATGTCCCGATTGGCCGAAGTGCTTTGGAAGCTGGGTTCCTCCCACGGACGTGTCCCAGTTACCTCCTGACTACAAGGAGAAGTATGTTGAGTACCGTCACAAGAAAAACGTGCGGTTTGCGCAATACCTTCGGATGATTGGTCTGGGGTCTACGGCGGATCAACTGTTGAGTGACGAGTCGGTACTGATAGAATCAGACTTCAATCCGACGAAGACTTGGATTGAATATTTTAATCGCATCACCGGCGTGATCATCGGTTTCCTGATCTTCCTGGTGTTTGTGTATTCTTTGAAATTATGGAACTCTAACCGGACGTTGACGATCGTCTCGTTCATTACCCTTGCGCTCGTTTCGTTTCAGGGTTGGATCGGGTCTTTTGTCGTGTCGAGCAATCTGACACCGTGGACGATCACCGTGCATATGTTTCTGGCGCTGGTGATTGTGGCTTTACTTATTTACCTCGTGTATCGAAGTACGCCACATGCCGCTGAGACCTACTCGGGAGCAACATTCATGTGGTTGGCGGCTTGCACCGTCAGCCTGGTTGTGCAGATCTTGTTGGGAACGCAGGTCAGGGAAGCGGTTGACGTGGTGGCCCAGGTTGCCCCACGTAAAGAGTGGATTGATGCGATCGGGCAACCCTTTGCGATTCACCGTTCGTTCTCGTGGGTGCTGGTGTTGTTGCACGTGGGCTTGGTGTTGCAGATGAGGAAAAGTCATCCGTTTGGTGGCTTTCAACTCGCGCTGTTGCTGCTGATCGGGGCAACGATTCTGACGGGAGTTGGCATGGCATGGTACGCGGTACCGGCTTTCCTTCAGCCGGTCCATCTCTTGCTTGCTACGATCTGTTTCGGTGTACAGTTCTTGTTTTTGTTGAAGATGAAGAGTAGGGGTAGGGTAGGAATTGAAATGACATGATTGCAGAACAGATACATTCGCTTTCAGGGTTGCCGTTGGCTGCTGCCAAGGCGAAGGCTTTTTGGGAGCTTCTGAAGCCCCGTTTGTCCTTCCTGGTAGCGTTCTCATGCATGTTCGGGTATGTGCTGGCGTCACCGGTCATCAACTGGCAGGTGCTACCTATGTTATTTGTCGGAGGATTTTTGGTGTCAGGAGCATCGATTGTTGTCAATCAAATAATCGAACGCGATCTTGACAAGATCATGTCGCGTACCCGACATCGCCCGTTGCCGACTGGCCGGCTTTCCGTGAATGAGGCTGTCGCTTTCTGCGTACTAACGCTGGCCGCAGGCATTACGATCCTGCTGATGTACACTAACCTGTTTACAACGGCCCTGTCCGTTGTCTCGATGATCCTCTACAGCTTCGTGTACACACCGTTGAAACGAGTTGGTCCGATAGCGGTCCTGGTAGGAGCAATACCCGGAGCCTTGCCGCCTTTGCTGGGATGGACTGCGGCGACCGGAGCGATCTCACACGAAGCCATGATCATTTTTGGCATCCAGTTTATCTGGCAGTTCCCGCACTTTTGGGCCATTGCCTGGGTTGCGGATGATGACTACCAGAAGGCGGGATTCAAATTGCTACCGTCCGGCGGCCAGAAGGATTTGAACACAGCGATTCAGATCATGATTTACACGTTGTTTCTGATACCGCTTGGATTACTTCCAGCGACTTTTGGCATTACAGGTATTAACTCTGCAATCGTAGTTACTGTATGTGGCGTACTGTTTCTGGCGCAGACCTTCTCGTTGATGAAGTCAGGGGACAGAAGAGCAGCGTTGAAGATTATGTTCGGGTCCTTTATTTACCTGCCGGTAGTTCAGATCGCCTATTTGTTGGATAAAGTTTGAGGGATGGAGGAGAGTATGGCACATGACTTAAGGATTGTTGAAGAGGCGAGGAAGCCGCGGAGCATGAACCCAAAAAAGTTCGCGCTCTGGCTTTTCATTGTCTCTGTTGTGATGTTGTTCGGTGCCTGGACGAGCGCGTACATTGTAAAGCGTGGAGAACCGGGTTGGTCGTCGTTTGAGTTGCCGATACAGTTCTGGCTCAATACCGGTATTATGCTGGTTAGTAGTGTGACAATGGTATGGGCGCACAAGGCCGCTCGTCGCGACGATCTCGGCCAGGCAAAGCTGGGTCTTGCGCTGACGCTGGCACTTGGTGTGGCGTTCCTGATCGGGCAATGGATGGCATGGGGAGAGATGGTTGCGATGAACCAGTATTTTGCGGGTTCCGGAAGCAACTCTTCGAGTTCGTTCATTTACGTGCTTACCGGATTTCACGGCCTGCACATTATCAGCGGAATCATCGTTGTGGCGCTTGCGCTGCTCGCGACATACCGTTTTAAGGTACATTCCAAGAATATGCTGAGGATGGAATTGTGCTCCACCTACTGGCATTTTTTGGGGGGACTTTGGCTATATTTGTTTGTCTTCTTAATATTGAACCGATAAATTAATCTTACAATGGCAAGTACTCCGACAAGCGTTCAAGCTCCGGGCAGAAGTGTATGGGACGGTGGAGTTTCACCCATGGGTGTCAGCTACGGCAAGCTCATGATGTGGTTGTTCCTCCTCTCTGACGCATTTACTTTTTCCGCGTTACTCGTCACCTACGGCTTGGTGAGGGTGTCGCATCCAGCCTTCGACGGCGCTATCGAAGACTTCGTCTTTTCGCAGCAGTACTGGCCAGTTCCGGAAAAGGTCTTTGAGGCCATTCCGTTCTTCGATATTCACGCACCTCTTGTGTTCGTGGGTTTGATGACCTTTATCCTGATCATGAGCTCGGTAACGATGGTTCTCGCGGTGGAAGCGGGGCATCGCATGGACCGAAAAGCAGTTGAGAAATGGATGCTGTGGACGATCGTTGGTGGACTCACCTTCTTGTCTTGTCAGGCATGGGAGTGGGCACACTTCATTCACGGGGTGCCGACGCCGGATCCGACTGACTACGAAGGTGCGAGTCTCAGTCAGAACCAATACGGGCCACCCGATTTCGCAGGATTTTTCTTCTTTATTACCGGTTTTCACGGATTCCACGTCTTCAGTGGGGTATGTCTGAACTTCATGGTGTTCTACAACACAATTACAGGAGTTTATGAACGCCGTGGGCACTACGAGATGGTCGAGAAGGTCGGGTTATACTGGCACTTTGTCGACCTGGTTTGGGTATTTGTGTTTACCTTCTTCTACCTGGTCTAGGCAGACGACAACGGAAAAGAAATAGCAGTTAAACGATACAACATGGCTTCAACGCATCACGAAGAAACTTCGCAAGTTACAGTACTTCCGCCGGACAAGGAGAAGATAAGAAAACTGTGGCGCGTAGCGCTCATCCTGGGTATACTTACCGCCATCGAGTTTGCGGTTGCGTTTCTGGTGCCCCATCGCTTCGCGGACCTCAGAATTTGGTTGTTTATCGGTATGACCATTATCAAGGCTGCCTATATCGTGGGTGAGTTCATGCACTTGCGCCACGAGGCCAAGGTGCTGATCTGGACAATCTTGATTCCGATGATCTTCATTGTCTGGCTGATTATCGCTCTGGTTTACGAGGGTATGGCGATATCAGACCTGCGCCTCGGCGGGTAGTCAGCGGTATGAAAGGGAGGAAACTGCTATTTCTGTTTGCCGCATTGCTGTTTCCTATCGCGATCTTTATTTTCCTTAAGATCTTTGGCGAGAACGAATTTCAGGTACCTGTATTTTACCAGGACGGTCTGATCGGTAGACCGGCCGGATGTGATTTAATTCAAACGACTCCGTATGCGCTGTCGGATTCCGTTATGGCGTATCTCGGGGCGAACCCGTCTGACTCCCTTTATGTTGTCTTTGTTGACCGATCGGCGGAAGCCGTGCAGCGCGTCTCAAACGGATTTGGCGGCGACGCGATACAGGTTATAGATCTGTCGCAACAGGCGGATGAAATTCGGGAATTGAGAGAGTGCATTCTTCTGATGCCGCCCAGGACCTCTGTTGTCCTGCTGGACCGCCAAGGACGGATCAGGGGATACTACGACGGTAGCGAGCGGGATGAGGTCGACAGGCTCATCGTGGAGATCAAGATCATTATTAGAAATTATTGACTATGGTGGAGACAGATATTCAACAGCGAAAGGATCCGTATCGAAAGACCATCGTCGCGCTGTCCATCTTTATCCCGCTGGTGATTGCAGTGCTATTTGGAATGCCAAAGATCGAGGGCTATGATACCACTTTTCTGCCGCCGATCTACGCCTCCATCAATGCGCTCACAGCTGTTCTCCTTGTGGTTGCCGTGGTGGCCGTGCGGAACGGCAAACGCCGCTTGCACGAGCAAATAATGAAAACGTGTATCGGTCTGTCAACCGTTTTTCTGACCCTCTACGTTATTTACCACATAACGAGCGAGTCGACATCCTACGGGGGAGAAGGGACCCTTCGGATAGTCTATCTTTTTATTCTGATCACGCACATTTTGCTGTCCATTGGTGTTATTCCGTTGGTGTTGTTTACATTTGTCAGGGCACTCTCTGGTGATTTTCAGCGACATCGGAGGCTCGCCCGGATCACCTTCCCGGTTTGGCTCTATGTCGCGATTTCGGGCGTTGTTGTGTACCTGATGATTAGTCCATATTACGCATGAAACGATTGGTGCTGACGATTTGTATGTTGATAATGCTGTCCTTCGGGGCGTCAGCGCAATGTGCCATGTGCCGCTCCACGCTTGAGAACAATTTCAGCAACGGTGACCCTGGTATCGCCGCAGGCATCAATACCGGCATCCTCTATCTTTTGTTACTGCCTTACATCGTCGTGGCTGTGGTCGGATTCTTATGGTATAAATCGACAAGAGATGCAAAAAACAAGCTTGGCGAAAGCACTGCTTGACGGCAAATGCCCGCGTTGCCGTACGGGAGACATGTTTACGCATTCGGCCCTGCACCTGACCAAGTTCATGAAGATGAATGCGGTGTGTCCGCATTGTGGAGTCATGCTCCAGCCTGAGCCGGGGTTTTACCAAGGTGCAATGTATGTTCAATACGCTTTCATCGTTCCCATCTTCTTAATCATCGGGTTGTCGATATACTACTTTGCAGAACCCGTTTCTGACTGGGTTTATGTTGGTGCAACAATCGGAGCGGTGCTCCTGCTGGCTCCCCTGAATTACCGTTATTCGAGAATCGTCTATCTTTACGCTTTCGGTGGTATCAAGTACGACCCCGAGCTGTCGAAATAGGAACCAGATGCTTTAAACGGGACAAGGTTGAAGTCAAAACCCTTTTACTTTGTTGCTCTTACCCTTTCCATAATCCTGCTGGTAGCTGGACTATTTTTCGCGTGGATGTCCTCTCGTGCCGACTCCGCCGAGGCGATGGCTTCACGGGTATCGGACAGGCTCGCCGGCGAATTGGAAGTGGTCGACGAGGAACTGCGAACCCTCCTGGGTGGTCCGTTTGACATCTCGCGGGCAATGGCTACCGAGACTACTTATCCATTTTTTATCTACGAGGGCAACCAGTTGCGCTATTGGTCGGACAACGAATTTGTTCCCCCTCCGGTATTGCCCTCCGATACGTTTTTCATTCGCTTGCTACGGATCGGACGAGAGTCCTATCTCGTCCGGCAAGACCGGATGGACGATCAGCATTACGTAGTATCGCTTATTGCGCTAATGAAGCAATACACGATCGTCAACGACTATCTCGATACGGAATGGAACCGATCGATTTTTCCCTCACCGAACTTTACGATACTCGAAACGAGTGCAACCCTTGGTGTTCCTGTTTGCATCGGTGAGACATGCGTGTTCCGAATAAGCTTTTTGCCGGATCAGTTTCCGGTGAACGAAAATCTGCGCATCGTCGCGATTGTCTTTTTTGTATTGTCGATTGCCGCATTTTTACTGGTGGTCTTTTCTATCCTGCCGATCATACAGCGTTATGCCGTTGAGTGGGGACTAGCTTTTCTGCTTGGCGTTTTCGTGGTAGTGCGATGGATGATGACCGCCTTCCGCTTTCCCTCCGCCCTTGTCGATAGTGACTTCTTTGATCCCCAGATATTCGCCTCTTCAGCCATTAACGCATCACTGGGCGATATGTTTCTGAACGTGCTCGCCATAACGGTACTATGCGTTTATATTTTCAGAAACTTCTACCGATCGCAGGTATTGACAAGACGCTACTCAACAACAGGCTCCTGGATACTCTCCGTGCTTTGCGGACTGATGATCTTGTTTGCGTGGCTCTATCCTTATATTGTCATACAGACCCTTTACAACAACTCCTCCATCATCCTCGATATCTCGCAATCGCTTCAATTTGATGGCTTACGGGGTGTTGCATTGTTGTCTGTACTTCTCTCAGGCGTGTCTGCCTTTCTGTTTGCACATCCATTTATCAGCACGCTTTCGTCGCAAAAGTCAAGTATGCAGCCGTTGATTGCCTTCGCCATTGCTATTCTTCTCTTTGCTGGGATCAATGAACTTTCCGGGCAGCTGTATCTGTCGTCTCTTGTTTGCGGGACCGTAAGTTTCTTGTTGATTTATGCGCTCCGCTTGTTTAAGAAGTTGAAAGTGCTTTCGTATGAAACCTTTGCCTATCTGTTTATTAGTATATTCTTTCTCTCGGCCAATGGAGCATGGGCAGTTCAGTATTTTACAGACAAGGAAAAGATAGACGCTCAGTTTCGATTTGCCAGTACGTTTCTCATCGATCGAGACATTTTTGCGGAGTATCTGCTCAATGATGCTTCGAAAAAAATCGGAGAGGACGCGTTTATACAAACCCGTATCATGAGCCCGTTTCTGGGTAAAGAGCCGATCCGCCAGAAAATACGTCAGTTCTTTCTGCCGACCTACTTTAATAAGTATGACATTCGGATCTTTATTTTTAACTCATTCGGGGCACCCGCGGACAACCAAATCCAGACATCTTTTCACGACCTGATTCGCGACTACGACAAAGATACCTATCGAACCGAGTACGATGGAATATTTTTCGTGGCAAATCCCGGGACAGATATCACGCAGAAATATGTGATGGTGGTACCTATTGAAAGGTTGACTAGCATCCAAGGGTATGTGATCGTCGAATTGTCGCTGAAGAAGATCATTCCCGAGAATGTATATCCCGAGCTGCTTGTGGACCGCAACTTTCAGCAATTCTACCACACACAGGATCTGAATTATGCGGTGTTCCTGGACGGGAGTATCATGTATACGTCGGGTGAATTCAACTACGAAAAGTTTTTTGATCGATCGTGGCTCGAAAACGCCGCGCTGTACAACACCGGAGTAAGTTTGAATGGCTACGACCACATCGCACAGGAAGATCGCACTGGCCGCGTAGCGGTAGTCTCTTCCGAGCGCGTGCCATTAGTGTATCGCGTTGCAAATTTTTCATTTCTCTTTGTTCTGGGTTTGTTCATCATTCTTGTAATGATCTTTATACAAGGAGTCTACAACTATTTTCTGGGGCGGCGACTGTTTTTTTCCGCACGCATTCAACTGTACCTGAATCTTGCGTTTTTTATTCCGCTGATCATTGTGAGTATTACGACTCTGGGGCTCACAAGCCGGTCGTCACAAGAACAGCTTGACGCAGAGTATCTGAACAAGTCGCGTGTCTTCGGCCAGCACATTACCGGCTACCTGAATGAGTATGTAAGTGATGCTGACGAAAGTCGGATAACGTTGACCAACAGGCTTGCTGATTTGGCTCAGTTGTCCAATCTTGACGCCAATATCTACAATACAGAAGGGCTGCTGTTGGCTACAAGCCAGCCGTTGATATTTGAGAGCAGCCTGATTTCTCGTTATATAAATTCAAATGCTTTCTTTAGAATACTAGGCGGCGAGAACCTTATTATCGAAGCAGAGAGCGTTGGGAAGCTTCGGTACTACGTCGCTTATACGGCGTTGAAATCGCCGTTGACAGGCGATCTGATCGGTATTCTTGGTATACCGTTTTTTCAGTCTGTCTTTCTTCTGGAGCGTGTGCAGACTACGATTCTGACAAATATTCTGAACATCTTCGCCGTCATTTTTATTGTGTTGTTGCTGCTATCGTACTTTGTGTCGGATCGACTGACTTTTCCATTGCGATTTATCACACAGTCACTTCGGAAGACGTCACTTACGCAAATGAATGAACCACTCAAGTGGACTGCTACCGACGAGATCGGCATCATGGTTAAGGAGTACAACGCGATGCTATTTAAACTGAGTGAGAGCAAGATTGAACTGGAGCAAACGCAACGGGAGAAGGCATGGCGCGAGATCGCGCAACAAGTGGCGCACGAGATCAAGAATCCGCTCACACCGATGAAGTTGACGCTACAGCAGCTGGAGCGAGCATTGCGCGACGGAAAAGTGTCGACTGAAAATACTCAGAAGGCGATTGTCAATTTACTCGCGCAGGTGGATACGCTAAACGAGATAGCGTCTTCTTTCAGCGGATTTGCACGAATGCCCGAGCCGGTGATTGTTCGGCTGGAGATCATCTCACTGATCAAACGCGTGATCGATCTACATAGCCCTACAGGTGATATTGCGTTCCGTAGTCGCGTGCGTGAATTGTTCGTCCGGGGCGACGAGCAATTGTTGAGCCGGACGTTTTCGAATCTGATTCTGAACGGGCTTCAATCCGGAGAGGTCGGGCGACCGGTTCGGGTAAGTGTTTCCGTTTCGGTTGTCGACGGCAACGTGCGAATTCGCTTCGAGGACAACGGAAAGGGTATAGATCCGGAGATTGCTGACCGGATTTTTCTGCCGCACTTCAGCACGAAGAAGTCGGGGTCCGGTCTTGGACTCGCTATTTCCCGCCAGGCTATTCAGCAGATGAATGGCAGGATCTTTTTTGAAACGAAAGCCGGTCAGGGGACGGTGTTTACGCTTGAGCTCCCGCTGGCTGCGGACTAATAGCGATCCGTTTTTTGAATCAGGCGTCGCGTTCGCGCAATGCGCGCATCACCTTGTTGGCAAAAACAAAGTCATCTAGTTCCTGGACACCTGAATGCGTGATATCGCGCTTGTTGCCCCCCCATAATTTCATCCCCTTGTAGATGAAGAGTATATTTTCGCCCATACCCATCACTGAGTTCATGTCGTGCGTGACCACGATGGTAGTGATATTGTAGTCCTCGGTGATATCCTGTATCAGCTCGTCGATGACGATTGATGTTTGGGGATCAAGGCCCGAATTTGGTTCATCGCAAAAAAGGTAGTTTGGATTGTTGACAATAGCACGCGCAATCCCAACGCGTTTTTTCATGCCACCACTGAGTTCCGAAGGCATTTTTTTGTTGGCGTTTTCGAGACCGACACGCTTGAGACAGAAGTTAACTCGTTCAAGGCGTTCCTCCGGTGACATTCGCGTAAGAATATCAAGCGGGAATCGGACATTTTCCTCCACTGTCTTTGAATCGAAGAGCGCGCCACCCTGAAACAGCATGCCTATTTCACGGCGGATCTCTGTCTTGGTATTGCGGTCTGCCGCGAAAAAGTCCCGATCATCATATATGACCTGTCCTTTGTCCGGGCGAACCAATCCGACGATGCACTTGAGCAGTACGCTTTTCCCCGTTCCGCTGGCCCCTATAATCAGATTGGGTTTGCCCTTGCCAAATGAGCCGCTGATATCCTGAAGGACGACCTTGTCGCCGAACGATTTGGAGATGTGACGAACTTCGATCATTGTGATAGGAGTAGCTGAGCCAGTAGATAATCCGCCAGTAGCACTGCGATGACACTGTTTGTAACAGCTTGCGTGCTGGATATACCGACCTCCAGGGCTCCACCTTTTGTATAGTAACCTTTGAAAGAAGAAATCGATGCCACCAGGAAGGCGAAGACCACTGACTTGATCAATGCAAACGTAATGGTGAACTCATTGAAGCCAAAGCGTATGCCATATACGTAGTCATTTGGAGAAATGATGCCAGTAATAGTTCCGACGATGTGGCCTCCGAGCAAGGCGCAGACTCCTGCCAGGATCACGAGGAGGGGGTACATCAACATTGAGGCGATGATCTTGGGGAGCACCAGGTAGGAAATGGAATTGATACCCATTACCTCAAGCGCGTCTATCTGTTCCGTAATGCGCATGGTACCCAATCCGCCGGCCATTCCGGTACCCACTTTTCCGGCATAGATAATTGCGATAATCGTGGGGGCCAGCTCAAGCACTGTCATTTCTCTGACTACCTGCGAGATAACATAATTCGGGATGAGCGGGCTTACCATGTTATACGCCGTTTGGACGGTCGTCACAGCGCCCATGAATGTCGATACAAGTGCGACCAGGAGAATGGAACCGATGCCGATCGTGACGCATTCCTCCAGCGTAAGTTTATAGTAAGTCTTGAAGGACTCCCGGTTGCTGAACAGATGTCCGAGAAACATGAAGTATTTACCGATCTCCCGTATCATAGCTGCAAGAAATGCACGCAATTATTAACTTGCTAAAGATACTGTAAATTAAAACACCTACAATGCGCAAGTTAATCGTTGTAACAGGAGGTTCTCAAGGCATTGGGCGGGCCATTGTTTCGAGATTCGCGGCGGAGGGTTTTGATGTTGCTACCTGCGCCCGTCATGCCGGAGATCTCGAGGTCCTCAAGATACAGATTGAATCATTGCATCCTGGCGTCAATATCTTTACTCATAAAGGAGATATGTCTGTACGGGCGGAGGTTGCGCGCTTTGCTGAATTCATACGGGCACTTGACCGGCCTCTCAGCGCGCTGGTCAACAACGCAGGGTACTTCGTACCAGGCGAGATCACAACGGAACCCGAGGGCAACCTGGAGAGTATGATCAACGCGAACCTCTACAGCGCGTATCATCTCACCCGGGAATTGGCACCCCTCATGAAAAGCCGGAAGAGCGGACACATTTTCAATATGTGTTCGATTGCCAGTATCACCGCATATGAAAACGGGGGATCCTATGCGATTTCAAAGGCGGCAATGCTGGGCTTTTCCCGCTGTTTGCGCGCCGAGTTAAAGGAGCACAGAATCCGTGTGACAGCGATCATTCCCGGCGCCACGAATACGCGGAGTTGGGCAGGCGCAGGTCTGCCAGACGATCGTTTCATCAAAGCTGACGATATTGCCAGCGCGGTGTACGGGGCCTATTCACTATCGCCGAGTAGTGTCGTCGAGGAGATCATTATCCGCCCTCAGGATGGCGACGTTTAGGCTCAGGAGTATGCCGGTTGGCAGTTGCCGCCGTAAAGGTTAATTTTGCAAAAACAACTCCTAGTGAGCATTCAGACAGCTTCTATACGACAATATTGCAATAGCCTCGTATCCTACAGCCGGAGAAAGACCATTGAAGTAAAAGTAGGTGACCTGCCGATGGGCGGGGAAAATCCTATCCGTATTCAATCCATGACGACGGTTGATACAATGGATACGGCTGGCTCCGTTGCCCAGGTCATCCGTATGGTGGACGCAGGATGCGAGTATGTGCGGATTACAGCACCTAGTGTGAAGGAGGCGCGCAACCTGGAGTTGATCCGGAAGGAACTGAGAACCCGGGGATACTACGTGCCGCTGATTGCAGATATTCATTTCACTCCCAACGCAGCGGAACTCGCCGCACGCCTCGTGGAGAAAGTGCGCATCAATCCCGGAAACTACGCCGACAAGAAACGATTTGAGGAAATTGAGTATACCGATGCCTCGTACGAGGCGGAGTTGGCGCGTATCCGCGAGAAATTCACGCCGCTGGTGAAAATTTGCAAAGAGTACGGTACGGCAATGCGCATCGGCACTAACCACGGATCACTCTCCGACCGGATTATGAGTCGCTATGGCGATACGCCGCTGGGGATGGTGGAGAGCGCATTGGAATTCCTGCGCATCTGTGAAGACCTAAGTTACTTCGACATCGTACTGTCGATGAAGTCCAGCAATCCCCAGGTTATGGTACAGGCGTACCGCCTCTTAGTGCAAAAGCTCGACGAAGAAGGTCTTCGGCCGTATCCACTCCACCTCGGTGTGACGGAGGCAGGAGATGGCGAAGACGGAAGAATAAAATCCAGTGTTGGCATCGGCACACTCCTTGAAGATGGACTCGGAGACACCATACGCGTGTCGTTGACGGAGGAACCTGAAGCTGAAGTGCCGGTAGCATTGGCGTTGGCAAATCGGTATGAGCAGCGCGGGGAACATGCCTCTATCCTGCCCGTTGTACAGTATCCGATCGATCCGTTTTCGTACACCCGTCGGAAGTCGGTAGAGGTCCTGAACGTTGGTGGTCATCAGGTTCCACGCGTGATAGCCGATTTTTGCGGTTGGTTATCAGTACTCCCCGGCGCTGGACAAATGGAATATCTCTGATGTAGCCTGTGATTACATCTACGCTGCTACCAACGTTGTTGACTTTGAAATACCGGGCACACTTGGCATTATCTGTGACTACGATGTGTGGCTCTCTCAACGAGGTAAGGACCGGGTTTACCCACTCCTGGAAGCCAAAGATTTTTTAACGGAGACCGTTCTGTCAGATAAAATGAATTTCGTTCGCGCTGACCTCAACGAGATAACGCCGGATCTGATCTCCCGTCTGAACGAAGTCGTCGGAGCTGTGCTGATTGCTACCACGCAAAATGCGCATGGCATGGCGGAACAACGAAGGCTGTTTGTCGAGCTGATCAACATGAGTTGCCAGGTACCCGTGATCATTGAACGGCGCTACGATGGCGTTGATTATGAATTACTGAGGATCTATGCCGCAACGGATGTCGGCGGGCTCTTCATCGATGGGCTTGGCGATGGTATTTTCCTTCGGGGCGAGGGAGCTAACCGTCGCCGCCTGAATGAGACCTCCTTTAATATCTTGCAAGCTACACGCACGCGTATCTCGAAGACCGAGTACATATCATGCCCTTCTTGTGGCCGGACGTTGTTCGATTTACAGGAAACTACGGCGATGATACGCGCACGCACTTATCACCTCAAAGGAATCAAGATCGGTATCATGGGCTGTATTGTCAACGGACCGGGGGAGATGGCAGATGCCGATTATGGATATGTCGGTTCCGGACCCGGACGCATCACACTTTATCGGGGAAAGGAGGTAGTGAAACGAAACGTTCCTTCTGCGAATGCTGTTGATGAACTGATAGATATTATCCGCATTGACGGCAACTGGATTGAACCACCTGCCGAACACACGAATCTATGACACCAGACCAAACAGAAGATTCCCGGAAAAAAGGCGGATGGAAGCAGTTCTTTTCCCTTGGCGAGGTAGGAGGGTACTTCTTCCGTAGGAAAGATCCCAGCCGGCCAAGTAATATCAATATCCGGATGATGCACGGAATCAACAAGATCTCGATTGTCGTGTTCCTTCTCGGTGTTCTATACCTAATCCTCAAGAGGCTGGTCTGACTGCTGATAATCAGCGTATTGCGATTATTCCACCCGGTTTGAGCTGCGAAAACGGGCTT
>JBIQJZ010000303.1:0-3443 GCA_044507115.1 Flammeovirgaceae bacterium | reverse complement strand
TGACACTTGAAGAGCTTCGCCACGAGCAACTCAACGCGTTCCGCCAGCGTCCTGAAAAAGCAAAGGGTTGGCTGACCGCTGGTCAATACACTGTTGACGACCGAACAGATCCGTTGCTAGTTGCTGCCAACGCTGTACTTGCGAATACGATCCTTAATACCGATGCAACGTTAACCAGGAGATAACTATGTCACACCATGAGCCGGAATTTCGTTTGAACATGCCCGACTTCGCGGAGTTGCACAGGAAGATTGACCGGAGGAACTTTCTTGTCAAGACCTCACTCGGGCTTGGGGCACTGGCGACGGGTGCCCTATTGCAAGGGCGTGGCAGGGCGGGTGATGTCAGCCCAGCGACATCACTCTCGTCAGCGACGGACGCTCTCGGCGGAGTGCCGCACTTCCTGCCGAAAGCAAAGCGAGTCGTCTATCTGTTCATGAGCGGTGGGCCCTCGCAATTCGAGACCTTCGATTACAAGCCCGGCTTGGTGAAGTTGGCGGGTCAGGGGCTGCCGGATTCCATTCGAAAGGGGCAACGCCTTACAGGGATGAGCGCGAGCCAGGCAATTCTCCCAGTCGCACCATCCTTGTTTCGATTTCAACAGCACGGACAGTCGCAGACGTGGGTCAGCGAACTATTACCCCATACTGCCTCGGTCGTTGACGACCTGTGTATTGTCAAATCATTGCATACGGAGGCTATCAACCACGATCCGGCGATTACCTTCTTTCAGACAGGGAGTCAACTTCCTGGCCGCCCTTCCATCGGATCGTGGGTAAACTATGGACTTGGGTCAGACAATGAAAACCTTCCTGCGTTCATCGTACTTGTATCCAAGGATGCGGCGAAGGATCAACCTCTTTACGCGCGCCTATGGGGCAATGGTTTTCTTCCATCGCGTTACCAGGGAGTACAGTTCCGGTCCGGCGCGGACCCCGTACTGTTTCTGAACAATCCGGACGGTTACGATGGACGCGATCGAAAACAAATGCTCGACTACCTGAAACAACTCAACCAGTTCCAGATGGAGGCATATCAGGATCCCGAGATCGAGAACAGAATCGCGCAATACGAAATGGCATATCGCATGCAAACATCGGTACCCGGTGTGGTCGATGTGTCTAATGAGCCAGATGAAGTGTTTGATCTTTATGGCCCGGGTAGTCGGGATCCCGGCACGTTTGCGGCAAATTGCATTCTTGCACGACGTCTCCTGGAAAAGGATGTCAAGTTTGTGCAACTGTATCACCAGGGATGGGATCAGCACGACAGCCTTCCAACTGGTATCGTGCGACAATGCAGGGAAACGGATCAGCCGACAGCCGCTCTGATTAAGGATTTGAAGAGAAGAGGTTTGTTGGAGGACACGCTGGTGGTCTGGGGCGGAGAGTTTGGCAGAACCGTTTACTCGCAAGGTAAATTAACACCGACTAACTATGGTCGGGATCACCATCCACGCTGTTTCACGATGTGGATGGCTGGAGCGGGGGTGAAGGCGGGATTCAGCTATGGTGAGACGGACGATTTTAGTTATAACATTGTACAAGACCCCGTTCACGTCCATGATTTTCAGGCGACTCTCATGCATCTGATGGGTGTAGACCATGAACGACTCAGTTACAAATTCCAGGGGAGGAGATTCCGGCTGACGGATGTTCACGGGAAAGTGGTTGAGGACATCCTCGCCTGATGGTTCACCAGCCGTCTTCCCGGCCGTCGGACACACATTCATTAGGAAATTCATAACAATCCGTATATTTGATTAAGAGCGATATTCTCCGCGTCAGTGGTCGAAAGGAAGTTATATACCGAAAAGGAGCTGTTTTCTCAGATTGCTGAGAACATTCACGGGGCATTTGAGGTATTGTTTGAACGATACCAGCCTCGCCTGTACCGGTATGCTTTTCAGTTGATGAAGGGGCGTGAAGAGGCGGACGAAGTTGTGCAGGAGACATTCATCAAGGTGTGGCTGAAGCGGGATGTCTTCATGAACGTCGACGATCCGGAGAGATACGTTTACACGATCCTTCGCAATATCGCACTTGATCGTCTGCGGAAGATTGCCCTCGACGGACGTCTTCGCGCGGAAGTGTGGAAACGCGTTGAGGTATTGTCAAACACTACTGAGGAACAGGTTTTTGCCGCCGAAAGTAGCGAACTTGTCCGGCAGGCGTTCGAGCGGCTCTCACCCCACAAGCAGGCAATCTTTCAACTAAGCCGCCAGGAAGGGCTCAGCCATGATCAGATCGCCGACAAACTCCAGATTTCGCCAAATACGGTAAAAAATCAGCTCGTCTCCTCTCTTCGCTTTATCCGTGCTTACCTTGACCGGCTGGCGCTCTTCTTCCTCTTTACATTTCTTTTGTAAAAATTCGAGATTGTCCATAGTCCTTTGACTCGCGACATTCGTCATGTACGTGAAGGCTTTCCATCAAACTCGCCTTCTGCACTACATGGATAAAACCGAAAGACTCCGACATCTTTTTGAACGCTATGTGAACAATACCTGCACACGCGGGGAAATGGACGAATTCTTTGGCTTTGTTGAGGACTCCAGGAATGACAACGACCTGAAGAAAGTGCTCGACGAGCTATGGGAAGGGCGTCTGCAACCTGCCGGAAGTCCGCTGCCACAACCGTCGCGGTATCCGTACTGGAGGATGGCAGTGGCTGCCGCAATTACGGCCATGATCGCCCTGGCGTTTGCAATGACTTATTGGCAGCCTAATGATACCCAAGTGGTAACGGAGGAGCCCGTCCAGCTTGTTTCAAAATCCACCCGTGACGAACGAAGGATGATCACGCTACCCGATGGCAGTTCAGTATGGATAAATCGCGACAGCAAGCTCGATTATCCGCTGGAATTTTCCGGTGGTCGCCGCGAAGTCACGCTCGTTGGCGAGGCGTTCTTTGATATTCGGAAGGATAGTCTCAAACCATTTATCATTTACTCCGGGAAGGTGACCACAGTCGTTCTCGGAACAGCCTTCAACATCCGTGCATTCCCAGACGAGAATGCGGTGACTGTTACGGTGGCAAGGGGAAAAGTGATGGTACGCGACGACGAGAAACACGAAAGCATTGTCGAAGCGAATCAGCAGATATCATTTACACCATCAGCGCCTGTACCCGCCCCGTATGTAGCGGAGGCGGATTCCGTTTCCGAATGGATACACCAGGATCTGGTCTTGGACAATATCACCTTTGAAGAGGCCGCGGCAGTTATTGAGAACAGGTATTCAGTCGCGGTAGATTTTACAAATGAATCACTGACCGGATGTCGATTCACGTCGACATTCCTTCAAGACGCTAGCCTGGAGCAGATGCTGACTGCTATTTGTATTGTGAACAGGGCGACGTTTACCGTACGCGACGGAACTGTCGTCATCTCCGGCGAAGGATGTGACTCTGAAACCCGAACCAACTAGAATACGACCGTATGT
>JBIQJZ010000029.1:15211-24219 GCA_044507115.1 Flammeovirgaceae bacterium | reverse complement strand
ATTGGAATGAACTGCAACATCGGGCAAAATGTCGTTATCTCACCCGAAGTCGTTCTCGGTAACAATGTGAAAGTGCAGAATAACGTTTCCATCTATACGGGTGTAACCTGCGAGGACGATGTATTTCTCGGCCCTTCAATGGTATTCACAAATGTGATCAACCCGAGGAGCGCGGTAAACCGACGCGAACAATACGCGAAAACCGTCGTCAAGCGCGGCGCGTCGATCGGAGCAAATGCCACGATCGTATGCGGTCATGATATCGGACGGTACGCGTTTATCGGCGCAGGTGCTGTAGTGACAAAAGACGTCCCGGACTATGCGTTGGTGATTGGAAACCCTGCGAAGCAGACAGGATGGATGAGCGAATACGGGCACAAGCTCGAGTTCGATAAGGACGGACACGCCACGTGCAAGGAATCGGGTGAGAAATATCGTCTGCAAAACAACCAGGTCTCCAAGATCGTGTAAGTCGAATGGTTAATTACTCTTGAAACAGGTATCAATATGAAGAATTTTGCCCTCATCGGTGTAGCCGGATACATTGCTCCACGACACCTTAAGGCTATTAAGGAAACCGACAACAACCTCGTCGCAGCATTGGACAAGTTTGACCAGGTTGGTGTCCTGGATTCGTATTTTCCAAAAGCCGATTTTTTCACGGAGTTCGAACGGTTTGACCGGCATCTCGACAAGTTGAAGAGACATGGAACGCAGATCGACTATGTCAGTATATGCACGCCGAATTATCTACACGACTCACATATACGATTTGCGCTGCGACATGGTGCGAACGCCATATGCGAAAAACCACTCGTATTAAATCCCTGGAATGTCGATGCACTAACGGAGATAGAAAAGGAAACTGGCCAGCACGTCTATACCATCCTGCAATTGCGACACCATGCCAGTATCATCGCTCTTCGGGATCAGGTTCAGAATGGTCCGAAAGACAAAATTTATGACATCGACTTGTCGTACATAACGTCACGCGGCAACTGGTACCAGATCAGCTGGAAAGGGGATGAGTCCAAATCCGGCGGAGTCCCCACGAATATTGGTATCCACTTCTTTGATATGCTGGACTGGATCTTTGGTCCTGTGAAGAATAGTCAAGTCCATGTACTATCCAAAGAGCACGGTGCGGGTTATCTCGAACTGGAACGTGCGCGAGTAAGATGGTTCCTGAGCATCAACTACGATCACCTACCGGCGGCTATCAAGTCAAGTGGTAAGCGTACATATCGATCTATCACGATGGAGGGCAAAGAAATTGAGTTCAGCGAGGGATTCACCGATCTCCACACAGAAAGTTATAAACATATCCTCGCCGGAAAGGGATATGGATTATTGGACGCCAGAAACGCCGTTCAAATCGCACACGATATCCGTCAAGCCACGCCAACAGGCACAACCGGAAAAAACTATCACCCATTACTGAAAGACGTCAGTTCCTAGCGTCATCGCCGCGAGATGAAGGCCGCCACGTCAATTGTGTTTCGATATCTCACTAATGCACAGATCGGCTTTCTCGCGCTGATCTTCACACTGCCTCTTTATCGAGGGTTCTTTGGCGCAATCATCGGTATCGTTCTGGTCGGAACCATCATTCGGCTTTGGCATGGCGATCAAATAGCAGGATTCAGAATTGACTGGTTCATCATCGGATTGTTTGTCTACTATGTAGTCTCCGGGCTGTTGACAGGTGAATCCCCTTCATTGCTCGAGAAGCGGCTACCTCTACTGGTAGTGCCGTTGATGTTTGCCCTTAATACGGAATTACTCAGAAACGACCGCAAGAAGCAGGTATTCACAGCGTTCATACTCGGAAATTTTCTTGCCGTCCTGGTTTGCTTTGTGCGCGCAGTTGTGCGATCGGTGCAAATCTCAGATGAAGGTTGGCGTTTCGACTCTCGGGTTTCAACAGAAGGAGATTACGACGTATTCACTTCCTCCGTCATGGGAGGAAATCATTTCTTTGGAAGCGAGCTTTCCTATTTTATGGACCAGCCGACGTATTTCGGTGTCTACCTTGTTCTCGCGCAAGCATTCATCTACCCGCTGTATGTCGGCACGCGATCGATTCGGATACGCACAGCTCTGGCAATTCTCTACGTCTTTTTTGCCGCGACAATCTTTTTATTGTCAAGCAAAGCTGCGCTGCTCACCTCATTCGCATTGACGGCATTTATAGTAGTCGACAGTGCTAAGGGCCGATTGGCAAGAATCTCGCTGCTGGCGGCAGTCCTTGCTGGAGGGCTCTTATTGTTCTTCACAAACCCGCGGTCAAAGGTATTTCTGGAAACGTTGCGTCCCTCTCTCGAGAACGTGGATCCGAACAGCAAATACGGACACTCGCTTCGGTTGCTCTCCTGGAATGCCAGTCTTGAAGTCATCCGCAAGAACTGGCTTTTTGGTGTTGGTGAGGGGAACAAGGAAACCGTCTTGGTAAACGAGTACGAAGAGTTGGGCTACACATTCCCCGCGGAGCGACGCTATAATACGCATAATCAATATATGGACTTCATGCTAGGTGGAGGCGTGTTCGTGTTGCTGTTCTTTCTTTTTGGACTCTTTCGCCTGTCATGGCAAGGGATTCGAAGAGGCAACCAAATGCTGTTGATCTTCCTCGCGATCTTTGCCTTCAACTTACTATTCGAGAATCTTCTTTCGCGGCATGCGGGGGTAGTCATTTTCGCCATCATGATTTGTTACCTTGCAGGAGTCCACGGGACGGATCGCGAAACACAACACGTCGGCGAAACGGCGAATACCTGATTTCCATGCAGCGATTGAAAGCCGTATTTAGATCTGAATTCTTCAAGAATGTGTCCTACCAAATGATGGGCACAGCACTCGGTCAGGCGCTCCCCTTTTTAGCGGCGCCCGTTCTGACACGGCTCTACTCGGAGGAGAACTTCGCGCTGTACACATCATTTTTCGCCATCTCGAGTATTCTGGTTGTTGCGGCCGGAGGACGGTATCAACTCGCGATACTCTTGCCCCGCCGCAGCCGTGACGCTACCAGATTGTTCTTCCTGAGCGTCTATATCACCATTGCATTTTCCATTCTCCTTGCCCTGATCGCGCGCGTACTCCTCGCCACGTCCATAAACATCCTGGGGCCAGCCATCTATCTTGTTCCCGTGTATGTTCTTTTGTTCGGCATCTGGCATGCCTTGTCGTACCTGGCCATCCGGAAGAAAAAATTTTTTCAGAACGCCGTTAGCAAGATCTGGCAGGCCGGCACATACGTCATCGCGGGAATTGTACTGGGGCAACTAAACCTCCTGGTGTTCGGCCTGATCCTTTCCCGAATCGTGGGGACCCTTGCGGCCACCGCCTTTCTGTTGCGAAAAATGATGGTGCGGATAAGGGCAATAAAACTATCTACGCTGGCGGACGTAGCCAGAGTCTATTCGGATTATCCAAAGTACAGCTTGTTGCCAGCTGTGCTAGACGTCATGTCGATGCAGGCACTGGTACTTATCCTCTCCTGGTATTATTCGGTGCCGGACCTCGGATACTACGGACTTACTGCTCTGGTGCTGAGCGCTCCCCTCGGCTTGATTGGTACATCCTTTAGGGATGTGTTCTTTCAGAGAATGGCAACACTTGTTCGAAACAACGATCCTCGCGCATCCATGCGTTTTTTCCTCGGTTCGGCAGCAGGTTTGCTGGCAACAAGTGTTCCGGTCTTCTTTGTCCTGCATTTCTTTGGCCCGGAAATTTTTGGGATCGTATTCGGAGAAAACTGGACACGTGCCGGTGATTTTGCCTCGATTCTCTCAATCAGTTTCGTCGTACACCTCGTAGTCGGGCCGTTATCTTCCGTATTTAATGCAACAAATTCTATAAAGATCGCTTCGGCATGGCAAACCTTATACTTCGTAACAACGTTTGTGACGTTGGGACTAGCCGCCGTTTTTTTCAAAACGACTGTGGAGGTCCTCCTTACGGTTTACGTTATCCATGACGTTATCTTATACTCGTTTTACTTCATACTTCAGTATCGGACATTAAAAAACAATCGACTTCAGGACGATGTGCGGAATAGCAGGGATAATTAGTGGCACAGGGCCAGTGAATCCAGATGACCTGAGGAAGATGAACGCATGCGTGCGACATCGCGGTCCGGACGGAGAGGGACTCTATATCAAGGAGAATGTCGGGTTTGGCCACCGACGCCTCTCGATCATTGACCTCTCCGAGCGAGCAGCGCAACCAATGAGTTACGGAACCGACCTGACCATCACCTACAACGGCGAAATATACAACTACATCGAGATCAGGGAGGAACTGGTCAGAATAGGCTATACGTTTGAGAGTGATTCGGATACGGAAGTCATTCTGGCCGCGTACCAGGAATACGGAACCGAATGCACGCATCGGTTCAACGGCATGTGGGCGTTCGCTATTCACGATCTGAAGAATAAGAGCGTATTCCTCAGTCGGGACCGGTTCGGCGTGAAGCCATTGTACTATTGTGAAGTATCCGGGACGTTCGTGTTTGGCTCGGAAATCCGACAGCTGCTTACAAGACTTCCCTCGCGGCGCGTCAATCGACAAATACTTTTCGACTATGTATTTCTCGGATACCATCACCACACCAGCGACACGTTCTTTGATGGGATAAAGACACTCGACGCAGGACACAACCTCGTGTTTGATCTTACGCGCGGTGAGTACGAAATAAAACAATGGTATAAGCTGAACTCCCGGGATGACCTGAAAGGTCTTTCATTTGCTGATACTCAGGCGCTCTTCAAAAGAACGATAGACGACGCAATCAAACTTCGTCTTAGATCAGACGTGAAAGTGGGTACATGCCTGAGTGGCGGATTGGACAGCTCCTATATTTCAGCAGTGGCCGCCGAGGAGTACAGTCGAAGAAGTGGGGAGAAGTTCATGGCGATCACCGCAAAGTCTATCGAAAGGCAAAATGATGAATCCGGATACGCTGAAATGGTTGTCAATGCCAGCTTATTAGACTGGCGGATTTGCCATCCGCAAAAGGCGGATTTTCTGCGCGTCATTGATGATATCGTAGAAGCGCAGGAAGAACCTTTTGGCAGTCCCTCCATTATCATGCAGTACTTTGTGATGGAGAAAGCCAAAACGGAAGGCTGCGTCGTACTACTCGACGGGCAAGGCGCTGATGAGGCCTTGCTGGGATATGATCGCTACTTCCCATCCTACATCTCCACCAGGAAGGGAATTTTCCGAAAGGTCAAGGCGTTTTGCGATGTCGCCGCTAACTCAAACCTGGGGCTTCTGAATGTCTTCCTGTATTATCTGTACTTCAAGAATCACCACATACGAGCTGCGCGTCAGTTCAAGCGATTCAAATTTATCAAGCCTGAGTTCCGCAAATATCTTAACAAGGCACTGCTAAAAACACTGGCTTCAGCGGGCAAAAATATCACGGAACTTCAGAAGCTGGAGATCACAAGAGTACAGCTCCAAAAGCTCTTGCGATACGAAGACAAGAACTCAATGCGATTCTCCATTGAAACCCGGGTTCCTTTTGTGGACTACAGAGTAATCGAACTAGCACTTTCCCTACCTGTTGATTTCAAGATCAAGCACGGGTGGTCCAAATACGTACTGCGCAAGAGCGCAGAGACCATACTTCCGGCGGAGATCGTATGGAGGAAAAGGAAGATCGGATTTGAAGCGCCAAGGAAATGGTTTGACGACAGAGGCGAAATCCTTCGCGTTATAAGATCATCGGAATTTCTTCGCGGTTTCCTTGATACCACAGCAATTCCCGATGCGGTTGACGATTCCACCTTCTGGCGATTGTTCAACTTGGCCGTGTGGGCAAGAAAATTTGAAGTTACTTTCTAATAACTTCAGGGAGAATCACCTTAACCTTGCGCGGAGAAACACTGACCGATAGGGTGACGTATAGGGAATCCGCACGGTTATATTCTTTCGGCCCATCAGTTTCTTCACCAGGTTCTTCGAAAATCTGAGAACCCCATCCACTCTTGCTTCTTTAACCGCGATGACCTGGAATCCGGCTTCTTCCAGAAATCCTCTAAGATGGTTTACACCGGCGAACACCAGGTGATCAGGAAGGTCCAGATCCCCCGGCACCTCAGACCTGCTCTTCAGGTCTGCCGTATTTCCCGTCTCAATCAGGATTTCACCATTCGCATTCAACACGCGCTTCACGTCACGGAGGAACTCACGAAAGTCCGGGATGTGAGAAAAAACGTTGATCAATGATAGGAAGTCAAACGTCTCCGTGATTTCACTAAGATACGATTCGCGCACATCGAGACCACGCGCCTTGGCGACAGCCGCCTTGGGCGTCATTGGCTCAAGGCCGACTACTCTGCTACCGTCGGCTGAAAGAGCAGTCACTCCTTCAACAAGTTCGCCGAAACCCGCTCCGACATCAATCCATGATATGGGACGTTGCTTCTTCAAGACATCCGGGAACAGCCCGACCAGGAGCTTCTTGTATCTTGCTACCTTCGAAGGCGATCGTGCGCCAATCACATCACGGCCATGCTCCACATCACGGTGAACACCTGTCTTTACTGCCTCGTCAATCAATGTGGAGGCCGGACGTGGATTTACGTACACCAAACCGCATCCGCGACATTTCACTGCCGTGTACCCGTTCTCAGAAGCCCACTCGTCGCTCTCCGACCGATTGCAGAACAGGCAATTGATTCGTTCTTTTTCAATCGGGACTGACCTTGTGTTCATAGCTTTTGTAAGATTTTTCGCAAAATGAGCATCGTGACGCAACCATCAGGCGCCCGCAAATATGGGCAGTTTCACCGAGTCCTTCAAACACAAAATTGACAGCTTCGTGGATCGCAATGCTTCAAAATAGCTAACTTCGCAAGTTCCAACAAGAGGTATCAAAGCGACTAGATGTTCACAACGAGTATACCAGCAGCAAAATATAATACTCTGAAGTGGCTCGTCGTTTTTTACATCTGCTTAATACTCTGCTTCGTTCTGGTCGTTCAATATGAGAATGCATTCATACGGGCTCGTCTGGACTACCAATTAAACATCGTCCGACTCGCACTGAGTTCGGTCGTCGTACTATTCAGTATCATCTTCCTCACCTTCTTTAAGACGAGTGACTTCACCTACGCGATATCCGCGACAATACTCATCTTCTTTGCGCTTCCGGCGGCCGTCATGTTTTCATTCTCAGACGCCTACGATCCTCGTATCTTCCTCTCTCACAACATGCTTTTCTTCTCGATCCTGCTGATTAGCAGGATCAGAATAAAAATCAGATCGACCAAGCTAACCCCGGAGCACTCCAAGTGGGCATTGCTTTTTATCGTCGTAGTGGGGCTCATCCCATTCGTTGTGATCTATCTGCCACATGTTAATCTGAACAACCTGTTCCTCAAAGAGATTTACGAGACTCGGGCATTTATGGCCGAAAACCTGCAAAACCTTTATACGGATTATTCGTATTCATGGTTCAACAAGTTCATCATACCGTGTTTCCTGGTGTTTGCCGTCTACTACAAAGACCGGATTTCAATCGTTATCGGATCCGTAGCACTTATCTTCCTGTACCTGTGTGGCGCACATAAAGCCGTATTCGTTGGTCTGCTGGTAACCTTTATACTTTACAAGTATGACTATCTCAACAAGATCAACTATTTCGCCAAGATCCTCGTCGGCATCAGTGTTTTTTCACTAGTAGCCTCGCTGCTGTTCCAGTACGATTTTTTTATGACAATGAGCATCCGGCGCGCATTGTTGCTACCGGCCCTAATGGACATCTTCTACTTTGATATGTTCGACAACAACCACCTCTTGTGGTCGGAGGCCATAAACGGACTCTTCAGAGAGTATCCGTACGAAGTCGAGCACTCGTATGTTATCGGGGAGAAGTACTTCAGAAATCCACTGTGGGGCGCCAACAATGGCATCATCTCGGAGGGATTTATGAACGCGGGCATGCTCGGAGTAACAATAAACATACTGTTTGTATCGTTCTACTTCTCTATTCTTAACCAGCTGGATATCAGTCCGAAGTTTTTTGGCATGTTCTTCCTCTTCATTTTTCTAATCCTGAGCGGGTCGCTGACAACAGTGATGTGGACTCACGGCGGTCTTGTACTAATACTGCTCGCCTTTCTCTTCATGAAGAACACAAACAAGCAACTGGTATAGCCAATGAAAAAGGTGCTTATCATAACCCGGACGAATTGGAGCGAACCTCCCCGTATCCGGCACCAGCTTACCCGTTTGCTGCTTCAGCATGGCTATGCGATCACATACGTGGAGAAAAACGCTTACAAGAATGCCCTCATTCGAACCAGGACGGAGGAAGGAATTACATTCTACGCCCATGCTGAATTGTTGCACCATCAGCTGCGCTATTTTCGTGTACTGCAGGAAGCAAACAATTTCGTCGTCAAACAGTATCTTAAAAAGATTCTGAAACGCGTGGAATTCGACTTTATATTAAATTTCTGTTACGAATACTCATTTCTAAAGCAGCTTGCTCCTGGAAAAAAGGTGATCACAATGATCGAAGACGATTTCGAGAGTCAGGCAAAGTTTGGGATGGAAAACGCCATACGCAACCAGGTCAGGAGGACGTGTCAGAATTCCCACCATGTGTTAACGGTCTCCTATCCCCTGCTGGAGAAATTAAAGACGTACACCCCGGATGTAAGACTTCTCTTTCCGTGGAGCGCGAATAGCTACCGACGTCCAGGTGGGAACAAAGAACGCAACACTGTGTTGTACTTTGGCTATATCCATCGGATGGATTGGTCTATGGTAGAAAATCTTCTTCGCGACACCCCGTACCACTATCGATTCGTTGGACCAATCTCTAAGACGCGCAGTGAGCACGTCGTTCAGCACCTACGCCAGCGTTACTCCAACTTCGAATATGTTGCCTACAGCAGCATAGATACACTCAAAATCGACGACGTGTTCTGCTCGATTCTTCCGTACGACCCTGCCATCCGGAGCGTACAGGCTTGCACCGTCAGCAACCGCGC
>JBIQJZ010000029.1:0-15201 GCA_044507115.1 Flammeovirgaceae bacterium | reverse complement strand
CTGGTCTATGCCGATCTCCGCAGCCTGATAGAAGCTCCAGAGACTGTGATCAGACGCAACGCCACGATAGAAGATTACAAAGAAAGTCTTAGCTTCTTCCGGGAGAATTTTTTCGAAGTCCAGCCAGACATCGAAAAATTCCTGAGCAATCACTACGCAGAAGACCGATGGCGCGTACTGGAGGAAGTGATCAACGAACCCATAACGACAACACAATCGAACTAGAAACCAGGACAATCCTGATTATGAACAACGAAAAGTACCAAATCTGCTCAAACTGTGTCATGGACACTACTGACTCGAAGATTGTGTTTGACGCAAACGGTATGTGCGATCATTGTCGGGTTTTTTACGAGAGTATTCTTCCCAACTGGCACACGGACGCACGCGGACGAGCAGAACTCGAGATGATAGTCGAAAAAATAAAGAAGGAAGGGAGGGGAAAGGATTTTGACTGCATCATGGGAATGAGCGGCGGTATCGACAGTTCGTACCTCACCTACTGGGCAAAGGAACTGGGGCTGCGTCCGCTGGTATTTCACGTCGATGCAGGATGGAACTCCCAACAAGCAGTAAACAATATTGAAGTTTTGGTCGACCAACTCCAACTCGATCTTTACACTGAGGTGATCGACTGGGAAGAAATGAAAGACCTTCAGTTGGCCTTCTTTAAGGCTGGAGTCCCACACATCGACACTCCACAAGATCACGCATTCTTTGCGACGATGTACAAGTTCGCAAACGAACACAACGTGAAGTATATCCTTACCGGAGCTAACTACTCAACGGAGTGTATCCGAAACCCGATCGAATGGATGTATTACCAATCAGATCTGACTCAACTTAAGGATATTCACCGCCGGTTCGGAAAAAGACCGCTTCGGAATTTTCCGATGACCAGCATCCTGCGGCACAAGGTTTACCTAAGGTTCCTGAAAGGCATACAAGTAGTTACGCCGTTGAATTACATACCCTATCACAAGGAAGAGGCCATGCAATTGCTCGTCGACAAGTTCGGCTGGCAACGCTACCCTCAGAAGCATTTTGAGTCGCGTTTCACCAAATTCTACGAAGGCTATTGGCTGCCCGTAAAATTCGGTTACGACACGCGAAAAGTGCAATACTCAAGTTTGATACTGACCAACCAGATGACCCGGGAAGAAGCGCTCGAGAAACTCAAAACCCCGCCGTATGACGAGAGTACTATCCAGCAGGATTTCGAATACATCGCGACCAAACTCGACATATCCGTCGATGAGTTGAGAGGATATTTGAATGCGCCGAACAAAAGTTACAAAGACTATAAAAACCAGGAATACATTTACAACCTTGGGGCCACTGTGCTGAAAGCGCTTGGAATAGTGAGAGGAGGAAAACGATGATTACAATTGTCAACTACGGTTCGGGTAATATCCTCGCAATTGGAAACATTTACAAAAGACTCGGAATTCCGTTCCAGGTCGTCGAGGATCCCGCGGCGCTGCGATCCGCCACGAAGATCATACTGCCCGGCGTCGGAGCATTTGACAAGACGATGTCTCAACTAATTGAATCCGGTTTGAAAGATCCATTGGATGACCTGGCGCTCCGGAAGAAGATACCCGTACTTGGCATCTGTGTCGGAATGCAGATACTTGCAAACGACAGTGAGGAAGGAACACTACCCGGGCTTGGCTGGATAGACGGGCACGTCAGGCACATCGACGTGTCGAGGTTCTCCCACAAACCGCACGTCCCGCACATGGGCTGGAACGCAGTCACCCCCGTCGTTGATCATCCGATTCTCAAGGACATCGATCATCAGCAGGGCTTCTATTTTCTTCACACCTACTACTTCTCGTGCACGAAGGCGGAAAACATCTTATGCACAACCGAGTACGGCGACAGGTTTGCGTCGGGAATCCATCGTGAGAATATCTATGGTATGCAGTTTCACCCGGAAAAGAGTCACCAGAACGGAATTCGAATATTAAAAAATTTCGCCGACCTCTGATATGCTACGCCCACGAATCATACCCTGTCTTCTGGTCCACAACAAGGGATTGGTTAAAACACAGAACTTCAAGGATCCGAAATATGTAGGCGATCCGATCAACGCGGTAAAGATCTTCAACGAAAAGGAGGTCGACGAACTGATGGTCATCGACATCGATGCAACGGTCGAAGGGCGGGACCCGGACTTTACAATGATCCGAAACCTCGCGGCGGAATGCCGGATGCCGCTCTGCTACGGAGGAGGTGTAAAAACAGTGAAGCATGCGCAGACCATCATCGGCCTTGGCGCGGAAAAGGTGGCTATCTCGTCTGCAGCTGTTGATAACACCTCACTGGTCTCTGCCATCGCGGAAGCCGTTGGCAGACAAAGTGTGATTGCTGTCATGGATGTAAAGAAGAAGGGGCTTTTTGCCAAGTACGAAGTCTTCACACATAACGGCAAGAAGGCAACCGGCAGGAGTCCCCGGGATTTCGCGATCGATCTCGAGCGGTCAGGCGCTGGGGAAATTGTCATCAACTCGATCGACAATGACGGAATGATGAAGGGATACGATCACAAGCTGATAGCGACGATCCGCGAAGCCGTGAATATTCCGATCACAGCACTTGGCGGTGCCGGTACTCTGGCTGACATAAAGGAACTCGTCGATCAATTCGGCATCATCGGGGCTGCCGCCGGAAGTATGTTTGTGTTCAAGGGTGTTTACCGAGCTGTGCTAATCAACTACCCGAAACGCAGTGAGATCAATACGCTGCTCGCTTCGTCGCGAACCCTGTAGGTTTCCAATTCCCTATGTGGTCGATAAAGGTTAATTTAGCGATGGTGTAACTCAAAAAATCTGTCATTTGAAACAAATCATTCAGGACCTGAAGTCGGGTGAAACCATCCTGACGGATGTTCCGGTACCGGTAGTCAGAAAAGGATCCATCCTTGTGCGCTCGAGAGTCTCTCTCGTTTCACTCGGAACGGAGCGCATGCTTGTTGAGTTTGGCAAAGCCAATCTGATCGATAAAGCGCGCCAGCAACCGGAAAAGGTCCGACAGGTGATCGACAAAATAAAGTCTGACGGTCTCCTCCCTACTCTCGACGCTGTGTTCAAGAAACTTGGAGATCCCATCCCACTGGGGTATTGCAACGCAGGAGAGGTAATTGCCGTAGGGGAAGACGTCACAGAGTTTAAGGTTGGCGATCGCGTCGCCTCAAACGGACCGCACGCGGAGGTTGTCATGATACCAAAAAATCTCGCCGCCCGAATCCCTGACAACGTCACGTATGAACACGCCAGTTTTACCGTCATTGGAGCCATTGGATTGCAGGGCATCCGTCTGGTCAATCCAACCTTCGGTGAAACCGTTACCGTGATCGGTCTGGGTCTGATCGGCCTCATCACCTGTCAGCTTTTGAAGAGCAACGGTTGCCGAGTCATCGGCTGTGATTTTGACAAGGAAAAAGTAAGCTTGGCAAAATCTTTCGGGATCGAAGCTTTTGAGGTCTCCGCCAATGTGGATCCGGTTCAGGTTTGCCTGGGAGAGACGGGCGGGGTCGGAGTCGACGGAGTGATCATTACTGCCTCAACTCAAAGCAACGATGTCATCTCACAGGCAGCGCGCATGTCGCGAAAGCGCGGCCGGATCGTCCTGGTCGGTGTCGTGGGGCTCGATATCAAGCGTTCGGACTTCTATGAAAAAGAGCTCAGCTTCCAGGTGTCATGTTCTTACGGTCCTGGCAGGTATGACGACACCTATGAACAGAAAGGCATCGATTACCCGCTGCCGTACGTGCGGTGGACAGAAAAACGAAACTTTGACGCCGTGCTGTACGCGATATCTACCGGTGCGCTACGGGTCGATTCGTTGATCACGAACATCCACCCCCTTGAAGACTTCAACGCGATCTATGGCAACATCGGCAGCAGTCGTTCAATCGCATCTCTCATCCGGTACTCAAACGATGCCCCGGATTTGCGCCCAAGCATTCAGTTAACAACAGCCAACTTCGCACCGGGTCGTGCGGTAGTTGGCATAATCGGCGCCGGGAACTTCACGAAAACAACGATCGCGCCGACGATGCACAAACTGGGATACAATATAAAATACATCGCGAGCGAAAAAGGTCTCTCGGCTGTCTCAGTCGCCAACAAGCACAAGATTCCTCAGGCAACGTCCGACTACACACAGATCCTCGGTGATCCGGAAGTCACTGCCGTCGCCATCACCGTGCGTCACAACCTCCATGCTCGTCTGATCATCGAAGCACTCCAGGCCGGAAAGCACGTGTTCGTCGAAAAACCGCTCGCGCTGAGTTTAGAGGAGATCGAAGCAATAGAAAATGCCTATGCCGCGAGCGGAAAAACCGTCACCGTAGGATTCAACCGGCGATTCTCACCGTTCTCAACAAAAGCAAAGAAACTTATCGGAAACTCGGGACCTATTAATGTTATCGCAACGATGAACGCGGGTTTCATTCCCCCGGAATCGTGGGTGCATGACCTGAAGGTCGGTGGTGGGCGAATTGTCGGGGAGGCTTGTCACCTGATCGATCTGATCTCCTATTTTACAGGGAGTCTGGTCACGCGTGTCGTCATGTCCGCATCAGGTCAACACCCGACTGAGAACACAGACAACGCTACCATCCTTTTGAAGTATCAAGACGGCAGCCATGGCGTCATCAACTATTTCTCGAACGGGCACAAGGCATATTCAAAAGAACGTATCGAAATCTACTCACAAGGAAGGACCCTTGTCATTGACAACTTTCGAAAACTTAACGGGTATGGCTTTAAGTCTGCCACTCTTTCGAAGTCGCAAGACAAAGGACACTTGGAACAATTCCGGTTATTGCAGGAGTGTCTGACCAAAGGAGGCGCCGAGTTGATTCCGTTCCAGCAGATCGTCAATACGTCACGCGCTGCCCTTAGAGCCATTGACTCGCTGAAACAAGGAACCTGGATCGATGTCTGATGGCGACAGAGAAACTCAAGTTGATTTTCTATACTGTCCGATTCCTGAAACCACGCCAGGTCTTTTACCAGGTTTACTACCGCCTTAAGCGAAGACTAACCGGCACGACACCAATCATTCCAAAACCATCCTCATTTGCCGTGCAGTCATTGGTGCTCGAGCCATCCATCGCCGCTCACCGAACATTCTTGGGCAACAGCACTTTTGTATTCCTTAACAAGGAAAAGGCATTTGAGGAAAATATCGATTGGAACTATCTCTCATTTGGAAAGCTCTGGGCCTACAACCTCAACTACTTCGACTTCCTGAATCAACCTGCATTGCCGGAAAAGGATGGGGTATCCCTAATCGCAGCATATTGCAAAAACCACGGAGCACTCCGCCAAGGTCTGGAGCCTTACCCCATCTCATTGCGCGGCATTAACTGGATCAAGTTTTTTACCCGCCACCAGATCGTCAACCCGGCGTACAACGCTGTGCTCTACTCGCATTACCGGCTTTTATCATCGAATGTTGAATACCACCTTCTCGGAAATCACCTGCTTGAAAATGGCTTTTCCCTTTTGTTTGGAGCATACTACTTTCGAGACACCACCTTCCTGCGCAAAGCTGAAAAGATCATTCGCGACGAACTGAACGAACAGATCCTGGAAGATGGTGCTCATTTCGAGCTGTCGCCGATGTACCATTGTATCCTCTTGCACCGTTTGCTCGATTGTATCAATCTCGTGCAGCGCAATCCATGGAAGGCAACGATAAATTCTGTAATGACAGAAAAAGCATCCGCGATGCTGGGTTGGCTGCAACAAATCACCTTTGAGAATGGTGATCTACCAGCCGTCAATGACACAATTGCGGGAGGTGCTCCGGTTCCGGGGGAGCTGCTGCAATACGCCGATCGTCTCGGTATCGTGCCCGACAGAAGGCCTTTGTCCGCCTCAGGTTATCGAATGATCCGCACGCCTTCATTTGAATTGTTTGTAGACATTGGCAATATCGGGCCCGACTACATCCCGGGCCACGCACATAGCGACACTTTGAGCTTTGTCCTGTACCGCAGGGGCCAAGGGGTTGTTGTCGATACCGGAACGAGCACGTATGAAGAAAGTGCCCTAAGAATACTCGAGCGATCAACCGAAAGCCACAACACTGTGACCATCAACAACCGTAACCAAAGCGAAGTATGGAAGAGCTTTCGCGTTGGCAGGCGGGCGAAAATTACTTTTCTGCAAGAGACAGATGGCGCGATCACTGCAGCACATGACGGTTACAAATTTCTTGGCTATACACATCGGCGGACCTGGCGGTGGACTGACAACACGCTCATCATCCGTGATGAAATCACGGGGGTAGGTGCAGAACCACGTTCGGCGGCGCATCTCCATTTTCTTCCAGCAGAACGCGTTGTGGTCGATGATCGATGTGCCTACGCCGGCGATATTCGCATTACAAGCACCAGCAAATTCAGCAGCGGTACATACAGGTATGCAGCGGGATACAATAAGACGGTTTCGTCAACTGTCCTCACCACACACTTCCACCGCGAAAATGAAATTGAATTCACGTTTGCACACGCGCAACCTGCAGGTGCAGGCTCAGAATAGCGCCGACGATTCGTTCGGCCGCGCGGCCATCCCACAGAGGAGGGATTACTCCAGACTTCCATTGGCCGGATGAAATTTCTTTGATCGCCGTCCGCAACTTCTCAGGATTGTCGCCGAGCAATTGATTTGTTCCCAGAGAGACCGTCTCAGGCCGCTCTGTGTTGTTCCTCAGCGTGAGGCACGGGATGCCCAGTACAGTTGTTTCTTCCTGCACACCACCGGAGTCTGTGATCACAGCGCGCGATTCCTTTAGCAGGTAGATAAACTCGAAATAGCTTAGCGGCTCGGTTGCGACAATATTCGACAAGGACTGCGAGATACGATTGAAATTCCTCGACGTTCGCGGATGAACCGGGAAGACCACCTTCCCTTCGACAGCCTCATCGATCGCTGTGATGATCCGGGAAAATTTCGCAAGGTCATCCACATTTGACGGTCGGTGTAAAGTAAGAAGAAAGTAACTCCCAGGCCGCAGCTTGTGCAGATCCCACACCTCCGGTTGCTGAAGGTTCTGAAGATTCGCGTTCAGCGTATCGATCATGGTATTTCCCACGAAGAAGATCCTGTCATCCCCGACGCCCGCCTTCCGAAGATTGTCATTGGCTACTTCCGAGGTGGTAAAGAAGTAGTCGGCAATCGAGTCGGTCACGAGGCGATTGATCTCCTCGGGCATCGACATGTCAAATGAGCGGATGCCGCCCTCGACATGCGCGACACGTATGTTCAGCTTCTTCGCCACGATCGTGCACGCGAGTGTTGACGTAACATCGCCGACCACAACCACGAGGTCTACCGGGTTTGCCACAAGATCACGCTCAAACTCAACCATGATCCGCGCCGTCTGCTCCGCCTGTGTGCCCGACCCTGCACCCAGGTTGACATCGGGCTCGGGCAGACCTAGTTGACTAAAAAAAACCTTGCTTAGCTTGTCGTCGTAGTGCTGGCCTGTATGCACCAATCTGAAATGCAAGTCCGCGCCGTTGCCCTTCGCCGCATTGATAGCGCGAATGATCGGAGCAATCTTCATAAAATTCGGGCGAGCGCCAGCAACGAGCGAAATCTTCATGGGGTTCTGGTTTGAGAAACATCCTCTTCTCCGGAAAGAATATGCAGCATCCTTTCAGCAAGGTTCTCCCGGTTAAAGTCATGTGACATCCGCTGGCATCCGTTAGTAAAGTGGTTGCGATCACGATCAATGCTCTGCTTCATAAGCACAAGCTTAGCCAGAAAGTCATCCTCATTTTCAGGCTCAAAATAGATACCAGCCCCGTATGATTCGATTATCGCGCGGGTCTCCCCGTTCACTCCAAGCAGGACGGGTATATTCATCGCTACTGACTCGAATACCTTGGAGGGGATAACCGCTTCAAATGTAGAGGATTTTCTCAACGGCACCAGCGCTATATCGATCATCGACAGATATGACACAATCTCCGACTTCCTCACCGGGTCTACGAATGTCACGTTGTTTAGTTGCAGCGTTTGAGCAAGTCGCATTAAATTTTCCTTTTCTGCCCCATCTCCGATAAACACGAAGTGGAAATCTTGATCGTTCATCCTGGCAATACTCCTGAGAATGAAGTCGAGACTGTGGGCCAACCCATGCGTACCCGTATACCCGACGATGGTCTTTTGTGGAATACCCAACGCATCCATCAATTCCTTGTTTCGGGGGGTTGGTGCGTAGACCGAAAGGTCCACACCGTTCTTGACAACAAATATCTTGTCAGCAGGTACTCCCCTTGCAACCATATTGTCTTTAAATGCGTCAGTTACAACAACAATACGCCATGCATTCCGGTATAGGAACAGTTCGACTCTTTCGAGTAACGAGATCACCCATCTTGTCTTCATTGCCCCAACGGCTGCGATGGACTCAGGCCAAATGTCACGCACCTCCATGACCCAGCGCTTTCGCTTGAAGAAAGCCAGCGCACATCCGGACAGGGCGGTAAAGAACTGAGGTGATGTTGCGACGATCAGATCAGCCTTAACTGCCAATCCCGCTATAAAGGACGTCACGGCGAAGCTGAAGAAGTCAAGGGATCGTTTGAACGTTCCGACGTTTGGTGTGATGAAGCTCCACACACGCACAACTCTGATCCCGTCCATGTAGCTGACTTCTTTCCATTTGTTCTTGAAGCCGTCAAATACTTCGCCTTTCGGGAAATTCGGAAAGCAGGTAATAACGGTAACATCGGCTCCGCGTTTAACCCACTCCCGGCAGTGCTCAAACGTGCGAGTTGCCGGAGCATTGTACTCAGGAGGAAAATTGTCTGTAAGAAATAGAACCTTCATCGTGTGGCCGCCGCAAAATTAGATTAATATTGACAAAAGCGTGGCAAAAAAACTTTGAATCGCCGTTAACGGAGTCAGGAACGATTTCGAAAGCATCGTATTGTATGTCATGTCAACTTATAATTATGAAAGGCGATACACCGGATTATGTTTCTTTACTATTTTTGCATGCTTCAGACCCTGAACCATGGCCATCTATCTAGCGGCTGCAATTACATCTTTCGTTATCTGTTTCTTAGTGGTCCCCGTGATCATTAAGTACTCGGTGGAGAAAAATATCGTCGACATTCCCGGTCGGCGAAAGATTCACAAGAAGGACACCCCCTCGATGGGAGGTATTGCCATCTTCTTTGGATTCTCTATTTCATCGCTGATATGGATCGATCTGACCAGTTGGTCGGAAATAAAATGGATACTTGTAGCACTCTTCGTCATCTTCTTTATCGGCGTGCGCGACGATCTCGTTCCATTGCGGGCAATCCTGAAGTTGATAGGTCAGATACTCGCGGCGACGTTGCTCGTTTTGTTCTTTGACCTGAAGCTCGGATCCTTATACGGTATCTTTGGAATCTTTGCTTTGCCCGAATGGATCAGTAATGTGCTGACCATTCTTACCATTATCGTCATCACAAACTCGTTCAACCTCATCGATGGCCTCGACGGACTCGCAGGATCAATCGCAATCGTGGCGCTCATCTGTTTCGGAGGATGGTTCTACCTCGTCGGCGAGTCGGTGTACGCAATCCTGTCGTTCACAATGCTCGGCGCCGTCTTCGCCTTCCTCATCTTTAACTGGGAGCCGTCGGAGGTTTTTATGGGCGATACCGGGGCACTCGTCATCGGGATGTTCCTGTCAATCCTGGCAGTTCACTTCATTAACGTCAACTTCTATCTACCCCGAGAGTCGCCGTTCAAGTTTCTCTCATCGATCGGCACAGCAATCTGTATAATTATCATTCCACTTATTGACACCTTTCGCATAATCGTGCTGCGACTGCTCAAGGGACAATCCCCTTTCAAGCCGGACAAGAGCCACATTCACCACGCCATCATGCGCCTCGGTATGACTCATAGTCAAACGACGGTCATCCTTACGGGTGTACACCTATTTTACATTGGTATGGCAGTCTTCCTGCGCGACCTGACTGATCGGTACGTGATTCTCGCGGTCCTGGGACTATCCGTTATCCTTAGCATCACGCTGGATCGCCTTATACTGAGGAAGCGCGATGTGAAAGAAGTCGTAGAGTAGAGTCGCGATATTCTGCGGCTGCAAGTGAAAACAAATCCCTATTTTTGCATGATCTTTAACCCGCATGCAGGAACGTATCGAAACATTATTGAAAGAGGTCAAAGCGTCTGTCGCCGCTAACCGCGAAAGCGTTGAAACCTTCCGTCTCAAATTCATCAGCAAGAAAGGGGCGATTGCCGAACTCTTCGATGAGCTGAAAAAGCTCCCGCCAGAGGCTAAGAAACAATCGGGCAAGATCCTCAACGACCTGAAAAAGGCGGCCGAGGCCAAATTCGCTGAGCTCTCACAAGCACTGGAGACGGTGGGCAGTGAGGCGCCGGCAGGCATCGACCTGACCCTTCCTCCTATACCGAACAAGGTGGGCAATCTCCATCCGCTGTCGATTACCAAGTATCGCATCATTGAGATATTCGAGCGGCTGGGCTTCAATGTAGCGAACGGTCCGGAGATCGAGGACGATTGGCACAACTTCTCAGCGCTCAATTTCCCGCCGAACCACCCGGCGCGGGAGATGCAGGACACCTTCTTCATCGAAAAAACTAACCGTGAAGGCGGCGACGTATTGCTGCGCACCCATACCTCGAACGTGCAGATACGCCTCCTCCAAAACCAAAAACCTCCTGTCCGTGCAATCATGCCGGGAAGGGTATACCGCAATGAGGCGATCTCCGCGCGTGCACACTGCTTCTTCCACCAGGTCGAGGGCTTGTACGTCGACCGCAACGTGAGCTTCGCGGATCTCAAACAGACACTCTTCCACTTTGCGAAGGAAATGTATGGCGACGATATACAGTTGCGCCTACGCCCTTCGTTTTTCCCTTTCACCGAACCGAGTGCGGAAATCGATGTGACGTGCCTCATCTGCAAAGGTGACGGGTGCGTGGTCTGCAAACGCAGTGGATGGGTGGAGATCGCAGGCGCGGGAATGGTGCACCCCAATGTGCTGCGAAACTGCGATATCGACCCGGAAGAATTCACCGGCTTCGCCTTCGGCATGGGTATCGAGCGTGTAACGCAGTTGCGATACCAGGTCAATGACCTGAGGTTGTACTCGGAGAACGATGTGCGCTTCCTGGCGCAGTTTCAGGGAGCGGGGGGATAGGGCAGGGCGCTGGGTTCTGGGTGCAGGGCACTGGGTTCTAGGTGCCAGATTCTGGGTTGGAGGTACTATTCAACAACGTCGTCGGTGATGGTGAGGGTAGTTCCATTGAGGGAGCTGTGATATCGGCGGAGGGGTCTCCAAGCGGGTCCGCTCGTCGGATAACCAGTTGCAAAGTCGAAGTTGGAGGAACAGCAAGCGCAGAAGAGAAAGAGGGTCGTAGCATGTACCTCTACCGTTGCGCAGGCGCTGTTTGGTTGGAACGAACAGTTCCGCTCGTATGCGAGATAGTTTGAGGCGTTCAGCCGGTAGAGAATTATACCGCGCACGCCGGCGTTTTCAATCGTCTTAAATCCCCCGTCGTTTTTCAGACTTACATATTCCGGAAGGTTGAGATTGATCTGAATCACATCAAAGGGTTGCCATGGAATAGCGTCATCCGACAAGTCAGGTTGACAACCCCAACTCGCTAGAACAAACGCAATACCTAACCACCCAACCCTCATCTCTATATTCTATTGTAATTGCCAGTCCCCCAGAACCTAGTCCCCGGCACCCAGAACCCGGTCAAATAAGCCTCCCGATAATCTCATCGACGCTAATCCCCTCGGCTTCCGCCTTGAAGTTGCGCACGATGCGATGGCGTAACACAGGCTTGGCGATCGCCTGAACGTCTTCAATGTCCGGGGAGTATTTTCCGTTGAGCAGGGCATTGCACTTCGCCCCGAGTACAAGATACTGTGACGCTCGCGGTCCCGCGCCCCACTCAAGGTAATCGCTGGCGATTGAAGAGCCACCGTCGGCGCCGGGGCGAGTCTTGTTGGCGAGTCCCACTGCGTATTCAACAACATTGTCCGGGACGGGCACGCGGCGGACCAAATGCTGAAAGGCAGTGATGTCCGGACCCGTTAATACTTTGTTGACCGTGCTTGTCTCATCAGATGTAGTCATCTTAACTACCTCCACCTCGTCCCGAAACGATGGGTACGTCAGCAGGATATTGAACATGAAACGGTCGAGTTGTGCCTCTGGCAAGGGATAGGTTCCCTCCTGCTCAATAGGGTTTTGAGTCGCAAGGACGAAAAACGGACTGGGAAGTTCGTACCGCATCCCGGCGATCGTTACAGCCGACTCCTGCATAGATTCCAGCAAGGCAGCCTGCGTTTTTGGCGGCGTGCGGTTTATCTCATCCGCGAGAACAATGTTCGCGAAAATGGGGCCTTTGACAAACTTGAAGTTTCTTTCCTTGTCCATAGTCTCGGCGCCGACGATGTCAGACGGCATCAGGTCTGGAGTAAATTGTATGCGTTTGAACTGGAGATCGAGAGCAGTAGCGATCGTCTGCACCAGAAGCGTTTTCGCCAGTCCCGGGACACCGACCAGCAAGGAATGGCCTTGGCAAAAGATCGCAATCAGCACCTGTCGCACCACTTCTTCCTGTCCTATGACAACTTTGGATATCTCCGCTCTAAGCTGCTGATAGGATGTCGCAAGCGCGTTGGCGGCTTCGACTTCCGATGAAAATTTTGTCATGTATAGCTGGTTTACCTTGCCTGCACCATTTGAAATGCAACGCTCTAATGGCAGGGGTTTCCCGAAAATAAGAAAGAATCTAAAATTATACCCGGTGCGAACAGATTATGCTCCCGGCCGTCTCGACAGGCGTCCGAATGCCGCCGGCAACTACACCGTCATGATTTCCGTTTCTTTCTTTTTCAGTTGGGCGTCAATCCTGGAAATGAAATCGTCGGTCAGCTTTTGTACCTGTTCCTCGGCGCGTTTGATATCATCTTCCGACACACCCTTCACTTTTTTCAGCTGCTCATTTGTTTCCTTTCGAATGTTCCGGATGCTGACACGGCTATGTTCACACTCGTGACCGACCTGCTTAACCAGTTGTTTCCTCCGCTCTTCGGTCAACATCGGAATGTTGATGATAATCTGCTGGCCGTCATTCTGCGGATTGAGTCCGAGGTTCGCATTCATGATCGCCTTTTCGATCTCAGGGATAATACCTTTCTCCCAAGGCTTGATGAAGATCGTGCGCGCGTCTGGGGTAGTCATCGACGCAACCTGGTTCAATGGGGTATTCGCACCATAATAGGACACCTGCACGCCATCAAGCATCGCAGGATTCGCCTTTCCGGCCCGAATCTTGGTCAATTCAAATGCGAGGTGATTAATTGTTTTAGTCATGAGGTCTTTCGCCTCTTCGAGGTATAAATCAAGCTCGTCCATAGCGTACGTGATTTGACGTAAATATAGAAATTGTTGCTGGAGCTCCCGGGGTTCGACCCGGCCCTTGTGCGGCCGACCGTTAGCTGATCAGGGTTCCTGCTTTCTCTCCCCGGACAACCTTCAACAAATTACCGCGTTTGTTCATATCAAAAACGATGATAGGCAATTTGTTTTCCATGCACAGTGTGAAAGCTGTCATGTCCATAATATTGAGGTTCTTTTCATATGCCTCCTGAAAGGACAGCTTTTCGTATCGTTTGGCATCAGGTACCTTCTCGGGGTCAGCCGAGTACACACCATCTACGCGAGTCCCTTTTAACACCACATCGCACTGCGTTTCGATAGCGCGAAGACTAGCCGTTGAGTCTGTAGTGAAGTATGGATTGCCGATACCGGCTCCGAAGATTACGATCCTTCCCTTCTCGAGGTGTCGAATCGCGCGGCGTCTGATGAAAGGCTCGCAAACCTGCTCCATCTTGATTCCGGACATTAGCCGGGTGTAGAGTCCGTTGCGTTCAAGTGCACTTTGCAACGCCATACCATTGATCACGGTTGCGAGCATTCCCATGTAGTCACCCTGAACGCGGTCGATACCAAGGGATTCGGCCTGGCCTCCACGAAAGATATTCCCGCCGCCGATCACAATCGCAACTTCCACTCCCGCCTCTGCCACAGCTTTGATATCCTCACAGTATTGCTCGAGCATCTCCGGACTGAGGTTAGTGCTCTTGGATGTGCCTTGCAACGATTCACCACTTAGCTTGAGCAGAATACGCTTGTATTTGACCATAGTTTTCTGAGGAACGTTCTCCTGGTTTACGCCAATTTCAGCCTCTTTTTCCATCCGGACCTGTTTTCGAGTCGTGCAAATATAGGAAGTAATAAAATCTAGACAGGGCTAAATTCAATCAATACCTGATTTTTTTCCACACCATCACCCATAGCGATCTTGACCGACTTGACAACTGCGTCACCCGGAGCCTTGATGACATTTTCCATTTTCATCGCTTCCAGAATCAGCAAGGTATCACCAGCTTTTACGGCATCCCCGTCGCAGACCTTCAACGCGATGATCAGGCCCGGCATGGGAGCGCGTACAAGATTCACGCGCGCACCGGAATTCGCGGTCATGCCCATCTTTTCAAGAACGGCATCGAACCGGTCTTTCAAGATGACGGGATACGTGCGCCCGTTCACCTTAACAATTAACTGCTTTCCTTGCGAATCGACCTCGACAATCTCAGCGCGAAAACCGCGGGTCCCCATCAATACGTGAAAGTAACCATCCTTGATGGTGGTGATATCACAGGCCACCGGTTTACCATCCACCAGAAATCCCTCGTCAGCAGCGGCAATTTCAAACGTAAAATTCTCAACCTGCGCGGTGTACATACTCCAAAACTAGGATTCTGGCGCTAACTCACCGAATCGTCGCTCGAATATTTTGTTAACCTGTGAAGTCTGACTAGATTTGCGCATCTTCCGAGTGGAAGAAAGGGGTGCCTAAAAATAACGGGCTGAGATTATACCCATGGAACCTGATGCCGGTAATGCGGCCGAAGGGAGGCAAACCTGCTGAAGCAATCACTATTTGTGTGACAATCATCCGACTGCGTGCTGGTACCGGCATACGGAACGATGTGCTTGGCAGGTGGTTAAACGTACGCAGCGCATTCCCCTGTGCACTGCAAGTTTAAACCAACTACAATCATGTTGAGATTATTGATGGCAACCACAACGCTGTGGTTATTGGC